>JACRQA010000100.1 GCA_016222915.1 Nitrospirota bacterium | reverse complement strand
GACCCGGAGCGCGTGTCCCGGATGGGCAGGCTCGCACAGGCAAAGATAGCCAACCGGCACCGCATTCAGGATGAGGCTGAAGGTATTTTGCAGGTATACAAACAGCTGTTTTCAAAGTTTGCTCCTGAAGGAGCGGGAAGCCGCTAGAGTATCTTCCCTATCCTCTCAACAGCTTCTTTAATCCTCTTGACAGGGACGGTCAGTGCAAACCTTATATATCCTTCCCCGGGTGCGCCGAATCCATTTCCAGGCGTTGAGAGAATGCCTGCATTGTTGAGCAGATGGACCGTGAAATCCATGGAAGAGCGTCCTTTCGGACATTTGACCCACAGGTAAAAAGAGGCCTTTGGTTTATCAAGAGAAAGTCCGAGTTTCTTGAGACCGTCACACAAGGCGTCTCTTCTTCCCTGATACATGTCCCTGATCTTTTTCAGCACGGCATCATCCGTGTTAAGGGCCTCGATGCCCGCCTCCTGAACGGCCTGAAATATCCCGGAATCGAGATTTGTCTTGATCTTGCCGAGACCCGCGATTACATCCTTGTTGCCGACCGCGAATCCGATCCTCCAGCCGGTCATATTATATGTCTTTGAGAGCGAATGGAATTCAATCCCCACGTCCTTCGCCCCGGGGACCTGTAGAAAGCTCAGGGGTTTTTTCCCGTCATAATAAACCTCGGAATAGGCGGCGTCATGACATACGATAATATTGTTTTTAGCTGCAAAGCTGACGACCTCTTTATAAAAAGCCATGCCCGCGCAGGCGGAGGTCGGGTTGTTCGGATAATTAACAAACATTAATTTTGCCTTCTTCAGAACGCCTGCTGGGATTGTCTTTAAGTCCGGCAGATAAGCGTTCTTCTCAAGCAGCGGCATTGTATGGCTTACCCCTCCGGCAAACAGGGTGGCAACCGGATAGACCGGATATCCGGGAGAAGGCACAAGCACAACGTCACCGGGATTTACGAATGCTAGCGGAATATGCCCGATGCCTTCCTTTGAACCGATGAGTGAGAGGACCTCTGTCCCGGCATCCAGGGTCACATCGAACCTTTTTTTATACCAGCCGGCAACCGCCTGCCTGAATGACAGCATTCCTGAGTAGGACGGGTATTGATGATGAGCAGGATTCTTGACTGCCTTCCTCATGCTCTCTACAATGTTCCTGGGTGTCGGGGTGTCGGGGTCGCCGATGCTTAAGTCGATAACGTCAATGCCTTTACTGAGAGCCTCCTGTTTCATCTTATCTATAGCTGCGAAGAGGTACGGCGGAAGATTCTTTACCCTGCCTGCAAGTTCAATGGAAATTTTATTGCGCAATTTAGGCCTCCTGAATATTTGTTATAAAGGAAAATATTATAAGGAGTTTGATTGACTTATTGCAAAGGGAAAATGCCTATCTGAAGAATTGCAGAATATATTTGGCAGCGAGGAAAAGGATTATCGCGCCGAGCATCAATTTGATAAATTTCTGCGGCATGAATTTCTGGAACCTTGCCCCCAAATACATGCCTGCAAATCCCCCGGCGCCGAACATGAAGCCCAGAAGCCAGTCCGGTGATGTGGAAAGTCCCTGCGTTGCGGGCATCACGCTATAGAGAACGACACCCGCGATTGATGTTAAAAATGTCCCCATCAGGGCAGCGCCCGCCACTGTATAAACGGGCAGGCGAAAAACCGCGACGCAGAAGGGCGCTATTATCGCCCCGCCTCCGATGCCGTATGTCCCCCCGATTATCCCGACAATAAACGCAAGCAGAAACATCGCAGGAGTACTATATGAAAACTTCTCCCCCCAGAATTCATATTCCACCCGTGTAAGGCTGAATGATAGAGTCTTTACGACTGCCTCTTTTGGAAGCCCCGATGCAAGCCGGGCATTCTGCTGTTTCCTAAGCTCTTCAGTCCTCTGTTTGAATTTGTCCTCCAGGGCCTTCATCTGGGTCTTCCCTTTTGCGGCCATGCCGGTTGTTTCATAAAAAAGCCGGCTGCCGATATATAGCAGGACGCATCCGACAAAGAGCTTGAAGGCCCTCGGGTCGGGCAGATACAGGACCCGGAGGTAGTAACCTATTAACACCCCCGGCAATGTCCCGACAATCACGATCCAGGTCAACGGCCAGGCCATGCGCCCTTCTTTAATATACCGGTAGACCCCGCTTGGAATTGCGACTATATTAAATACAAAGTTGGTCGCGCTGACTGAAGGGCTTGTATATTTGAGGAAGTCCATCTGAAACGGCAGGAGGAGAAATGCGCCTGAAACCCCGCCCATGGACGTGAAGAATGAAACAACAAGAGCGACTAAGGGAGGAATAAATATGTAAGTCTTTACGCCTGATACAGGGAAAATGAATTCAAGGAATTCCATTAACGATCAATATCTGAGCGTCGCCTTAAGCCGTTTAGGATTTATAAGCAGGTCAAGTCCCGCATTAATGCTTGTCACATGCACAGTGGCGGCCATGAGGATATCGACTGAGCATCCCTCTGCTTCTGTCACTGCAATGCCGACACGCGCGACCCTGAGCATCTTCCTGTCATTGTTTCCATTGCCGTAAGCGACTACATTAATCGCGCCGAGCTTTTCCACGAATTCTTCTTTCTGAAGGTCGTGGTACTCACCCTCTAATACATGCACTTCACAGTGAGCGTCTTTAAGCTCTGCCTTCGATGTTCCAAACGTATCGGAAGTCAGGACGTGAATGGACAGGGATTCGGACAGTTTGTTCAGGCGTTCTTTTACGCCGGGGATAAGTTTTCCATTAAACGAGAGGGTCCCTGTAAAATCTGACACCAGGTGTTTCAGTTTAACAGCGCCAAAGCCGGGAATGTCTATTTCCAGCATAAGCTCCCCTCAAAATATAATGCATAAATATAGCAGGAAATAGCCTCTCAATGCAAAAGAAAAATGAAGGCTTTCAGGAAGCTCACCAGGGGACAACAGGCGTAGGGGCATGGCGCGCCATGCCCCTACATTTCGTCAATATTTCTCGTTAACGAGCGCCCGGCCTTTTTCTGAGATTGAATATGCTTCTCCGCAAGCATCTTTTCCTTGGCCCGTCGTGAGCGCTTCCGCTTCTGCCGTCTTATTTTCTCGATCCTCTGTTCCTCTTTGCTTTCAGCGCCTTTCGTCAAACGCTCTATTTTTTCAAACAACAGCACACGTGCATAATACCTGTTAAGACCCTGAGTTCGTGCCTTCTGGCATTTTACCTCGACGCCGGTCGGCAGATGTTTCAGATAGACGCAGGTCGCTACCTTATTGACATTTTGCCCGCCCCTGCCGCCGGAGCGTACGAATGCCTCCTCGATGTCCTTTTCATAAATGTTAAGACTGTCGAGTTTATCTCTCAGCGACTTTTCTTTTTCAGGGCTCACAGGAAACATGATGAATTATAAAGTCTGCGTATTCCATGATTCAAGTAGGGGCACGGCGTGCCGTGCCCTGCCTAACGGGTAATGAAAATGGATCAGAGGAATCATAAGATTCCATTATATTCTGATTATATTTTTTGCTTTGACACCTGAAAACACATTAAGTATACTTTTATACCGTGTCGCAATTCTTTTTTAGGCTTTTCTCTAATTAAAAAATTAAGAGGTAATTATGACAATGAAACGCCTAAGGTGTATGTTGTTTATTATATCCTTAATAACAGCCGGTCTCTTGTTCCTTCCTTATAATTATCAGATCATTTATGCTTCCAGCGCCGAAGCGACCCATGGAGATGGAGGGCATGCTGCTGAAGGATCGCATGGGGCCGGACATGACGAATATCCGGGCGAAGTCCCTTTTGACAGACCGGTTGAGGAAATCCAGAAGTTCCTTGCTCCCATGAATGAATTAAATGTGTTCCCGTGCTCGGATTGTCATGACAAGGATTGGGAGCCGAATTATGAAAGAAGGGAACTGGCAGAACCTCATGATGTAGTCCCGGAAAAATTCATAAACCATGACTCGGAAAACAGGTGGTGCCTTGATTGCCACAGCGCAAAGACAAGGGACAAGTTCCAGCTTTTAAACGGCAAGCTGGTTGAGTTTAACGAATATTACAGGGTATGTGAACAATGTCATAAGAGGGTCTACCGCGAATGGAAAATGGGTATTCACGGCAAAAGGACAGGCTATTGGAACGGGGAGAAGCAGTGGATGCACTGCACCCAGTGTCATGATCCTCATAATCCTCCGTTTAAGGCAGTTAAACCCGAGCCGGTCCCGAGGACCCCGTTAAATGTGAGGACCTCTTCAGCGGGGGAAGAACATCAGTCTTCAGCAGGAACTCAGCATTGATTAATTATTTGGAGGCGGACCAATGTCAGATGATATAAAAGGAAAAGAAAAGAGCCTGATCACAAGAAGGAAATTTTTGGCAGGTCTTACCGCAGGCGCTGCCGCCAGCGCTCTTCCGGCGGGCGAAGCCGGCGCATACGCGTTTGAAGAGCTCTTCAGGCAGCATTACAAGAGGCTTGACGCGGATGATTTAAAAGACATACTCGCCAAACTTGAAGAGGAGCTGTCTTTTAAATATGGTAAAGAAGTCCATGCAAAGGCAACGCCTCCCATGGATAATACCGTCTTCGGTTATGCGCTGGACCTTTCGAGATGCATTGGCTGCAGGAGATGTGTCTATGCATGTGTCAAGGAAAACAATCTTTCCAGGGACCCGCAGATCCAATGGATAAAGGTCCTGGAATTCCAAAAGGGCAACAATAAATGGCAGGGGCTAGAACACTCAAACCGTTATTATGAGCCGGAGCAGGTACCTGAGAAGGGACGCTTTTATGTTCCTGTGCAGTGCCAGCAATGCAAAAAGCCGGCATGTGTTAAAGTCTGTCCTGTGCAGGCCACATGGCAGGAGCCTGATGGGATAGTAGTCGTTGATTATAACTGGTGTATCGGGTGCCGCTTCTGCATGGCAGCGTGTCCTTACGGGGCGAGGAGCTTTACCTGGGGCAAGCCTTCCATACCCAAAGAAGAATTCAATCCTGAAATCCACTATCTCGGCAACAGGCCCCAGTATAAAGGCGTGGTCGGCAAGTGCACATTCTGTATTCAGCGTTCAAGAGCAGGAAGGTATACCGCATGTGTCGAAGCCTGTCCCGTAGGGGCAAGGAAGTTCGGCAACCTGATGGACCCCAACAGCGAAATACGTTATGTTCTCGAAAACATGAAGGTGTTCAGACTAAAAGAAGAGCTTGATACCAACCCAAAATTCTTTTACTTCTTCAGTATGGGTACAGGTGTTAAAAGTTAGAGGAGAGGTAACATGGCTATTGATGCAATAAACGGCATAATAAGAACAGTAGTAACGGGAAGCAAGGAATACAAAGCGTGGGTCGGGTTCCTTACATTGTTGGCCCTCGTAGGAATTGCATTCGTATTCAGACAGATCGACCAGGGACTTATCGCCACTAACATGAGAGACGACGTGTCATGGGGATGGTATATTGCCAATTTTACGTTCCTTGTCGGAGTGGCGGCCGCAGCAGTGGTCCTTGTTATTCCTTATTATATATATGATTTCAAACCTATAGGCGAGATAGTCCTGATCGGTGAGATAATGGCAGTTGCCGCGGTGTCTATGTGCCTTATGTTTATCGTCCTTGATATGGGCAGCGCCGAGAGGTTCTGGCACCTTATTCCGATGATCGGGATTTTTAATTTCCCGCAGTCGATATTGACATGGGACGTTGTAGTGCTGAACATGTATCTGGTTCTTAATTTGTCTCTGGTTATTTATGCGCTTTCCAAAACATATGCCGGGAAGTCGTATAAAACAAAACTCATCATGCCTTTCATCTTCTTTTCCGTACCTGCCGCGATCAGTATCCATACAGTCACTGCTTTCCTGTATCTCGGTGCTCCGTCGAGGCCGTTCTGGAATACTGCAGTGCTCGCTCCGAGGTTTATCGCATCGGCATTCTGTTCAGGCCCGGCATTTATGCTTATCATCTTTCAGATCATCAGGAAGACTACAAAGCTGAAGATAGAAGATGCAGCGCTGCACAAGATGGCGGAGATAGTCACCTGGTGCATGGCGGTCAATCTCTTCCTGCTCGGCAGCGAGGTGTTCAAGGAAATGTACTCGGCAACAGCGCACATCGAGCCGTTCAACTATCTCTGGAACGGGCTTCGCGGGCACAACCAGCTTGTTCCCTGGATATGGACGGCCGTTATCGTTAACAGCATTGCTTTTTTAATATTGATTGTCCCTAGTATCAGGAAGAATTTTTTCATGCTGAACATTGCTTGTACATTTATATTTATCGGGGTCTATATTGAGAAAGGCATGGGACTGATCTTCCCCGGATTTGCTCCAAGCACACTCGGTGATATATATGACTACATGCCTAATTCCATGGAACTCTGGATTTCGCTCGGAGTGTGGGCCATCGGGCTGCTGATATTTACCGTTGGCGCCAAGATTTGCATAGCCATAAAAACAGGTGAGATCGGGCACGCTGACCCGTCAGCTCATCATTAGCCTCTTACATAACTTTTTATTCCTGGAAAAATCCCCCTCTGTTTAAGGGGGATTTTTTTGTGTATTGTCCGGATGTTCCTTGTCAAGGTCCCATTGTTTGAATGCACCGATGATGGTTGATAATTAATTTTCAATCGGTCTGGCAAATTGACGTCCCGTAGGGGCATGGCACGCCATGCCCCTACAGATGTTGCCTGCATTAATAATTACAATCGGTTCATAATGTTGCATATGCAATGTCCAGATACCCCTACAGTTTTTTCCCATCATATATTAGAATGAATGTTACCCTATGAAAAAATACCACCTCAAATCCACCACCCATTTCGAACCCTCTATAGACTATTCATCCTATCTCAACCCCGAACAGCTCGCTGCCGTTACCTCTGAAGACGGGGCGTCCCTTGTCATTGCGGGCGCTGGTTCGGGAAAGACAAGGGTCGTGACATACCGGGTCGCGTATCTCATTGAAAGGGGTGTTCCTCCTTCACGGATCATGCTCCTTACATTCACCAACAAAGCGGCAAGGGAGATGCTGCACCGAGTGGAGCTCCTTATAAAAGGTGAATCAAGGAGAGTGTGGGGTGGTACATTCCATCATATCGGGAACATGATACTGCGCAGATACGGAGAAGCTATCGGCCTCAACTCCAACTTCACGATTCTTGACGGTGAGGACTCTAAAGACTTGATCGAATCCTGTGTGGCAGAGCTGAAATTGAGGGCGGACAAGATGTTTCCGAAAGGGAATGTCCTGATGGATGTAATGTGCCGTTCCGTAGGCACGGAAAGGGCGCTTCAGGATGTAATTGAAGAGACCTATTCACACCTGCTGATCTACAGTGATGAGATCGGGCAGGTGGCCGGAAGGTATAACGCGAAAAAAAGGGCCATGAACCTCGTTGACTTTGATGACCTTCTGTTCCTGTGGAAGAAAATCCTTGTTGATGTTCCCGCAATCAGAGAGAAGCTTTCACAGAGATTTCTCCATGTCCTGGTTGATGAATATCAGGACACGAACAGGATACAGGCGGACATTGTGGACCTGATGGCGTCAGGGCATAAAAACCTCATGGTGGTAGGTGATGACTCGCAGGCCATATATTCTTTCAGGGGGGCATGCTTTGACAACATTATAGAGTTCCCGGAGAGATACCCTGATACAAAGATATTCAAGCTGACGACAAACTATCGTAGTTCAGAAGAAATACTTCGGCTTGCCAATGAAAGCATAGCGTACAATACAAGGCAGTTCCCGAAGGCGCTGAACTCCCTGAAAAGGACCGGCCCGCTGCCTGCGCTGATTCCCCTGAAAAATATGTCCCAGCAGGCGGAGTTTGTTTCGCAAAGGATACTTGACCTTGTGGATGAGGGGGTGCCTATGAAGGAGATTGCGGTCCTCTACCGCTCCCACTACCAGTCAATGGATTTGCAGATGGAGCTGACAAGGAGGAGAATCCCATATGAAATAAGGTCGGGATTGAGGTTCTTTGAGCAGGCCCACATCAAGGACATCATATCCTACCTGCGCGCCGTTCTAAATCCTATGGACGAGATTTCGTGGACAAGAATTTTAAAACTGACTCCGGGT
>JACRQA010000099.1 GCA_016222915.1 Nitrospirota bacterium | reverse complement strand
GCATTTCAGTTCATATTGCTGACATCATCAGGACTGTTAAGAAAAGAGAAGTATTCTGTCGGAGGACACAGGGGCGCCCTCTTGCTTGCCCTCCTGCCTGTCTGCTTTATCGCCAACTCGATGCTCTTTTATTTTGCCTTCAGAAATACGTCGATAGGGAATGCCGTGCTTACGCATTACACAGCCCCTGTGTTTGTGGCGCTCCTTGCTCCACTCCTTCTGAAAGAAAAAATCAGCAAGACAACCTGGACCGCAATCATACTTTCATCCGCAGGCCTGTGGCTGGTGCTGGGGGGCCAGGCCTCCGGACCGCAGACGGTCCTGGCGGGCAATGAGCATCTCGGGATTATTGCCGGGGCCTTGTCGGGGCTCGCATATGCTTTTCTGATCATCATTATCAGAAGGATCGCAACCCTTTACTCCTCCCTTTTCATCACATTTATACAAAACGGTATCGTGGCCCTTGTGCTGCTGCCCTTTGCCTTCGCGGTCCCTGTTTCAATGGAGACGCTGACATATCTGATAATCATGGGCATAGTCCACTCCACCGCCGCCCCCCTTCTGTACGTGCAGGGCTTCAGAAGCGTAAAAGCAAACGAGGCGGCGGTGCTTGGATACTTCGAGCCGGTTGCCGCAATAATACTGGCGTTTATTGTGTTGCATGAAGTTCCCGGAGTGACTTCTTTGTTCGGCGGGGCCATGATCATTTTTTCAGGTTACCTGATATTAAAGGCCCGGACAGCATAGACGCCGCGTTGTGTTCTGTTTGCGCCTTGATGAAATAAAAAATAATGTACAATAGTACATTCATATAAATTCCCACGACCCTGTTTATTATGTTATGAAACTGGACAGACACATAGTAGAGCAGATATACAAACATGCGATGGAAGAATACCCGTTCGAATGCTGCGGTATTATAACAGGCAACAGCGATAAGCAGACGCTCCATTTGTGCAGGAACATTCAAAAAAGCCTCCACGAGGAAGACCCGTCCCGATATCCCAGGGACGCCCGTATCGCTTATATGATTGACAGGGGCGAGTTCAACAGGACCGTATCAGATGCAAAGGAAAAGGGCGAGGAGGTCATTGCCTTTTACCATTCTCATCCTGAGCATGGGGCCTATTTCTCTGAGGAAGACCATGCCGCTCAAACCGTCTTCGGAGAGCCGGAATTCCCGGAGGCCCTGCACTTGGTAGTGTCGGTCATAAGCAGGACGGTCCGCGATATGAAGTGCTTCAAATGGGACGGCAGCGTTAAGGCCTTCCGTGTTGTAGATTGTTAAAGCGATATCTTTCATTACCTCAGGGGCTTCATAAACAGGAAAACCATGATACAATTTAGACAAGACCAGGTTGATTCTTAATTTATATTAAATGGGAGGGAAATGATGAAAATACTCCTGGCTACTGACGGCTCAAAATATTCCGAGGAATCGGCGCATTTTTTAGCCAAGCTCAATTTGTCTCCTGATGATGAAATCAATATCCTGCATGCTATAAGCTGGGTGCCGGTTTTATCTGAATGGGAAATCCTTTATGAGGATTTCAAGGAAATACAGAAGGATGTCGTTCCCAGGATTTTCCAATCAACTGTAGATGCCCTGAAACCGGTAAAGGCAAAAGTCAGCACCTTATTTAAAGAAGATTATCCTGATAAAGCGATAGTTGAAACAGCGGACGAATCAAAAGCCGATCTGATAGTCATGGGGGCCAGGGGATTAAGAGGCGTAGGGTCGCTCATCGTCGGGAGCGTCACGAAACTGGTGGCCATAAAATCGCACAAACCGGTCCTGGTCATCAGACAGCCGGAAGTCAATAAATCCGGCGTTATGAAAATCCTGTTTGCAACCGACGGCTCCGCTTACTCTGATGCTGTGGGGAAAATATTATCTTCCATGCCGTTCCCTGACAACACTGAATTGACCGTCCTAAATGTCATATCTACTGTCTTTAAAGACATCCCGGAGAGGTTTGCAGTGGAAATAAACGACAGGATAAAGAATATAGTTGCCGAGACGAGGGAAAAGGAACTGATAGAATCGGAAAAGATAATCGATAAGGCCTGTAGCGGCCTGAGCGGCAAATTTTCAAAAATAGAAAAAAATATCAAATTCGGCGACGCGTCCATTGTGATCCTGGATGAAGCGGAAGCCTTGAATGCAGATATAATCGCGGTCGGCACAAGCGGGATGAGGGGACTCAAGGGGATACTCGGCAGCGTTGCCAGATATGTGCTCAACCATTCAAAGTCATCGGTGCTTATTGCCAAGATATGACACATAAAATTGAACCCGCATATCGGATACTGACTGTATGCCTGCACTGAGAGGACACCATCTTATCTGCCTCCACTTCTTTGATGGAGAAGGCTATGGCCAGGCTTTTATAGGAAATCTCAAAGACATACTTCAGAAGCTTGAATATTCACCGGTGGAAATATGTTCCGGCGCTGACGATGTATGTATAAAGTGCCCTGATCTGAAAGACGGCGTGTGTCAATACGATAAAAACGCTGAAGAAGACATCAGTGCCATGGACGATAAGGCACTGGAGCTGCTCGGACTTTCCCACGGGTGTAAGCAAGACTGGGATGATATCAGAAACGCGGTCCCTGAGATTTTCGCTGACTGGTATATGACCTATTGTAAAGGTTGTAACTGGATATCAGTCTGCGGGAAGAACTCTTTATTTCAAATATTGCCGGCTGGTAAGCCCTGAGTCCTGTTTATTTTCTAATTCAAAACAATCACATCCTGGGCCTGCGGACCTTTGGGCCCCTGATGCACTGTAAATTTCACTTTATTCCCTTCTTCCAGATGACATTCACTCTCTTCGCAAATTACTGCGCTATAGTGAACATAAATCTCCCCGCCCTCGTCACGCTCAATAAAACCGTATCCCTCTTCATGGTCAAACCATTTGACAATTCCGGTTTCAAAATCAGTCATAATCACTTCCATGTATTAATAATCAGGAAAAAGGGGGCAGGCTTTCCGATGCAAGTGGCCTTCATGATGATGATTAATGCAAGCAGTCATTCTGTCCCATTCGTGTCTGAAAATCCCCGGATTACCTTCCCCGGAAACAGAGGTTTAGTCTCCTGAATTATTTAAGCTCTATAAACTCAATTCCCGAATGGGGCCACTGATTATTTCCGAGTGTATGTTTTTAACATTAAGCGCTGCGATTGTCCAATTTATTATTATTATAGAGCTATTATTATGTTGCTGACAGGACCATTGGAGGACCTTAGTGGAAAATAAGAGAAGAATTATCTGCATTCATGTCCAGCTCCATAATAAGGGCGTCTTCAACGGGTTTCTTATAGTAGCCCCTTCTCCTTCCTATCTCTCTAAACCCGTACTTTTCGTATAATTTCAAAGCCGCTATATTGGATTCCCGGACTTCAAGGGTTATCATGCTTATGTCAGGCCTGGTCCGCCGCAGCTCCTGTAAAGCATTTCTCAGAAGCAGGCTGCCGATACCCATCCGTTTTAGTCTAGGCGTGACGGCAAGGTCCATAACGTGAGTAACATCCAGGATGGTCCTGACACAAATATAACCAACTATATCAACGTTCAGGACAGCGACCTTTAAAATCGCGTCCCTGTTCTCAATCTCATATTCAAATGAACTCAACTGCCAGGGCGTGGTAAAGCTCTGCCTGCCGATTTCATAGACCTGCAAAATGTCCGCGGGCAGCATCTTTCTGATTATTATCGCTGCCAATTGAGCTCCGCCTCGGATTTTCTTATATAAAAGGGCGTCAGACTGACGGGGTCCACGGCTATGCCCTGCCTGATCATTTCAACGGCAAGTTCACCGACAGTTGACGCTGATGGAGACATGTGTGACGACGGAGCAAAAATAGCCTTCGTCTTCAATAGGTCCGAGATCGTATTTTTATATATCCTGGCCCCCTCACCCATGAAGATAATGGGTCCGTTTGTGTCCTTCAGCAATTCACCGGGTTTTATTGAGGTCTCGGGGCCCAGCTTTGTACAAATGTTATCGTCCCACCGGTAAAATGCCGCATATACCTCGTTTTTCCTTGCATCGAGCATCGGGCATATCAGATGGCGGCAGAACGGCATTGTGCGCGCGAAGGCATCAAGTGTCCGTACAGGAACAACCGGCTTTCCGGTAGCGAAGGCAAAGCCCTTTACCGTGCTGAGACCTATCCTGAGCCCTGTAAAAGAGCCCGGGCCGATAGACACGGCAAAGGCGTCGATCTCTTTAATGGATATTGCAGAAGCCTTAAGCAGCCATTCTATGGACGGCATCAGTCTCTCTGAGTGTGCGATCTTTACACTGACTTTGACCTCGCCGATCAGGCCTTCAACATCATCTACAATCGCAATGCTTCCGGCAAGGGTCGCAGTTTCAAGGGCAAGCACTTTCATGAACGGTAGTTTAACTAATTGTCCTATTAATTTCTAATAATAACCGCTGCCGGTCATTTGGCGGATGGTCCGAGAATACTTTTTATCATAATGATGACATTCTCTCTCAGCAGGTCTGCGTTTTCTTTGAACATGCCAGGGCTTGTTTTGAGATTTCCGGCAATGATCAGCGAAGGCGTTTCATCTATTTTATACAACTTTGACTTCAGGATCGCCTCGCCGGCTTCTTTGGCTTTATCTCCGGCCCTAAGTCTGCGGCTGTAATCAAAGCCCAAACCGAGCTTCATGCCGATATCATCAAGCACCATGATATCGCCTATGTCTCTTTTGTCGACAAAGACAGCCTCGAAAAGGGCCTTTTTCATCTCTTCGCCCTTGCCGGCCTCCTCTGCCAGGAAATATGCCTCACCAGGTTTCGGAGAACCGCTGCCCCAATAAACAGGGACCGTCGTCCATTTGATCCTTTTCGGGAAGTTGCCCTTGATCACAGGAATTGCTTTTTCAAAATGATAACAATGCCCGCAATAGAAACTGAGAAACTCCATGACCTCTACCTGCTTGCCGTCAAAACTGAATTTTGCGTCATCCAGCCTCTCATATACGCCTTCGACGTTGATCTGCTCTGCATAAGCTGCCGCTGAAAACAATATCAGGGACATCAACAATAATATTTTTTTCAAACTCATAAATTCTCCTTCCTTTCATTTATTCCAATTACGAATTGCTCAGGTTAATGTATAATTTTTTTCAGATAAACAGGATAATCAAAATCCGGGCTGTTTTCCCTTGTATGGCATTTCAGACAAACCTTCTCCGACACAGGCCTCATGGGCCTGGAAAAGTCTTCAATATGCTTCCTGTCGAGACCATGACATTCCTCACACTGGACATTGGCCAGTCCGGGGGTCGTCTCAATAGTAAAAAATCCGCCCTTTTCCCCGAAGCCAACGACATGACACACTATGCATTCAGGATCGTTTGACTTACCTGCCTTAATAAGGCTGTCAAAGGCCCCGGCATGACGTGTCTTCTTCCAGCTCTCCTCATAGGGCTGATGACATTCAGAGCATCCGGCTGCGCCGAGGTATGTCTCCCCGGAAAGAGGCTTTACGGATTCCTTTAAAAGTCCGGCGACCTTTGAATCATATTCATTAAGTACGGCACGGACACGAGGGTCTTCCTCAACATCATTGCCGAGAGACAACCATTTATGACTGATACTCGTTACGCCTTTTTCTTTCGTGAGTGTAAGAATGCCGGTTTTCTTGCCCCTTGGATAACCTGCAACTATGACGGTACCGTTTACCTTCAGGGGTTCCTCAAGGATCTCCCCTGAAGAAAGGATTATAACGTCCCAGCCTTTTATGAGACGGGATTCAGGCACCGGCCGGTCTGTAAGAAGGACATTAAGCGCGTTCTGCCGGTTTCCCTCCGGATTGGCGCTTATATTCACCCTGGCCCCTCCCCGTTCAATCAGGACCGGCTGCTGAGAATCAGAGACCGCCGGGATTGCATTGTCTCTCAGCACGGACAGGAGAAAATCATGAGGGAAGCCCTTCTCATTATTCATAAATGCAACGGCATCATATTTCATTATGTTATATGCCCTTAAAACAGCCTCTGCCTTAAGCCTTCCCTGTGGGGTATCGCTGCCGGTAAAGTTTCCTGCGTCTACCAGGAGATAGGGAGACAATTCATCCTCGTGCGAAGCAAGATGACCCGATAGCCTCGCCAGGCCGCCGAAATCCGTTTTGGGAGAGCAGCCGCACGGTTCGAGTTCTCCGTTTATACCTCCGGTATATATGATGTTGAGCGGCCGCTCCTCAGAGTAAACTACAAGCGGCCCAGGCACGGTAAGAAATATAAGCGTCACACCGATAATAAATTTCATCATCCCGGATCTATTTTAACAATAAAATATCTACATAAAAAAACCCCCCGGCTGCAGCAATAAAATTTAATTGACAATGACCGGACTCATCCACTACAATTGAACATATGTTCAATTGTTTTATGGAGGGTCAGACGCGCCGATGAATAAGCATCTTGATGTTTGTGAAGTCAGGTCAGTCGATAAAAAGAAAGTACGGTCAGTAATGAAGTCCATGCTTACCGACGATGAAGCTATTAACTTATCGGAGACCTTCAGCGTCCTTGCCGATCCTACCAGGGCCAAGATAATTTACGCCCTCTCCAGTGAAGAGCTCTGCGTCTGCGATATTGCGGCCATTCTGGGCATGAGCGTTTCCGCAATTTCCCATCAGTTGAGGATATTAAGGAACATGCGTCTTGTGAAGTTCAGAAAAGAGGCAAAGATGGTGTATTACTCCCTGGACGATGAACATATAAGCAAACTGTTTAATGAAGGATTAAATCATATAAGGGAATGAAAAGGGCATGACGCACCGTGCCCCTATAGATATAAAAATAATGCAAAACACAAAATTACAGATACTCGACAACACCTGCCGGGACGAGTCAGCCTGCTCCTGCTGCGCAGTGGATATGTTCACCGAAAAACCGCCGTTCTGGAAACGCCGGAAATTAATAACAGGAGGCGCTGCCGGCCTGCTGATGCTTGCCGGCCTGGTTATAAATTCCATCCCGGAGTTTAATTTTGCCGCCCAAATTCTTTATGTCCTTGTCGTAGCAGTTGCCGGCAAGGATATCCTGCTTAAGGCGGCCCGTTCAGTGATGAAACGGCGGCTTGACATGAACTGTCTCATGAGTCTTGCCGCGGTCGGGGCCTTCTTCATCGGCCACGGCGAGGAGGGTGCCGCTGTTATCTTCCTCTTCTTTGTTGCGGAAAGCCTCGAAGAATATGCAGGTGAAAAAGCAAAACAATCAATACATCAACTGTTGAGTCTTGCGCCGGAGACGGCTATTGTAAAGAGGGAAGCCGGAGAAATAGAACTACACACCCACGAAATACGTATCGGAGATATAATCGCTATCAGGCCCGGGGGAAAAGTCCCTTTAGACGGGAATGTTTCAACAGGCCATTCATATGTAAATGAGGCGCCTATAACCGGAGAATCGGTACCGGCAGAGAAGACCGTGGGAGACAAGGTTTATGCCGGGACATTAAACGAAGAAGGTTACCTGGAGGTCACGGTCACCAAAAAAGCGGACGATACCGTGCTCTCAAGGATCGTGAAGCTCGTCGGGGAAGCCGAGAGAAAGAAATCAAAGACCGAAAAATTTATAGACAAGTTTGCCCGTATATATACACCAACTGTGATAAGCCTGGCCTTTGCAGCATTTCTGATACCGACCGTATTTTTAGGTCTCCCCTGGGATGAATGGCTTTATCGTTCATTGGTCCTGCTCGTTATCTCCTGCCCGTGCGCCCTTGCCATATCAACTCCGGTTGCCATGGTTTCAGCACTGACCAGCGCAGCAAGACATGGCGTGCTTATCAAAGGGGCTACGTATATCGAGGAACTGAGTAAGATAAAGGCCTTCGCCTTTGACAAGACCGGCACGCTTACAAGGGGCAGGCTTGAAGTCACGGATATCATCAGCCTTAACGGCAACCCGCAGGAAGGCGTCCTGGCAATTGCCGCGTCGCTTGAGTCCCGCTCAGGACATCCCATTGCAAAGGCAATCCTTAAAAAGGCCTCAGAGGACAACATAAGACTTCAGGAAGTCACAGCCTTTCAATCAATAAAGGGGAAAGGGCTGAGGGGCGAAATCAATGGGACCGTTTATTATGCAGGGGCAAAGAATTTGTTTGATGTAATCTCTGTAAAGGCCCCGGATAAATTACTGCAACTTGAAGCGGAAGGCAAAACTACAATCCTCATTTCAACTGAAGACAGCGTACTGGGGATCATCGCACTGGGAGACAAAATGCGGGACAACTCCCCGGCAACAATATCGGACCTGAAGAAGTTAAATATCAGGACTGAGATGCTTACCGGGGACAATAAAGAAGTTGCCTCTGCCCTTGCAAATAAAACCGGGGTCGATGAATATTATGCAGGGCTCCTTCCTGAAGATAAGGTGAAGGTCGTCGAAAAACTCGCTGAGAGGTTCGGCTCAGTGGCCATGGTCGGTGACGGGGTAAACGACGCCCCTTCCCTTGCCGCAGCCAACGTAGGAATAGCCATGGGGACTGCCGGCGCCGACGTCGCAATAGAAACCGCAGACATTGCCTTGATGCATGATGACCTGTCAAAAATCGATTATCTCATCCATTTAAGCAGAAAGACCATGATGGTCGTTAAGCAGAATGTTACAGCCTCTGTCATTGTTAAAGGAAGCCTGACACTTCTTGCCTTGATGGGTTTTATTAACTTATGGACCGCAGTTGCCGTCGGGGACATGGGGCTGAGTCTTGCAGTGATATTAAATGCGATAAGGCTCACGAGGGTGAAGGCCTGACATGGAATTGCACAATCTCCAAAAGACAAAGAGATGAACAGGAACAAATTCCAAAGTCCAAGCACCAAAAAACAAATAAATTCCAATTATCAAATGTCCGAAAAGCGCTGTTACCGTTTTGGTCATTGTATTTTGAGATTTATTTGGGATTTGGAATTTGATTTTTTTAAAGTGTTCACAAGTTTTTCATAAGTCGGCCTTTATAATACGATAACAGCGGGTAGCGTGCCTTCATTAAGAAATAACCTGCCTGACATTGACTTCAAGATTAATGAAACGCTATATTTAGAGTCGGAGGTTTTTTTGGAAAATAAAGAAAAGAAAGATATATTTGAATCCATCTGGGATTTCCTCGCTTCAGTCAAGCTCGCCATCTTTGTCCTTATTACATTGGCCTTGTCCTCGATTATAGGAACGATCGTAGAGCAAAAAGCGGAGCCGGCACAAAACATTGCGCTCCTTGCCAAGTTTTTCGGAGATTCTGCGGCCCCAAGCGTTTACAACGTATTTGCGAAACTCGGCTTTATGGACATGTATGGATCGTGGTGGTTTACGAGCTTTCTTGTCATCTTCAGCCTTAACCTGATCGTATGTTCGATTGACAGGTTTCCCAAGACATGGCGTCTTATCAAGACACCTCAAAAACCTCTTTCAGATACGGCAATCAGGTCCCTCCCCGTAAAGAAGGAGCTGACATTTAAGGCCGGTATCAGTACGGTGAAAGATGAATTGTTAAACGGACTGAAGGCATCGAGGTATCATGTATTGGAAGCCTCCGAAGAGAACTCCATCAGGCTTTACACTCAAAAAGGCAAATATGCCCGTCTGGCTGTTTATGTCGTGCACTTAAGCATCATTCTGATATTCATAGGGGCGATAATCGGCATACGTTTCGGGTTTAAAGGGTACCTTAACCTCCCTGAAGGCAGCAGCTCAAACGTATTATATGAGTCGCCGACAAAAAGCATCCCCCTGGGTTTTTATGTAAAGTGCAACTGGTATGAGACGGAATATTATGAAGGCGGCGACACGCCGAAAGAGTTTCATAGTGAGCTCGTTGTCATTGAAGACGGCAAGGAAGTGCTGTCTAAAGTCATACAGGTCAATGATCCTCTCACATACAAAGGGATCACTTTTTTCCAGTCAAACTACGGGATGATACCGAATGCAGTGGGACAGGTCGTGCTGGACGTAACTCCGGCGGGAGGGCAGGAAAAAAGGATATGGCTGAAATTTGGAGACATCTTTGAAATACCCGGCACAGGCATCAGAGGCAGGGTCCACGATTTCTCTCCGGCCCTTACCCGCGACAGGGCCACCGGCAGGTTGACTTCCTATTCAGATAACATGGTCAACCCGGCTGTTGCCATAGAGTTCATTCCGCCGCAAGGCGATAGTTTTGTGGGATGGATTTTAAAGCGCTATCCCGAAACAGGTGTAATACCGGGCGGACATTCGGTTAAATTCGCCGATTACTGGGGTGTGGAATATACGGGGCTCCAGGTATCAAAAGACCCGGGGGTCTGGCTTATCTATCTTGCGTCAATTATTATGGGCATCTCGCTTTACATCTGCTTTTTTATCAGCAGTAAAAAAATATGGGTGGATATCACCGGCGACAAGAAATCCGTCAGTGTCGTTGTCGGGGGCACCACAAACAGAAACAGACTCAATTTTGAAAATGAAATAGATCGGATATTGGCACACGTTTCCCGGGCCATTGAAGGGAGGAGTAACTAATGAACAGCTCTGTCTTTTTCGATATATCTGCCGGCGCATATATAGCCGCAATGATTACATACATTATTTATCTTGTCATCAGAAACAATACGGTAAGCCTGATCGCCTCCGGCATTACCATTTTCGGTTTTGTCAGCCAGACAACCGCGCTGGCGATAAGGTGGGTCAATTCATACGACTTCTGGATGTCATCTCATCCTATGTCAGGATTTGTTGAGGCCCTCTTAAGGGGCGCCCCTCTCAGAAACCTGTATGAATCGTTAATATTTTTTGTGTGGTCATTAATACTGGCCCACATCCTGATTGAGTTTAAATATAAAAACCGCTCGCTCGGCGCCTTTGTCACGCCGATTGCCGCGATGGCGCTGCTGTTCATAGATATCTCGGGAACATCCAAGGAGATCCAGCCGCTGATTCCCGCCCTGCAGTCAAACTGGCTGCTCTTCCATGTATTATTGAGCTTCCTCGGATATGCCGCCTTCGGGGTATCCTTCGGGGCCGCAGCCGCTTATCTTATTATGGTCACGGAATCAAAGAAGGAGATACCGTATATAATCGGGAGCGTGATAATCGCCATATTTATTATCGTCCTCGTCGGCATGGGAATCGATTTCATGAGCCTGTCTTCAGCAGAGCGGGCCGAGTTGATACAGAGCCATTTTCTTAAGGCCTCCCTCAGGAGCGCATCCGGAGGCGTAGCTACGGTAAGCTGGATTATTTCAATTGCCTTTATTTTTATTGTCTGGCAGCTCGGCCTCAGACTGAAGTCGGTGCTGGGCAGCCTGAATTTGACCCACACGATGCTCGATGAAATTGAATATAAGAGCATCGCAGTGGGCTTCCCGTTATTCACGATAGGCGGGCTGATAATGGGCGCTATCTGGGCCAACAGCGCATGGGGCAAATACTGGACCTGGGACCCGAAAGAGACATGGTCCCTCATCACGTGGTTCGTCTACGCGCTGTACCTGCATGCGCGTTTTGTAGGAGGCTGGAGAGGGAAGCGGGTGGCGATACTGGCCATCATAGGGTTTGTGGCCGTCATCTTCACCTACCTCGGAGTCAATCTGGTGCTGTCCGGGTTGCATGCTTACGGCAGCGGGTAAGATGGCTGCGTAGTTCGAGTTTGCATTATCTCAGTGGGGCGGGTTCTTCCCGCCCCTTTCATTTTCCAATGGCAATTCTATAACCGGCAGTTATCTTTGCTAAGGGATGGACCATCTGAAATCAAGATAAAAAAGGAATGCTGATTACCGGCAAGATATACTATCTTCTGCTTTTGTCTTTTACAAATTCTCCGGTAGAATTATCAACCCTAAGTTTATAAGGTGAGCCCGGCAGTTTGACCTCTATATCACATTCGACGGCTGCATCATGGACCCAATCTATCGATTGAGAGTTACGGAACATTTTCAACAGACTGAAATTGCCTATGCCCTCTTCAGCTCTTACCCGATTGAATACATCACATGACACACAGGAAACCGCTTTCTGAGAAGAGTTATTTTGGGCTTTTCCATCACATAAGGTATGAAGGACATCCCAGCATATCCGGCCGGCATTTCTACCGCCGTTAATTCCGTTGGATGAAATATCCGTAGCCGCCGGACAGACCCCAATATCTTTGGTGTCGTTACGGTCCGGCCCTCTTCCGCACTGCTTCATTTCCCAGCAATTTAATTTGATCATTGTTTCTCTTTCATGGCAAACCGAGAAGTCTCTTTATTAATGCAAATTATTTACCACATTGTAACTTCCTGTTTATTAGTGGCATTCTTATATGAACACCGGCGTTAATTGTTAAATACGTTTACAAAGATTAAATATGCCGACACATAACCGGATCTCTTGCTCCTGGCAGACGGCATTACGTTTCTTTTCATCAGTGGTCTCTTGAAAAAACAGTAATTCAATACAAAAACCCTTCCTGAATTTGCTAAGATATCCCTCAACTACTATGCTCCGTGAACTCCACATCAAAAACTTCTCCATAATCGATAATGTCAATGTTGAATTCCAGGAAGGGTTTAATGTCATCACCGGAGAAACGGGGGCCGGAAAGTCCATAGTCATTGACGCCTTATGCCTCACGCTTGGCGAAAGGGCAGCAGGCGAGCTTGTAAGGAGCGGTGAGGCAGAAGCGGTTGTCGAAGCGCTTTTTGACATCCAGCCGAAACTGTTTCCCCCGGCAACACGCCAATTCCTTGAGGACAACGGCATTGATACCAGAGATGGTCTCATCCTCAAGAGGATCGTCACTTCACAGGGCAGAAGCAAGGCTTATATCAACGGCTCCATGGTGACCGCGCAGACACTCTCTGACGTGAGCGGCAAGATCATAGACGTGCACGGCCAGTATGAGCACCAGTCTTTGCTGTCCCCTGAAAAACAACTGGACCTGCTTGACGCATATGGCGGACTCCTGGACGACAGGCAGGAGGTCGCAGGGATTTATGAGGCCCTGCTTGCAATAAAACATCAGATAAGCGCGCTCGTGCAAAAGGACAGGGAACGGGCCCAGCGACTGGATATTCTAAGCTTCCAGGTAAGCGAGATTGAAGCGGCAAGTTTAAAGCCGGGAGAAGAAGAGGAGCTTCTGGAAGAAGTGAAAATATTAAGCAGCGCTGGCCGTCTCTCTGAGTTGGCCAACAAGGCCTATGAAGATCTCTATTCCTCTGAAGCGGCCTGTATCGCAAACCTCTCAACAATCCAGGATGCACTGAAAGAAATCTCCTCCATCGACGCCCGCGCAAACGACGCCTTAAAGTCAGTCGGTGACGCCATCCCCCTGTTGGAGGAAGCCGCGTATTTTCTGCGGGATTATAAAGACGGCATTGACTTCAGTCCATCGCGTCTCGATACTGTGCAGGAAAGACTTGAGATGTTAAAGGGCCTGAAGAGAAAATACGGGGCTGATATTCAGGCGGTCATTGATTATAAAGAAAAGGCCGTCTCCGAGCTTGAAGACCTCCAGTCTTCCGAAGAGAAATTGGGGACGCTTAAGACAGAACTGTTGGCATTGAAAAACAGGCTGACCGAGACCGCGAATGGTCTTTCAAACAAACGAAAGACCGTTGCCAAAAAGATTGAGTCAAAGGTAGTAGCAGAGCTTGCGGAGCTGTCCATGCCCGGGACCAAATTCTCTATACAAATAACACAGGAGCAAGGGGACGATACCTCTGACGGATTCAAGGCAACACATCACGGCATTGACAGCATTGAATTTTTGATCTCCCCGAATATCGGGGAAGAGCTAAAGCCGGTGTCAAAGATAGCCTCAGGCGGTGAGCTCTCACGAATCATGCTGGCCCTGAAAGGGATACTGGCTAAGGGCGACAATATCCCGGTGCTGATCTTTGATGAGATCGATGCGGGCATCGGCGGCAGGGCCGCTGAGACAGTGGGACAGAAGCTGCAAAGCCTTGCCTCCCGCCATCGATGCGGGCATCGGCGGCAGGGCCGCTGAGACAGTGGGACAGAAGCTGCAAAGCCTTGCCTCCCGCCATCAAATAATAAGCATAACCCACCTGCCTCAAATCGCATCTTATGCCGGTACGCATCTTAAGATTGAAAAGATGGTCAAGGATAAAAGGACCATCGTTGAAATCAGCAGGATTGAAAAGGATGAACGGGCCGAAGAACTCGCCCGTATGCTAAGCGGTGAGACCTCTGCCGTATCTCTTAAGCATGCTAAAGAAATGCTGAAGAAGGGCAAAAGGTAAAGAAGTAGCATTAAAACAGCTCCCCTCCTAATTTTAGGAGGGGATAAAGGGGTGGTAAATCGAATAACCACCCCGGCTGCTTAAAGCACCTACTGTTGGCTTCGGCCACCCCTCCTTATCAAGGAGGGGAGGTTAGGGAGGTTAGGAGGTTTCAACTAAGTGTAAACAAAAGATATTCATTGACATTCACCCGAATATATGATAATTTCCTAAGTGGGTTACAACTGTTTATCTTTCTAACTTATAAACTTTTTTATAAACTTTCAAAAGAAAGGGGGAGGTAAATTCATGAAATACCAGTCTGACGATCCGTTGCATGATGTGCCGGGCTTGATGGAGTCGCTGGAGAAAAAAGGGATTTCCCGCAGGGACTTCATGAAATGGTGCACCGGCATGGCTGCACTGCTGTCCTTACCGGCTTCTTTTATCCCGAAAATCGCTGAGGCTGTAATGGCACAAAAGCCGTATCTTGTATGGCTTGAGTACCAGGACTGCGCAGGTGACTCGGAGGCCCTTTTGAGGGCGTCAAAACCTACCGTAGGACAGATAGTACTTGATATCTTCTCGGTCGATTATCATGAGACGATAATGGCGCCGGCAGGATTTCAGGCAGAGAAGTCTCTCATGGATGTTGTCAAAAACCAGAAAGGTAAATACTTCGTTGTAGTAGAAGGGGCTATCCCTCTCAAGGACAATGGTGTTTACTGCTGCATAGGCGGCAAGTCAGCTATTGATATCGCGAGAGAAGTCTGCGGCAATGCCGTGGCAACTATTGCCGTCGGAACATGCGCGACACACGGCGGCATACCTGCTGCGCTTCCGAATCCCACAGGCGCAGTTGGAGTAAAAGAAGCTATACCCAATGCAACAGTCATCAACCTCCCGGGATGTCCGGTCAACGCGGAAAACATAACCGCCACAATCGTCCACTACCTGACTCTCGGAAGACTGCCACAGACAGACAAACTCGGCAGACCTCTCTTTGCCTTCGGCAAGAGGATCCACGACAACTGTGAAAGAAGGGGCCATTTTGATGCCGGGCAGTATGTGAAGAAGTGGGGGGATGAAGGGCACAGACAGGGATGGTGTCTTTATGAGATGGGCTGCAAGGGCCCGGAGACCTTCCACAACTGTCCAACTGTTAAATATAACGAAGGCACAAGCTGGCCTGTCCAGGCAGGGCATGGGTGTATAGGATGTTCCGAGCCCCATTTCTGGGACACGATGACGCCCTTCTACAGAAGGCTGCCGAATGTGCCTGGTTTTGGTGTAGAAAAGACAGCCGATAAAGTCGGCGTCGGACTTGCCGCAGCCACAGCCGCAGGTCTTGCGGTCCACGCAGTCGGCAGGGCGATGTCATCCAAGAAAGAAGATAAAGAATAATAAAATAATAAAAGGAGGTGGAAGCTTTGGCAAAGAAATTAGTAATTGACCCGATCACAAGAATCGAAGGACATCTCAGAATTGAAGCTCAAGTTGAAAACGGCAAGGTCGTTGACGCCTGGAGTTCCAGCACCATGTTCAGGGGAATCGAGCTCATTTTAAAAGGCAGAGACCCCAGAGACGCATGGGCCTTTACTCAGCGCATATGAGGCGTCTGAACAACGGTGCATGCAACCGCCTCGGTGAGAGCGGTCGAAGACGCTTTAGGCATTACAATTCCTGATAACGCAAGGATAATCAGAAACCTTATTTCAGGGATACAGTACGTACAGGACCATGTGATCCATTTCTATCATCTCCACGCCCTTGACTGGGTGGACATAGTGAGCGCGTTGAGCGCAGACCCTGTCGAGACCTCTGCACTGGCGCAGTCCATATCGGACTGGCCCAAATCAAGCGCTGATTATTTCAAAGGTATTAAAGACAAGCTTAAAGAATTCGTTGACAGGGGGCAGCTCGGGCCCTTCGCCAATGCATACTGGGGACACCCGGCTTACAAACTGCCTCCGGAAGCCAACCTCATGGCCGTGGCCCATTATCTTGAGGCCCTGGACTGGCAGAGGGAAGTCATCAAGATGCAGGCGTTGCTTGGCGCAAAAAATCCGCATGCGCAGACATATATTGTCGGCGGCATGTCGATACCCGTTGACCCAGAAAGCCAGAACGCGCTTAACGCGGGAAGCATCGCCTTTATGCAGGGACTTGCGAAGACGGCGCTGGACTTTGTCGAGCATGTGTATATCCCGGACATAATCGCGGTGGCTCCGTTCTATCTGGACTGGGCAGGCCACGGTGCAGGTGTCGGCAATTTCCTCAGTTACGGTGAGTTCCCGAATGACACGGCAAGCAACACTGAAAACATGTGGCTGCCTCGCGGTATCATTCTGAACAAGGACCTGTCGACAGTACATAAGGTGGACCATCAAAAGGTCACAGAATACGTCACCCGCTCCTGGTATAACTATTCCGGCGGAGACGACAAAGCCAGACATCCCTGGGACGGCGAGACCAACTACAAGTATACCGGCCCTCAGCCTCCGTATGAGTATCTGAATACGGATGAAAAGTATTCATGGCTGAAGGCCCCGCGTTACGACGACAAGGCCATGGAAGTCGGCCCCCTTTCAAGAATGCTGATCGCCTATGCATCAGGACACAAGGAAGTCCAGGACACGGTAAACTATGTCCTCAAGACACTCGGAGTCGGCCCCGCAGTACTCTTTTCCACTCTGGGAAGGATCGCTGCCAGGGGAGTTGAGACACTGGTCACGGCCAAGAAACTTCCCGAATGGATCAACCAGCTTGCCACGAATATGAAGAACGGCGACATGAAGATCCATAGCGGCGAGAAATGGGACCCGTCCACCTGGCCTGCGGAAGCAAAGGGTTACGGTTTTCATGAGGCGCCAAGGGGCTCACTCGGCCACTGGGTAAAGATCAAGGACCAGAAGATCGAGAATTTCCAGATCGTGGTCCCCGGCACATGGAACGGCTCTCCGAGAGACGCCAAAAACCAGAGAGGCCCTTACGAGGAAGCGCTGATCGGTACGCCGGTCGCAAATCCCGACCAGCCGGTTGAGATACTCAGGACTATCCATTCATTCGACCCATGTATGGCATGTGCCGTCCATGTGGTCGATACTGATGGGAATGAGATCATCCGGATAAAGGTGAAATAAGAAAGGGAGGGAATATGAAGAACGAGAGAGAGAAAGTCTATGTATGGGAATTCCCGGTAAGGTTTACCCACTGGATAAATGCGCTCTGTCTGCTTGCCCTTTCGGTCACCGGCTACTACATCGCCAGTCCGTTTATCTATGCCCAGGATTCAACTGAGTACATTATGGGATGGATGAGGTTTGTTCATTTTGTGTCGGCCTACACCTTTCTGATGAGCATCATCATCAGACTTTACTGGTCGCGGGCAGGTAACAAGTATGCCTGTATCTGCAGCTGGATCCCCTTTTCCGGCAAGAGAATGGGCGAACTTTTAGATGACCTCAAGGTCTATCTGCTGATAAGCAAACGGTCCAAAAGTCATATAGGACACTCAGCGCTTGGAGGACTGACATACCTGTTGCTGCTGGGGGTATTCGTATTCGAGATAATCTCCGGATTTGCCCTGTACTCCGTAAACCATACAGGCGCTGTCTGGACCCTGCTCGGCGGATGGCTCACAGGCATAATGTATCTTCAGACCATAAGGCTGTGGCACCACCTGTTCATGTACGTCATAATCGCTTTCACACTGGTGCACGTTTATATTTCCCAGTTTTCAGAGTCCCTTGAAGAGACCGGGCTCATCACGTCGATTTTCACCGGGTATAAATTCATACCCGAAAAAGACCTGGAGTAAAACTGGTCTTACACTTT
The DNA here is from genome assembly GCA_016222915.1 of Nitrospirota bacterium. GTDB lineage: Bacteria > Nitrospirota > Thermodesulfovibrionia > UBA6902 > UBA6902 > UBA6902. The sequence continues at coordinate 5,130 of JACRQA010000099.1, read as the reverse complement.
CAATTCAGTGCCCCGGAAGACGACAGGTTTTCCGGGGCTTTCTTTTTGTGTCCCCGGTTCAAGCCGCAACACGTTGCCCCCGGTTGCCCTTTTACATAATCGTGTCGTATGATAATTCTTGATGATTAAATAAGAACAGTGGTGTCAACAAGAGTATATGGATCGGACATAATATCCCCTTAAGACAACATCGCATTAATTGAATATAAAAGGATGATAAAATGGTACACCTGAGACGACAACTGCCTTACAGGCCTACTGAGAGGATGAATGTTGTAAGCTACCCGATAAGGGACATAGTGATGGAAGCGAAGCGCGAAGAGGCAAAGGGCAAGAAGATGATCTACCTCAATATCGGAGACCCGCCCCAGTACGGCTTCCCATCATATAGCGTTATAGCAGAGCGTGTGAAAAGCGCGCTCGATGAAAACTGGAAAGGCTATGCTCCTTCTGAAGGTGATGAACAACTGAGAAAGACCGTTGCGAAGATCGAAAAGTGCAGGCCGGAAGACGTCTTTGCCGTAGCAGGCCTCACCGAGGGTATAGATTTCTTCTTCCATTCGTTCATAGGATTCGGGGAGAAGGTCCTCCTGCCCAACCCTGTATACCCGCTCTACTTGAGCAAGGCAAAACAGTTCGAAGGTGAAAGCGTCTTCTACAGACACACAGCTGACGGACAGATAGACACGGGTTACCTTGCAAAGAAGATAGAGGGCGTAAAGGCAATGGTTATCATCAACCCGAACAATCCGCTCGGCTCCGTCTATTCGGAAAAGAACCTGGCGGAAGTAGTAGCACTCTGTGCCGAACACGATGTCCCCATATTTTACGACGGCTCATACGACCAGCTCATACTGGAAGGCAAGCCTGTGGACTTCATAAAGATAGCAAGGGACAAGGTGCCTTTCATATACGGAAGCTCGCTTTCCAAGGACTTCAGCTACCCCGGGGCAAGAATAGGATGGGTAGCATTTCACGGAGAAAGATGGTCTGAGGTCAAGAACGCCTTCTTCCTGCTGTGCAATCAGCGGCTCTCCGTAAACTGGGAATACCAGAAGGCCGCAGCAGCCGCGATAGCAGACCCTACATATCCCGCATACATCAGGTACATGAAGAAAAAGCTCCTGGAAAGGAGAAACACCTTCGTGAAGATGGCAGAAAAGCTGCCGCTATCGTTCCCGGTGCCGAAAGGCGCGTTCTATGCTTTTATTAAAATAGAAACGAAGAAGTGGAAAAAGGACATCGAATTCGTTCGTGCCGCACTTCAGGAAGGGGTGGTCTTTGTCCCCGGTTCCGGGTTTGGAAGGCAGGAGGACGGAGTATATTTCAGGACCACATTCCTGCCCGATCCGGAGATCATTGAAGAGGCCTTTTCAAAGATCAAAAGCATACTGTAAACAGCACGGACTGCTTCCGGTCTTTACCGGTCCCATATTCCAGCATTTACAATAAGACGCTCATGCCCGTAGTGTATTGATCTGCCGAACTTTATGCTGCGGGACTTCAGCGTTTTTTCCATCGCTTCCCCCCTCGACGTTGCATGATACTGAAAATCTGATAATATTCTATTAAGACTAGAAATATAAGGAGGGAAAATGCATACCCTGAAATCCCTGACAAAAACTTTGATACTATTTTCACTCTTAACAGCCATTTATTCCTGTGCCTCTGAAAGATATCTCAGAACAGTCCGGCCCGCTCCTGAAGAACTTGCAGGGACTTACACCGTCTTTCTGTACGGCGCAAGACATATGGACGATGTGGAAAACGTTGCAATCCTCGATAAAGAAGGAGACCCTTATTCAATAGAGATCTATGCCCCTGAATACGATTACACTGTAAAGGACGGCATGCCGGCAAAAGAGGCGCTGGAGGAAGCGCAGGCGCATGTCCGGTACCATCGTGATTTCAGGGGGTCCAGGTTGAGTAAAATTATCGATAAGACCGGCAATACTATCGGCTTTGAATTGAGACCGTTATATCATGCACATCGTTTTGGGCAATCAGATGTTCTCTACGTAGACTATATGATGAAAGATAATAAGGTAATCACTACAATCAGGGTAAAAGACTATATACCGGAAAGGGACCGCGAGATGCTCAGAGGGTCCGATTAATGTATAATAGCTGCATAAAAAAGGAGGCGGCTATTGAAAATCGCGGTCTTTGGAATAGGCAATATTCTCCTGTCTGACGACGGAGTAGGGGTTCACACGGTGAATAAGCTGATCAATGAGTATCAATTCCCCGGCAATGTTGAATTAATCGACGGCGGCACCAAAGGGCTTGATCTCCTGCCGCTTTTTGAGAACAGGGACAGGGTGCTGATAATCGACGCGGCGAATTTCAAAAAAGAGCCCGGCACAATTGATATGGTAGCAGGTGACAGGATACCCTCCTTTTTGAGTTCAAAACTTTCCGTCCATCAGATAGGGCTTCCGGACATGCTATTTGCGGCCAAGCTGATGGACATCATGCCGTCTGAAATATGTCTTATAGGAATCCAGCCCTTATCCATGGAGACCTCCGCAGATATGTCGAACCTCATCAGCGGTAAAATGGGGGCACTGATCAGCAGGGTGCTTGAGAAATTAACAGAATGGGGGGTGGAGGCGGTCCCGGTCAAGTCATCTATACCTTGACCCTGCTTTTTGAATATTACAATTTCCCTTTGCGTCTCATTTCATCCTTGTAAAGCTCATCCAGGATAATATCAACTTCTTCGCGGGAAATCCACCCTTTCTCCAGCAATATTTCTACCAGAAATCTGTGAGGACGATGGGTAAGATCATCGTCAACCTGCTCGCTTATAGCTTCCTTTAATTGGGTCCTTGTAATGAATCCCAGCTCTACCGCAATCTGGCCGGAACGGGGACGGTATTCCTTCTTCAGCTCGTTGAAATCGTTTGGCATTTCCGCTCCTTTCTTCCTGATCAGCAGAAATAATCTATACCATTCTGGCCTGCTTGTCAATAATCCTTATAGGCAACATCTGCAGGGGCATGGCGCGCCATGCCCTCCGGTACGTCAAAAAGTCTAATAGATTTATTAAACACCTTGTATTCCGCCTGGTTGCTGATACAATTTAACTATGAAAGAGGACCTTCTCAGCGAAGTAGTGGAAGTTGAAAAGGCGCTCGCAGATCTTCTTGAAACCGAAGATATCAAGGCAAAAGAGATGCTTGATAATCTGAGACGGGACTCCGGACTGGAAATATCAAAAGAACAGAAACGGCTTGAGGAGGCACTTAACCTGGCATTGGCCGCCTCGGTCAGCCGCGCTGAAAAAAGGGCCTCGGACATCCTGGAGAAAGCTGATGCAACCGCCTCAAGACTTGAAAGGACAAGCGATGAGGTCTTAAAGGGGACCATTAGAAAACATTTCGCGAGGATACTGCCATGATAGTCAGGATGTCAAAGGTCGAGGTAGCAGGGCCGAGGGAGCTGCTTGAAAAGGTGCTGTCTCTCTTGCGTGATACGGGCATCCTTGAGATTGAACCGAGTTCCATCGGGTTCATTAAGAAAATGGACAAGGCATATATCGATAGCTATATGCCTGATAAAAACAGCCTTTCTGAGAAGCTGTTTCTCGAAGACTTCAAGGAGAGGATCGAAGAGCTCCTGTCATATCTTCCAAGGATCGTTCCAAGGAGCGGATACTTTCAGCCGCAGGCCATAATCGATACCATCAGCGAGACACTCCAGAAGCATCTGCTGACTTGCAGGGGGCTGCACAGGAAGAAAGAGGAATTGCAGAAAGAGCTGGCGGAGCTCGGCCGTTACAATATTTTCCTTGACGCTGTCGAGCCCCTGCTTGCGGGGCTTAAAGGGAGTCAGGACCTGGATTTTATAGGCCTCACCTTAAAAGACCCTGACGCGGAAGACCTCCTGAGAAGGGCCTTGGACCACCTGACAGGCGACAGGTATGAACTCATGACAGCAATCGCCCCGGACGGCACCCGGGCGGGATTAATAACAATGCACAAGAATATGTCGGAAAAAATAAAACACGCACTCAGTGATAAAAATATTCCGGAAATGAAATTCCCTTCCGCATTAGGCGGCCTCACCTTTGTCGACAAGATCGGTTTTCTGAAAAAGAGGACCTCTGAAATCTCAGATGAGCTCGACCTGATCAATATGCAGCTTGACAGCTTTTCCATGAAGTGGGGGACCATTTACCAGAGAGTCAAAGAGTGGATCGATGAACGTCTGTCCCTTTTCAGGGCGACTGCCTCTGTGTTTGTGACGCAGATGTGTTTTTTTATTTACGGCTGGACCGCGTCTGAAGATGTCATAAAACTCAGGGAGCGGCTGAATGATAATTTTAAAGGCAAGGTGGTGCTTGACGAATTGGAAATAGAGCAAGAAGACCTCAACAGGATGCCCGTCATCCTGAAAAACCCGGCCTACTTCAAGCCCTTTGAGCTCTTTACCCGGATACTCCCCCTGCCGAGATACACGTCTTATGACCCGACGCCGTTTATTGCGATATTCTTCCCCGTGTTCTTCGGGATGATCCTCGGTGACGCGGGGTATGGCCTGTTTATTATCCTTGTTTCTTTTTTGATCTTTAAGAAATTCAGGGAAAAGAGAAATGTCGCCGACGCATGCAGGATACTCATGGCCGCCTCGTTGTATTGCATATTTTTCGGGGTACTCTACGGAGAGTTTTTCGGGGAATTCGGACACACGCTCTTCGGCCTTGAACCGGTATTTATTGAAAGGCGCACAGCGGTCATACCGATGTTATACTTCGCAGTATCAGTCGGCGTTGTCCATGTCCTCATCGGAAGCTTTCTGGGACTCATATCCGCTGTTCACAGAAAAACAGGGAAAGAGGCCCTTGTGAAACTTATGCATATCCTTTTAATTGTCGCCATCTTGTCCCTTGTGGCCTCCCTGTTCGGGTTCTTCCCGGCGCTGATGACAAAACCCATTGTCCTTGCGGTCCTTATCATTACCCCTCTTCTGCTGTTTACAGGCGGCCTCCTGGCCCCTCTGGAAGTCATCAAGAGCATAGGCAATATCATCTCATACGCGAGGATAATGGCTATCGGGCTCACATCAGTGCTCCTGGCCTATGTTGCAAACCACCTGGCGGGCATGACCGGAGATATAATAATCGGG
>JACRQA010000098.1 GCA_016222915.1 Nitrospirota bacterium | reverse complement strand
GAAATTAAGCCTGGTGATTATCGTCAAATTGCCGTTCGGCTCACCCGGAGACCCGGTTTATGACGAGAAGTGCAGGAGGCTCGGGGAACGATGGTTTTCAGAGCTTGCCCTTCCCTCTGCAATACTCCAGGTGAGGCAGGGTTTCGGAAGGCTTATAAGAAGCTCCGAAGACCGGGGCGTGGTTGCGGTGTTGGACGGGCGACTTTTAACAAGCTCATATGGCAGGACGGTGATCTCATCCCTGCCGAAGATGAAGGCTGTCAACAGGATTGAGGACGTGGAAGAGTTTTTCAGCGCAGAGGTACTGACTGCGGGGAATGATATCGCAAGACATATGGTAAAATCAGAAAGATTAAAATCAGGATAATTGGAATAACTATGACGACAGAGATCAGCTTGCTTGTTTTAGGCATTGTATTTGGCGGGGTTCTGTCCGGCCTCGTTCTGTACATTGTCTTTTCAAGGAAGATTTCATTATTTGAGGGAAAGGCCCAAAGCGCTGAGGCGGTCGTCAATGAGTTGAGACAACAGCTTGAGCGCACAAGCCGCGAGCTCGGCCAGGCCCAGGACGACCTCAGGAATGAGGCCCAAAGCAAGGCAGCTCTAGAGGCAAGATACTTTGAGGCTGAAAAGAACCTTCAGTACATGGAAAAAGACCTGACGGACAGATTCAGCACCATCTCCCTCGAAGCCCTTTCAAAAAACTCAGCTGAATTCCTGAAGCTTGCCGAGGAAAAATTGAAGTCCCAAGCCGTGGATGGCGTGAAGGAGCTGGCTGCCAAAAAAGAGCTGATTGATAAAAGCCTGACGGCGATGGACAAGACCCTTTCCGATGTCAAAGAAAAGATTGAGGCAGTCGGCAAGGGAAATGTAGAAGTCTCGACCCTTATCAAAAAACATGAGGATGTAACAGTAAGACTCAGAGACACAACCGAGCATCTGAAACAAGCGCTGGCGAGCTCGAAGAAGAGGGGCGAGTGGGGGGAGCGCATGGCCGAGGACATAATTAATTTAGTGGGGATGGTTGAGGGTGTAAACTACATAAAGCAGAAGACTCTGGAAGGCTCATCAGGACGGCCTGACTATACATTCCTTATGCCGAACCATTTAAAGATAAATATGGACGTGAAATTCCCATTGGACAATTACATGCATTATCTCAGCGCCTCCTCGGAGCATGACAGGAAACATTATAAGGAAGAGCTTCTCAGGAACACGAAGCTGATGATCAAGCAGGTTACGACACGCGATTACATCAACCCTTCAGATAATACCGTGGACTATGTTCTCATCTTTATTCCGAATGAACAGGTATACAGTTTTATTAATGAGGCTGATACGACGATCATGGATGAGGCATTGAGGCAAAAGGTGGTTTTATGTTCTCCATTCACTCTATACGCGGTCCTCGCAGTCATCCGGCAGGCAGTGGAGAACTTCAGCCTGGAGAAGACCGCCTCTGAGATACTCAAGCTGTTGGGTGAATTCTCAAAGCAGTGGAACGCCTACAAGGACAAGTTCAGGCTCATGGGGGAGAGACTGGATGCGGCTAAGAATGAATATGATACTCTTATTACGACGAGGAGCAACATGCTAGAGAGGCCGCTTAAAAAGATCGATGACTTAAGAAGGCAAAATGCAATAACCCTTGACTCAAATATAAACCTTGACGAGCCGAAGGCCCTTGAATAATAAACGGCGGATTACAAACTTTTAATTTAGAGGAGGACATCATGTCAGAGAAATTGAGCCATGAAGAATTTGTAAAGAAGGCGATAGTCAGTCTCAGGAAAGAAGGTTATAAGGGCATACATACCGTCTATTCCGGATTCAACAATGCGTTCAAAAAGTACTTTGACGGTGAAAATCCGATTGACGCCACAAACAAGCTGGCCCAGGAAGGCAAGATAGCGCTGAGGCCGGTCAAGGGAGGGGTAATGCTGTATCTGCCTGAAGACGCCCCTGCGACAAGAGATGCAGCGGATGAAGCATTGAAAAAGATGGGACTGTAAATTATATTGTAGGGGGCGGGGCCATCCCGACCTGGTTTATAAATATGAATTTTAATTGCAGGCGATGAGTATGAAGTCATTAAGCATACGTGAACAGACCGAGGAGATCGAAAGAAAAATCCTGCATCCCAAGGCGTGTCTCAGTTCAGAAAGCAAAGGCAGGCAGAGGAAGGAAAAGGAAGGCGAGATACGGACCTGCTTTCAGAGGGACCGGGACCGGATAATCCATTCAAAGGCGTTCAGACGGCTAAAGCACAAGACACAGGTGTTCCTGGCGCCCAGGGGAGACCATTACCGGACGCGGCTGACACACACACTTGAAGTGTCCCAGATTGCCAGGACCATTGCCAGGGCGCTCAGACTCAATGAAGACCTCACGGAGGCCATAGCCCTCGGTCACGATTTGGGCCATACCCCTTTTGGCCATGCCGGAGAAGATATATTGCGCGAAATCTATCCGGGCGGATTCGAGCATTATAAGCAGAGTCTCAGGGTGGTCGATATCCTTGAAAGAAACGGCCAGGGCCTGAATCTGACTCTGGAAGTAAGGGAAGGCATCGTGAAGCATTCAAAGGGCAAGGGGGAAATATTCTCATCCCGGGGCAGAAGCGATACCCTGGAGGGCCGGATAGTCAGGGTATCGGATGTCATTGCATATGTCAATCATGATCTCGATGACGCTATACGGGCCGGCGTCCTGAAACGCTCAGGCATCCCTTCTGAATTTTTCAAGATCGGGGACAGCCAGTCAAAGAGAATTGATACTATGGTCAAGGACGTGATATACTGCTCATTAAAATCCGGCCTGGAAGAAATCATAATGAGTGACGAAATCAAAGATGTGACATATGCGGTAAGGGATTTCTTATATAAAAATGTCTACGAAGGCGATGTCTCCAAACTCGAGTTCAGGAAGGCCAGAAAGATCCTCCTTGATTTGTATAATTACTATATTGAGCATATTGAGGAGGTCTTCAAGGAATTCCCCAAGGAAGTAACAACGGAAAAGAACAGGCTTGTGTGTGATTTTATAGCCGGAATGACCGACAGGTATGCGCTTATGATGTATGAACAGCATTTCCTTCCTCAGCCCTGGCTGATTTTTTAGAGCAGGTTAAGTTCGATTGATTGTAACTTACATTAGTAAAAGCTTTTTTATTTCATTTACTGTAAAATGAATATTGTTTTACTGCCGAACTGCGGATTTGCAGAAAATAAGCAAACGATAAATGAAAAAAGATTAGGTCAGGGAAATCTCATCTTCTTGACAACGACGGTATGTCCTCTTATAATTTATAAAAAATGATTGGAGGGTAGTTATGACAAAGGCAGAGCTGGCAGACAGGCTTTATGAAAAGGTAGGGCTTCCTAAAAAGGAGGCGACTACAGTTGTTGAAACACTGTTTGATTCAATGAAGAGTATCCTCGCTGAAGGGGAATCAATAAAAATTACAGGCTTCGGAACTTTTCTTGTAAGAAAGAAGAGCTCCCGGAAGGGAAGAAATCCAAAGACGGGTACGGAGCTTGAGATAGAACAGAGAAGGGTTGTGACATTTAAACCAAGCCTTCAGTTCAAGGCCATAGTTGAAAAGGTTTAATAATTCATGGGGGCTTCACCTCAAAAGAAAATAAGTACGGACCGTCTCTTCTATAAGATTGGAGAGATCAGCAGTATCCTTGAGCTTGAACCGCATGTGTTGAGATACTGGGAAACTGAGTTTCCCTTTCTTAAACCCCGGAAGAACAGCACCGGACAGCGCATTTATACGAGAAAAGACCTGGAGCTTGTGCTTCAGATAAAAAATTTGCTTTATAAGGAAAAGTATACTATTGCCGGTGTCAGGAAGAAATTCGGCGACAATAAGCTCAAAAAAAATTCCGTCTCCATGGAAACGATCCAGGGGGTAAAAAGAAGACTCAAGGAGATACTGGATACATTGAATAGAGATTTAAGCAGGAAACAACCCCCGATGACTTCGGAAAATAACGATGACCCTCGGTTGTTTCTGTGAGTGTCTGTTTATCCGGCTTTGATTTCTGTTGAGAGTACCCAAGATGATTCATTAAGTACTGGGAATTCTTTGGTCTGAAATAGTTAATTGAAAAAAATGAATCGGGGCGTAGCGCAGCCTGGATAGCGCACTCGCTTGGGGTGCGAGAGGTCGGACGTTCAAATCGTCTCGCCCCGACCATTTCTTTTTATACTGCCGTTAAGTTATCAACAAATGCCCGATCAACCGGGCCCGGTTGACCCAGGTCAGGCCGGGGCAGGTCTTATTTTTAAGCAAACACCTGCTGATGTCTCATAAACCCATCGGGACCGGTTTGCCCCTTGTATTTTTAGTTGGAAACTGATATTCTTTCTGTAGTTTTTCACACCTTGAGATGTAGTGAATAAAGAGTGGGCCTTCCCACTCTTTTGTTTTATATATATGAAAATTGATTTGGACACAATAAAAGAGAAAGTCAAAGGCATAATTGAGCCGGTCATTAACTCTATTGATATCGAACTGGATGACATTGAACTGAGTAAAATGAGGGGGAAGTTCCTGCTCAGAGTTTTTATTGACAAGGAAGGCGGGGTTTCCATTGATGATTGTGAGCATGTCAGCCGTGAGGTGGAGGCGATACTCGATGTGGAAGACCCGATTCCCAGCTCCTATGTCCTGGAAGTGTCGTCTCCCGGACTGGACAGGCCTCTCAGGGGGCCCAAAGATTTTAAACGTTTTACAGGCAGGAATGCCAGGGTCGTTGCAATTCAGCCTGTAGATAACCAAACGTTTTTTATAGGGAAAATTGCGGAAGCCGGTGACAGTGAAATAATGCTTCTGTTGCCTCAGGACAAACAGGTCACTATAGCGTATAAAAATATTTCGAAGGCGAGACTGGAAGTGGAGGTATAACATAATGAATCGTGAGCTTATACATATTATCGAACAGATGAGCAAGGAACGGGGCATCCCCAAGGATTCGATTCTCGCAACCCTGGAATCCGCCCTTTTATCTGCGGTGAGGAAGAAATATGGCCTTGAAGCTGAAATAAATGTAAGGATCGATACAGACTCAGGGGAAATTATTGCCACCGCCCAGAAGAAGGTAGTGAAAAAGGTCAATGATCCACTGACTGAAATATCCATGAAGGATGCCAAGAAGATAGACCCTTCCAAGAATGTGGACGACACAATGGCGTCCCCTATAATGCTTGATGACTTCGGAAGGATTGCCGCCCAGACAGCCAAGCAGGTACTCTTTCAGCGTGTCAGGGAAGCTGAAAAGGAGGCCATCTTCGAGGAATACAAAGACAAGGCGGGGCAGATCGTGAGCGGGGTGATAATACGCAAGGAAAAAGGCAGTTATTTTGTTGCACTCGGCAGGGCTGAAGCCACTCTGCCTATAAAAGCCACGCTTCCCACTGAGAGCCTCAAGAGGGGTGAAACAATCAGGACCTATATTGAAGATGTGAAGATCACGCCGAGAGGCCCGGCGATCATGCTTTCAAGGACGCACCCGAATTTTGTGGCAGAGCTTTTTAAAATGGAGATACCGGAGATTTATGAAGGTATCGTTGTGATAAAGAACATTGTGAGGGAAGCGGGCGACAGGACCAAGCTGACGGTTTATTCCAAAAATCCCATGGTCGATCCAGTAGGGGCATGCGTGGGCATGAAGGGCACCCGAGTGCAGTCGATAGTCAGGGAATTAAGAGGGGAAAGGATCGATATTATCCCCTGGACGGAAGATCCAAGGGTCCTTCTGGCAAAGGCATTGAGCCCTGCATCCGTAGAGAGTATCGGAATCAATGAAGAGGAAAAGACCGCTATGGTCGTTGTCAATGACCAGCAGCTCTCAATAGCTATCGGTAAAAAGGGGCAGAACGTAAGACTGGCGATGAAACTCACCGGCTGGGACATAGATATCATCAGCGAGACAGAATACGGCAAGATGAGAAAGGGAGAGATTGAAAATCAACTCGGTGAGCTTAAGGAAGAACGCCGGATAAACGAAGAGGAAGAAACCAGGTCCCGAGAGGGCAATGCCTCTGAGGATGAAGAACAATAACGACCTTACCCGGACTAAAACATCTGGTTACAGTCCGCAGATTTCAAGAGATACCCATGTCCAGTATGTTAAGGGGGTCGGGCCTGCGCGGGCCAACCTCCTTAAACGTCTCGGCATCGAAACCCTCGATGACATTTTTTTCTATTTCCCCTGGCGCTATGAAGACCGCAAAGACCTCAAAAAGATCAGCAGCCTGAATTTAGGAAATCATGAGACCACGTTATGCGAAGTGGTATCCTCAGATGTGATAACCACTCCCAGAAAGAGAATGAAGATCTTTGAGCTCACCGTTAAAGACGAAACCGGCTTTCTCAAGGCAAAATGGTTTAACCAGCCGTATCTGAAGAAGTATTTTCAGAAAGGCCAAAAGGTCATTCTAAGCGGCGTTGTAAAGGGCAACCCGTACGCTGCCGCCGGACTTGAAATGGAAAGCCCCGACTATGAGCTGTTCGGGAATGAAGATGAATTGATACATACCTCAAGGATTGTGCCGGTATATAAGGCCACTGAAGGGTTGTCCCCGAAACAGATCAGGACCATAATGTTCAATACAATAAAGGCATCCTCCCATATAGTTAAAGATTATCTGCCGGAAGATATAATCAGGAGTAACAATTTAATGTCCCTGCCCCTGGCGGTGAAAGAGGCGCATTTCCCGGAAGAGTTTACAGATGTGAATGTCCTGAACAGGGGGACCAGCCCGGCGCACAGACGGCTTGTCTTTGATGAATTCTTTCTTCTGGAACTCGGGCTGGCGGTCCTCAAAAAAAGAGAGACCCTGGAAAAGGGCATCAGCTTTAATGTTAAAGACGGTCTGGTTGATAAATTTTTAAAAGGCCTTCCTTTTGAGCTGACAAATGCCCAGAAGAGGGTGCTTGGAGAAATAAGGTCCGATATGCAGAGGCCATTTCAAATGAACAGGCTTGTGCACGGCGATGTCGGATGCGGGAAAACAGTCGTGGCCCTTGTGTCCATGCTTATTGCCGTTGAAAACGGTTATCAGGCCTGCCTGATGGCGCCTACTGAGCTCCTTGCCGAACAGCATTTTATCAATATACACAGGATGGTTGAAGCGCTGGGATTGCGAGTGGCGCTGTTGACTTCAGGCATAAAAGACAAACCCGTGGATGATATTTCAGGAGGAAGCGCCCAGATCGTGATCGGCACTCATGCGCTGATACAGGAGACGGTGCAGTTCAAAAAGCTCGGTCTGGCGATAATTGACGAACAGCACCGCTTCGGGGTCGTGCAGCGCGCAGCCCTCAGACGCAAGGGCTTTAATCCGGATATCATGATCATGACTGCCACCCCGATTCCCAGGACCCTGGCGATGACACTGTATGGCGATCTTGATATAGCGGTCATCGATGAGCTGCCGGCCGGACGGAAGCCTGTTATTACAAAGGTGTTTTTCCCGTCACAGAAGGAGAGGATATACTCTTTGATCCGGAAGGAGCTGTCTATGGGGAGGCAGGTGTACATTGTTTATCCTCTTATTGAGGAATCCGAAAAGCTTGATCTCAAGTCCGCAATTGAGGGGGCTGAGGCGCTGAGAAAATATTTCCCTGACATAAAGATAGGGCTTGTTCATGGTAAAATGCATCATGACGAGAGAGAGTCTGTCATGTCAATGTTCAAATCAGGGGACATCAACATGCTTGTAGCCACAACCGTCATCGAAGTCGGGATAGATGTGCCCAACGCCTCCCTTATGCTTATCGTCCACTCCGAGAGGTTCGGGCTTGCGCAGCTCCATCAGCTAAGGGGAAGAATAGGCAGAGGGGTATATGATTCACACTGCCTGCTTTTGGCTTATCCTCCTTTCAGTGAGGATGCGAGGAGGAGACTCAAGGCAATGGAGAGCACGGGTGACGGATTCAGGATAGCGGAAGAAGACCTGGCCATCAGGGGGCCGGGTGATTTCTTCGGCACAAGGCAATCGGGAATTCCTGATCTGAAAATTGCTAATATAATACGGGATATCGGAGTGCTTGAGGCCGCAAGGAAAGAGGCCTTTGATTTAATGGAAACCAATCCTGATCTGGACCGCTATCCTTTGCTGAAGGAAACGCTGCAGAGAAAATGGATGGGAAGGCTGGAACTTGTAAAGAGTTAAAAGAGTTCAGAGTTAGTAGAGTTGTGAGTTGTAGAGATAAGATTAATTCTCCTTAAACTCCCTAACTCTCTGAACTCTTAACTCTACTAACTCTGAAAAAGAGGGAGGAAGAAATGATAGACATAATAAGAAAAAATCTGATGATGGGTATAGAGCGCATCAAATGGTTTGCATCATTCCTCGCGGAAAGGACCAGGGCCGAGACAGCCATCGCAAAGCTGTTCTACGAAAAGAGCAAGGTCGAAGATAAAATAGATGACCTTTTAAGAGACATCGGAAAGAGGGTCGTGGACCTCAGAGACAAGGGAGAAGCCGATGTCTTCCAGGATTTTACGATCAAACATGCCATCAGTGAGCTGAAGGATTTAAAAGAGACTGTAAATCAATATAAAACCGAGGCCGACAAAATCATCAGGCTGCGGGAAGAATGATTTATCTTCCGGTCTTTTTTTTCGGAGCGATCATAGGCTCATTTCTTAATGTCTGTATATACCGCGTGCCGAAAGACGAATCCATCGTTAGGCCGGCTTCCAGGTGCATGTCATGCGGCAGCCCGATCAGGTCCTATGACAACATCCCGATATTGAGTTATATCATTTTGCAAGGCAAGTGCAGAAACTGTAAGGAGAAGTTGTCTTTCAGATATCCACTTGTGGAATTTCTCAACGCGGCCCTTTATGTTCTGGTCCTGAGAACGTTCGGCGCGGACTCCCCTTTGATTTTGGCGGTCTATTTTCTTTTTGTGTCCGTATTGATAGTCATCTTCTTTATAGATATGGACCACCAGATAATCCCCAACAGCATTACCCTGCCGGGCATTCCCATAGCGATTATACTCGGTTCCACAATACTGCCTGATCCCTTTTCCGGACATGAGGTATTGGGACTAAAAGGTTCGCTTGCCGGTTTCGCTGCAGGAGGGGGCTTATTCTATTTGGTAGCGATACTGGGGAAAGCGGTCTTTAAAAAGGACGCGATGGGGGGCGGAGATATCAAGATGATGGCGATGGTTGGCGGCGTTTTGGGCTGGAAGGGCGTGATACTTACAACATTCATGGGAAGTCTTCTCGGATCGGTAATCGGGGTTTCGCTGATCATGCTGAAGGGCAGGGAATGGGGCTCCAGGATCCCTTTCGGTCCTTATCTTGCGGCAGGCGCTCTCATCAGTCTTTTCTGGGGCCGGGACATCTTCAGGTGGTATTTTCATGCGTGATCGTTCTTTTGCCAGGACCGTCACCATCGCACTGTTTGTGCTTTCAGGATTGCTTATCGGGGTCCTTCTGGTCAAGGCAATGGAGGGAAATGGTATTCAGTACGTCTGGGGCGCTGGCGGAATTATATTCATTGTAGTATTTATCGTTTCGGCCAGGGCATATATTCAGAGAGGGCGCAAGACTGCAGAATCAGCGGGGGCGGGCAGGGACGGTTCAGAGGTAGGCTTTGTTGTGGATACCTTCCAGGACCTTATGGCAAAGCTCAAGGAGAAGGAAAAGGAGCTTGAAAGGTTAAGGGCCTTTGCCGAGGAGAAGGCGATAAGGATGGAGGCCTATAATGAGAACATCCTGCAGAGTGTTCCAAGCGGGGTAATAAGCGTTGATAATTCCCTCACGATCAAGAGTATAAATCAGGCGGCTGAAAAAACATTGGGAATAAACGCAGGGGATGCCATGGGGAAGAGGTTTGATGAAGTTTTCAGGGACCCGTTGGCGGGGCTTTTAAATGAAGACAGGACCGTATCAAGGGCTGAATATCCGTATATCACTGACGACAGGAGGCATGTTTGGCTTGGCATCACGACATCGCAACTGAAAAACTCAGCCGGTGAAAAAATAGGTCTTATCTTTGTCTTTACCGACCTGACGGACATAAAGACGCTTCAGTCTCAGGTCGAATTGAAGCAGCGGCTGAGCCAGCTTGGCGAGATGTCGGCGGGGATATCTCATGAGTTGAGGAACTCTATGTCGGTCATCTCCGGGTACGCCAAGCTTCTCAGTAAAAAAGTGGAACCTTCCAATAAAGGCGCTGTCGACGCGATCCAGTCCGAGATCGGTGTTATGGACAAAATCATCTCTGAGCTTCTCGCCTTCGCAAAACCCACTTTCCTGAACAGGGAGCGTCTGGTCCTCAATGATGTTATAATGGAGACGGTTGAAACGGCAGCAGGCAGCCACGCTTCAATTGATATCAAAATCAATGCCGCCGGACCTGTATCCGTTCATGCGGACAGAGTGCTCCTGAGGCAGGCGCTTACAAACCTGTTTGTCAACGCAGTCGAGGCAATGCCGGAAGGCGGAAGTCTCCAAATTGATGTCGGCAGTCATCCGGACAAAGCAGAAATAGTTATTCGGGACACGGGGACCGGGATTCCGGAGGGTGTAGTTCAAAAAATCTTCCTGCCTTTTTATACAACTAAGCAGGAAGGCACAGGTCTCGGGCTGGCGCTTGTCCAGAAAATTATCGTATCGCACGGAGGAAGTATAGAGGTTGAAAGTAAGGTTGGAAAAGGGTCCGTATTCAGGATAGTTTTACCTGCAGAGGCTTGACCCCGTCACTTCTTTCCCCCCTGCTAAGGATTTCACCAGTAAAATCCGATAGTAAGAGAACTATTACACTAACAAAAAAAGATAAGATGCAAAGCGGGCAATAATTATGGAAGATAAAGACAAGACAAAAGAGCAGCTTATAGATGAAGTCGCCGGATTACGGCGGAGGATTACCGAGTTGGAGGCCCTTGAGGCAGAACGCAGGAAGGCCGAGGAGTCGCTCCAGAAAAGCGAGGGGAAATTCCGTTCATTAGTCGATTCAACTGAGGATTCCATATACGTGATCGACAGGCATTGCAGGTATCTTTACATCAATAAAAAGCATTTGTCGCGGCTGGGCCTGACAGAGAGGCAGACCCTGGGGCGGGATTACAACTCATTTCATTCTCCGGAAGAGACAAAGGAGTTCGAGGAGAAGGTCAACGAAGTATTTAATACAGGCAAGTCATCCATGCATGAATATAACAGCCGCAGGGACTGCAGATACTTTCTTCAGACGTTCAGCCCCGTGAAAGACCACGGGGGAGCAATAACGGCAGTGACCATAGTCTCTAAAGATATTACCGACCGGAAGAAGGTCTCGGAAGCGATCCTTCAGTCCATACAGGACTGGGAGGACACATTTAATTCGATTACTGACATGATTACCATACATGACCGGGACTTCAATATTATCAGGGCCAATAATGCGGCTGAAAAAATTCTCGGCCTGCCTTTTTTACTGCCGGGGACCAAGTGCTATAAATATTATCATGGAAAAGACGACCCGATGACGGGATGCCCAAGCTGCGATTGCCTTAAAACAGGCATGTCGGTCAGTTTCGAAATGTTTGAGCCGTATTTGAATATGTTTCTTGAAATACGCTCCATACCCAGGTTTGACGCCAATAAAAAACTGGCAGGCCTGCTCCATGTCGTGCGTGATATTTCGGAGCGCAAAAAGATGGAGGAAATACTCCGCACGATGTCCATCACCGATGAACTTACCGGCTTGCTGAACAGGAGGGGATTTTTCTCTCTCGCACAAAAACAGTTGAAGGCCGCAGAGCGTTCCGGGAGATATATGTCCGTAATTTATGCCGACCTGGACGGGCTGAAAGAGATAAACGATACGCTGGGCCATAAAGCAGGAGACGCGGCGCTGCTTGAATTCGCCGAACTTCTCAAGGACACGTTCCGCGAATCGGACATCATAGCCCGACTGGGGGGAGATGAATTCGCCGTGGTCGTTGAAGTGACGGATGCAAACAGCGAGTCGATCATAAGGAGACGCCTCGAAGACAAGCTTGAAGCGGTCAATTCCCAAAAAGACCGTCAGTTCATACTGTTAATCAGTCTGGGAATAGTCCGGTACGACCCTTATCACCCTTGTTCCATTGACGAGTTGCTTTCGCAGTCGGATAAACTGATGTATGCGAACAAGAAGGGTAAATAATACTTAAAATTGGAAGCCGGTCCTATACGCTTTAAATACCTATCGCAAGTTGTCCTGTGTATTGTTGAGGATGGCCTCAACGGCCTCTTCCAATTCTTCATCCGAAAATGGTTTAAATATCTGCCGAAGCGGTCCTGGTATTTTTTTGTCGGAGTATGCGCTGATATAAAGCACCGGGACGCGGGAACCGGCATCGGCGCATATCTGCCTGGCCGCCTCTAACCCATCAAGTTTCCCGGCAAGTTTAATATCCATCAGCACCAAATCAGGTCTTTCAGTTTTCGTCTTTTGGACGGCCTCCTCTCCTGAGCTGGTGATGCCACAAACAGAATAGCCGGAATTTATCAATCTGTTTTGAATATCCAACGCGACTATCCCTTCATCCTCAACAATAAGGATACGCGCTTTGGCCATGTTAAGTCTTTCCTTTGTTAAATGTAATGCGGAATGTAGTGCCGTTCTCTCTTATGAGTTCCATCTCCCCATGAATCTGGGCGGTCAATATTTCAACCAGTTTTAATCCCAGTGATTTTGTGTTTCTGACATCAATATCTTCAGGTATTCCGATTCCGTTGTCACTGACCGTGAGTTCAAACATATTTTCAGATATTGGATATATTGATATAATGATTTTTCCTTCCCCGTTATCAGGGAAGGCGTATTTTAAAGAATTGGAAAGGAGTTCATTAATAATGAGTCCGCAAGGGATGGCAGTCTCAATTCTAAAGACAGCATCTCCGCCGGAGACATGTAATGCAATTCTCCTGCCGTTAGCTCCGTAAAAGGCAAATAAGCTGTCTGCGAGATTTTTTATGTATGCGATAAAATCGATTCTCGCCATATCTTCAGACAGGTAGAGCTTCTCATGAATAAGGGCCATTGATTTTATCCGGTTCTGGCTCTCTTTAAACAACTCGGCCGATTCCCTGTTCTTGATATATTGGGACTGTAAATTCAACAGGCTTGATATGACCTGCATATTATTTTTTACCCGGTGATGGATCTCCTGCAGCAGCGCTTCCTTTTCTTTCAGGGAGGCCTTGATCGTTTCATCGGCCCTTTTGCGGTCGCTGATGTCCCGAAGCGCGGCGAACACATAGGGAACGTCTCCCAGGACATATCAGTTGAGTGTGATTTCAGCAGGAAAAACAGAGCCGTCTTTTCTCTTGTTTAAGGTCTCAATCGGCATTACGTTTTCCCTTTGTGTCAGATCAAAGAGTTGCCGGTATTTTTCTAAATCATAAACTATGTCTACATCAGGCACGCTTAATGACAAAAGCTCATCCTCCGTATAGCCCAGCATTCTGCAGGCGCTCTTATTGACATATCTGAACCTTGCGTCCCGGTCCGTCAAGAAGTGCGCGTCGTTGGATTGGTCGCTGATGAACTTGAATTTCCTGAGTTCTTCTTCCGCCTGTCTGCGCCGGGTGATGTCAAGAATGATCCCGTCAATATACAAAAGTTTCCCATCGACGTCTTTTATCGGTATTCCATTCTCGATAAAATATTTGATGCATCCGTCTTTATGAGTGAACCGGTATTCAACTGAAAAGGGCAGGCCCGCGGCAATTGCATCCTTCAGCACCCCGATGACTTTCGGTCTGTCTTCAGGATACATACAGGACTCAATCGAGCATATCTCGCCACAGGACAACTCATGGTCTTTATAGCCGGTCAAGGTTTCGCTCGCTTTATTGAAGAACTGTATCCGGTTGTTTTCTCTCGTATGGACTCTATACACCAGTCCGGGTATATTTTTTATAAGGGTCTTATATGCTTGCTCGCTTTTGGTGATCGTGTCATACATTGAGCGCAGCTTGTTCCTGGATACCCTCAGCGCCTTCTCAGTCTGTTTGCGCTCCGCGGCCTCCTTTAACAATCGTTCATTGGTCCTTTTTAATTCGGAAGTCCGTGCTTCAATTCGTGTCTCCAACTCATCGTAAACCTTTTTCAGCGCCTCCTCGGCCTGTTTGCGCCCGGTAATATCGATTACCGAACTCCTGCATGATTTTTTGCCTTGCGGGTCCTCGACCCGTATGCTTTCCATCTGCGCATAAAATACAGACCCGTCTTTTTTCCTTATCTTGATTTCGGAGGTCTGCCGGTCTGATGCATCAAAGACATCCTTGCAATGCAGATGAAACATTTCCCGGTAATCCCTGTCAATGAATATACTGAAAGGTTTTTTGATAAGCCGGCTTCTTGCGCAACCCAGAAGAGCTGCGCCGGTAAGATTTGCCTCAAGTTCTTCCTGTGCGAGTCTGAGCTCATCATTCTGCATCTCAAGCTCTATCTGATACACCCG
>JACRQA010000114.1 GCA_016222915.1 Nitrospirota bacterium | reverse complement strand
AACAGTTGGAACTTTTTTTAAATATGAGAGCAAGAGACCCTAAAAAAAGAAGCAAGGATTTTAAGGAAGTGGCCCTCGGACTTACCGAGAAGCAGGCCGTGAAGGAAGCAAAGCGCTGTCTGCAGTGCAAAAAGCCCAAGTGCGTAGAGGGCTGCCCGGTGGAGATCAATATCCCGGCATTCATCGCTGCTATAAGGGACACCGATTTCTCCGGGGCGCTGAACGTCATCAGGCAATACAATATGCTTCCGGCTATTTGCGGCAGGGTCTGTCCGCAGGAAAACCAGTGTCAGGGCCGCTGCATACTGGGGAAGAAGAAAACGCCCATAGCAATCGGGGCGCTTGAGAGATTTACGGCGGATTATGCAGCGAAGAAGGGGCCGTCCGAAAAGCCTGTACAGATAAAGCCCAACGGTCATAAAGTGGCTGTAGTCGGTTCAGGCCCTGCAGGACTGACGGTAGCAGCGGACCTTGCAAAGCTGGGCTATGAGATCACCATATTTGAGGCCCTTCATGAGGCAGGGGGAGTGCTTGTTTACGGCATACCGGAATTCAGGCTGCCCAAGAAGATAATCCAGAGGGAGATTGAATACGTAAAAAGCCTCGGTGTAAAGATACAGCTTAACTGGGTAGTGGGAAGGACCCAGACCGTTGATGAGCTTTTTGAGGAAGGATACAAGGCGGTATTCATCGGCGTCGGAGCAGGGTCTCCCAAGTATATGTCGATACCAGGGGAGAATTTGAACAATGTGTATTTCGCATCCGAGTTTCTCACAAGGGTAAACCTGATGAAGGCGGAGCAGTTTCCCAAATATGATACACCTGTAAAGAAAGCTAAAAACGTGGCCGTCATCGGGGGCGGAAACGTCGCGATGGATTCGGCAAGGACGGCGCTGAGGCTTGGAGCAGAGAAGGTGTATATAGTCTACAGAAGGACCGAGACAGAGATGCCCTCACGGCTTGAAGAGCTGGAGCATGCAAAAGAGGAAGGCATAGACTTCAAGTATCTGACAAATCCCAAGGAGATAATCGGAGATGAGCGCGGTTATGTAAAGGCCATGAAGTGCGACAAGATGGTTCTTTGCGAACCGGACGCATCCGGCAGGAGAAGGCCTGAATGCTCAGGAGAGGAATTCACAATCTGTGGGGGGCAGGCTATATAGAAGTTGATGAAAACGGGGCCTCAAACATCCCAGGCATCTTTGCCGGAGGCGACATATCCACCGGAGCCGCCACTGTCATAAGCGCAATGGGCGCGGGCAAACGCGCGGCGCGGGCGATACATGACTATATCACGGCGCAAAAATAATCCTTCACACTTGTTCTTGGTAATCCAATGCGTTGTAAGGGAAAAGGCAATACCGCGAATTTATATCAGGCAGCCATAGAGACTGTCATATGCTCAAAGTCTCTCTGAATATTCATGATAAATCTCTCACGCCTTTTATTGTAGCAACTTATTTTCCCCTTCATATACATCCGGTAATTATACAGGAAAAACACTTCAAAGCCGCACGTTGCAATAGCTGTCACCGTCATCAATTCATTTATCTTGGCGAATTCAGGATACATATTGGGATTCATCTTGATAATCAGGGCCACCATGAAAAACAGGACGGCTAAAACGATTTTCGTTATTCTGAAGACTTTTCTTTCAAGCACCGACATTTCAAATGATTCAACGTAATCAAAGAGTCTGCCGGCGTTGTCCTTGAAAGTGTCCCAGTCGCATTTCTTGGCATAGAAAAGGAGAGAATTCCGGTATCTGCTTATCTCTTCATTGAATTTATTGTAAAGTTCATTCTCCATGACGACAATCCATTGTCTTTGACAATAAATGTATTCACTTCTTAAGTCTGATATCGGTATTATTACCAATTTCTTTAGCTTTTTTTTATGACAATTATCATAGCAAGCAAAGGGGAAAATCGTTTAAAATATAAAATTATTTTTACCTGTTTCAGGCCTTCACGATTTATTCCTATAGGTCGCAGGAAATAGAATAAAATACCTATGACGATTATTCATCCTGTCATGAAATAAACGCCGTCATTTCGGATGCAATTAAAGCAGCGCTATTTTAGTTATCTCTTAAGCGAGTTACTGAATTTTGCTAGGGGAAGGCATCCTGAACTATTGCACTTTTAATATTTCAGGATTAGTGTGAGGAATAAAAATTGCCCCGCTGAATTCCTTCATGAACTCAGGATCATCATGCATATGTTTATAAGTTATGCCGTCGGTTATTTTATCTTCCTGTTCAAGAAGACTGCTGTCCTTAAGTATCATCAGCGCCCCTTTTAAAGATGAATTACCTATTGGGATTATTCGTCCGTCCGGCCAGTCAGGAAGCATTCCTATACCTGCCGCCTTACGGACATTTATACCATTCCCAAGCGCTCCTGCAACATATACCTTCTTTATATCACTGAAACGAAGTCCTACCGAGCGAAGCATTACGAGCAACAAGGTAAACATAGCCGCCTTTGATCTCAGGAAATTATCTATCTCGGTCTGCTCTATAACAAGTCCGTTACCGGATGCGCAGGAAAATGTAAACGTGTTTCTGCCATTCATAATATCCACCCCATTATGTCCGGCATCCAGTCTGCCGTCGCTGCCGATTATGCCGGTACGGTACATTTCATACATTAGGCTCACCATGCCTGAACCGCATATTCCTTCAGGCGGGGCATTGTCAAAGGTCCTGCACTCTGTCCCCTGTTCGTGAATATCAATATCGTAGATAATTCCCCTCTCGGCCCGTTTCCCTATACCTGCTATACCTTCCTCAAGAGCCGGTCCTGCCGCCCCGGCGCCTGCCAGCATCCAGTCCCGGCTGCCGATTACAATTTCCGCATTTGTCCCGACATCTATGAGAATGCATGGTTCTGCCGCCTCATACATACCTGATGCGAGGACCCCGGCCACAATATCTCCGCCGACGTAGATACCTGCATTGGGGAAAACATAGACAAGCGCCTCTGGATGTATCCCGATATGCAAGTCCGCGGCCTTAAAAAATCCCGGCTTCCGGACAACCGGCACAAACGGGGAAACCGGGATACTGCTGACATCAAGTCCGAGGAAATAATGGCTCATCACCGTATTCCCCGCTGCCGCAAGGGCATGGATTTCATGCCGTTTAATTCCCGCATCATTACATAACTGAGTTATCACGGCATCGACTCCATCCATTAGACACTGACTCACCTCTTCTGCCTTGCCTGACATGGAATGATGCATGCGCGTAAGGATATCACTGCCGAACTTTATCTGCGGATTCACCAACTTCGCTTCAGAGACAACACGCTTCGAAACATTATCATACAGGGCAGCCACAAGGTTTGTTGATCCAAGATCAAGGGCTACGGAATATGAAGCCCCAGCCGAGATATCTATAAGCTTGTTGCCATACCTGCTCCTTCCGACAATGCAGGAAAGTTCACTGCCCTGATGTGGAGGGATTTTACGCAAGACCGAGAGAGGGACGTCAAGCGGCTCAAGTCCGAGCGCGTCCCTTATTCTTTGATCATCCGCCCGTTTGTCATCATCCGACGGGGGGGATACGATTATCTTCTCTAGAGTAATGAGTGTCCTCATGGCATATCATTTTACCATAGAATCATAATCCGAAGTCCCGGTCATGCCTGCAATTTCTTTGCTATTATTTGAGATAAACTACATAATCAATTTATCAGGTCCAACTCCGGCACATGCCTCGTCGGCCCCTTGCAATTAGTCTTTCCCTTGGATATAATCAGGGTGCTTCTGGTAGCATTTGTCTCTTGATATATAGTATTTTATTTAATCTTCTTTACATGAATGTCTTATCAATGTCATATGCGTCATGAGCATAACAAGTATTTCTTGAATTTATTTATGGTAAAAAGGGCAAACAAAAGAATCCCGGTAAATTCAGTGACGCTTAGAAAACCTTCCCCAATATGTCTGGAATCAATAGCCGGTCTTATAACTTCATTATCAGTGCAAGTGTGAACAGGTACCATCTGTATTATAAGTTGCAGTAAAAAAATTACTTACTCACAACTATGGACGACATTAAAAAAAGGGTCTTAGAAGTCCTGCATAATTTAAACTGGCTCATGGAATCTCATAACAGCGTTGCGGAATTAGTCGAGATAAGAGGGAGAAATGTTGTAGTGCGCACGAGTGGATATTGCTCTGAATGTGAAAGCGGATGCGTGGAAGTCGCCTTCAAGGAAAGGATGCCGGACATTAAACTTATTCATGAGTAATCAGTTGCAAGGCAGTTCCTGAATTTGAAGTCACTATAATTTAAAGCAATCATAACTTGCCGGAAACTTTTTCCGGGTCCATGTAAAAAACGCCCCTGAAGATTTTCAGCCGTCATCACGAAATTCTCACATATCCCATTATGTTTCATCGGGTTAACAAGGCATATTAATATTGGCACATCAGTTGCTAAAGCATAGGCAGTGTTACCGGCTAAATATTCCGGAAAAGAAACTTAAGGAACAAACCTGATATGAAATTGGATGACCTGCTTAAGAAAATCAATGAGATATGCAAGACCTGCGTCAAGTGCGATCCCTGTTGTACAGGGTACCTGATTAAAAAGAATTTGCAAAATCAAAAAGCCGATTTAAGGGCAGCATAGACCGTAAGGGCTGCAACCGTTGTATCATATGTGTTTCCGGCCTCACGCGCTTCTTTGCACAATCAGACTTTTTGAGATCGGCTGGTTGATAAGTTGCTCTCCGGGATTGCGGTACTTTATACTATATGCGGAATCCGGACCAATACCGATATTCATCTTTATTAAACAACTATGATCAGTACCGTTAAACGATTTTTCGATAAACATATTAAATCTTCTTCCGTAAACACGGACAATGTGCCCGATCACTCGCTTCAGATCGCGACTGCGGCGCTCCTGATTGAAATGATGAGGGCGGATACGGAACTAAGCGTGGAGGAACAGAAGAAGATATCGGAAACAATAAGGACAAAATTCCAAATGACTGACACGGAGACAGCCGAGGTACTGCAGCTTGCTGAAGAGAAAATCTGGAAATCAACCGGCTATTTTGAATTCACGTCCCTGCTGAATAAACGGCTCAGCCACGAGCAGAAGATAAAAGTTGTCGAACATTTATGGGAAGTCGCCTTTGCAGACGCCATCCTGGACAAACACGAGGAATATATGGTCCGTAAAATTGCCGGCCTGATCCATGTGTCCCATAAAGATTTTATTGAAACCAAGCTCCGGGTAAAAAAGAGTCTAACGCCGAATTAATACTCTCTAATCTCTATCATCCCCTGTTCATTTTTATAGAAATAGAATGTTTTCTGAAAATTCTTTTGTCCGGGGGGCATTATCAAAAATTCTATCGGATAGCTCTTATTTTCTTTATTAAATTTTTTCCGGCTGATTATTTTAACTTCAACCTGTCTGCCGCCATAATTGAAAAGATAATATTCCTTCACAAGCCTTGCGGCCTCATCATCTGACGGAGACCCGGATGAACACGCCACAATCAGGCAAAATATAATTAAGATCAGAAAACAACAGACAACTTTTCTTTGCATGTTATCCAATCCGGCTCTAAACGGCATATTCTTAAATATTCAGACTTCAAATCAAGTATATCAGAGGGGAGAGTAAAGTCAAGGCAGCATTATTATTTATATTCCGTCGGTTCCGCGCTGCATTATAAATATTTGCAAGCTTGGAAATAAGAGGTTAAAATTTAATTGAAGGAAGATTCAATTTATAAATTTTGCAAAAGAAAGGCGGCTTATGGACAAGACAATAATCGTTGTAGCCGATCTCGGTCATTTCAAAGCCTATAGAATTACAGAGGAGCCACTGGAGAGTCCCAGAGTGCTCTTGATTGAAAGTTATGATTCTTTAGAAGGACACGGCAAGTTAGTGGATAAATTAAGTGATATGGCGGGGAGATTCGGCAGGGGGGGCGGAAAGGACGAGTCAGCGATGGGCTCCGGCGAACGTCATACTATCGGTCTGGAAACAGAAAAGAGACTCATAAAACTTATTGCAAAGAACATCGATACATTAATTTCCAATGAAAAATGCGAGACCTGGTGCCTCGCTGCTTCCAAGAAAATAAACAGGCCGGTAGTGGAAAGTTTGAAGCCGGGAGTGAAAGCGAAACTGGATAAGAATATTACCGCCGATCTGACAAAGATTGACAAGTCTGAAATCCTGAATTATTTTTTCGCGAAAGAAAGGGGCTAGTCTCTCTGCATCTATAGACAATCCCCCAGCTTTAAACGGTAATTGCTCCAAAGGAAAAGACGTACTCTCGTCACTCGCCTGCTATATTACTTCTCGATCTTCACCGCGCACGACTTGTATTCCGGGGTCCCGGTAATCGGGTCTTTGTGCTCCGACGTCAGCAGGTTCGAAAGCGCCTCCGGGAAATGAAACGTCAGGAAGACATTGCCAGGCTGTGAACGGTCGGTCACCTTGACTTTGACCTTGATTTTGCCTCTCCTTGAGGAGACAGAAACCTTGTCGCCGTTTTTAATTTTCAGCTTCATGGCGTCTTCGGCATTTATCTCAAGCAGCTCTTCAGGGACCAGTTCCATTATACCCGGAGACCTCCTGGTCATCGAGCCGTTGTTGTAATGCTCGCGCACCCTCCCGGTTATAAGCACATATGGATATTCGCTGTCGGGCGTTTCTCCGGAGCCTTTGTGATCGAGCGCCATAAACTTTGCCAACCCTCCCGGTCTGGAGAACAGGTCGGTATAAAGCGTGGTAGTGCCGGGATGGTCTTTTGTAGGACACGGCCATTGCAGGCTTTCCTTCTCAAGACGCGCGTAACTGATGCCGCCGTAAATTGGCGTCAGGCTGGCGATCTCATCCATGATCTCCGACGGGTGTCGATAGCTCATGGGATATCCCATCCTCGTAGCTATCTCGCAGATGACCTGCCACTCGGCCTTTCCCGCTATGGGCTCAACAGCCTTTCTCACGCGCTGGACCCTGCGCTCACCGTTGGTAAAGGTGCCGTCTTTCTCGGCAAAGCTAGCGCCGGGGAGTATCACGTGCGCGTGCTTTGTGGTCTCGGTATGAAAGATGTCCTGCACCACAAGAAACTCAAGCGAATCCAGCGCCTTTCTTACTTCATTTATATTAGGGTCGGTCTGCGCCGGGTCTTCACCTAAAATGAAGATGCCCTTAAATTTTCCCTCGCAGGCCTTTTCAAGCATCTCAACGGATTTAAGGCCTATCTCAGTTGACAATGTAACGCCCCAGGCCTTTTCAAATTTCTCCCGCGCCCCGGTGTTTGACATTGCCTGATATCCGGGGAACGAGGAAGGTAATGGGCCGAGGTCTGAAGCGCCCTGGACATTGTTCTGTCCTCTCAGCGCCATAATGCCCGTTGACGGCCTGCCCAGGTGTCCGCATACAAGGGCCAAGTTGGCTATTGCCATAGCGTTTTCAGTGCCTGTCTGGTGCTCGGTCACACCGAGACCGTATACGATCATTGCCTTGTCCGCATGTGAATAAAGGCGGGCGGCCTCAATAATATTTCCCTTTGATACGCCGGTCAGTTTTTCAACCGTTTCAAGATCATATTCTTTTACCTTTTTCTTTAACTCCTCAAAACCCTCGGTGCGTTTCTCAATGAACTCCCTGTTCTCCCAGCCTTCCTGCAATATTACATTTACCATTCCGTTCAGAAGGGCAATGTTGCTCCCGGGGCGCAGGTTGAGCCAAACGTCTGCGCGCCTTGCCATCCATGTCTTTCTCGGATCGCCGACAACAAGCTTTGCGCCGTTTCGAAGGGCTTTCTTAAGATAAAAGGAAACAATGGGGTGCGCCTCTGTCGGGTTGGAGCCGAACAGAAAGAGCATATCAATGTCCGGCATCTGTGCAAGTGAATTGGTAGCTGCTCCTGCTCCAAGGCTGGTGGCCAGACCGGCCACAGTGGGGGCGTGTCAGACACGGGCGCAGTTGTCTACGTTGTTGTTCCTGAATACGGTCCTTGCAAATTTGGCGATAAGGAAGTTTTCCTCATTCGTGCAGCGCGAAGATGAAAAGGCCCCCACCGACTTGTTGCCGTATTTCTTGATAAGCCCGGTGAATTTATCGGCGATCAGGTCAAGGGCCTCATCCCATGTGGCCTCATGAAAGCTGTCGCCTCTCCTGATCAGAGGGGTCTTTATCCGGTCCGCGCTGTGGATAAATTCATATCCATACCTGCCTTTGATGCAGAGGTTGCCGTGATTGACCGGAGCGTCATAGTCTGAGGTGACTTTCACGACCTTGCCGTCTTTTACATTCAGAAAGAAATTACATCCTGTCCCGCAGTATCCGCACGTGGTCTTCACCCTTGTCAACTCATTTACCCGTCCCTTGCCGCGCCCTTTTTTATCAATCAGGGCGCCGGTCGGACAGGTAGACACGCACTGTCCGCAGAACTCGCAGTTCGACAGGCTGCGCGGCTTTCTGAAGGCTGTGTCGGGATACGTGTGAAACCCCCTTCCAACCCAGTCGATTGTCCCTGCCATCACCACCTCATTGCATATCCTGATACATCGACCGCAAGTCACGCACTTGTTAGGATCATATACGATAAAAGGATTGGCCTGACGTATCGGAAGGTCCCATCTCTCGCCGCCGTATTCACTGCCGTCGACCCCATATTGATAAGCCAGGTCCTGCAAGGCGCATTCCCCGGCCTTTTCACACCTCATGCAGTCATTCGGATGGTTTGAAAGCATAAGGGAAACGATCCTCTTCCTTATCCTCGTTATCGTTTCGCTCTCTGTGATGACCTCCATCTTTCGGGCAACGGGGGTTGTACACGCAGGCAGCAACCTTGGGACGCCTTTGACCTCGACGCTGCACAGCCGGCACCCTCCGTATGGCTCAAGCCTGTCGTCATGACACAGTGTGGGTATTCTCACGCCCGCCATTCTCGCGGCCTTGAGAATGGTATCTCCCCTGTTGCAGCAGATTTCAGTGCCGTTTATTTTGATCTTGACTTTATGGTCCGACAAAATGACCTCCGTATAAAAATAACCGCTTGAGCAGCTTGAACCGTTCAAGCGGTTCAAACGGTTCAAGCTGCTGGAACAGATAAATCATGTTATCGCCCCAAAAGGGCACACATCATAGCACGCCCCGCATTTGACGCATTTCTCCCTGTAAATGACCGCCGGCTGTTTTTTCTCCCATGCGACAGCGCCGGACTTACATGCCTTGAAACACTTGCCGCACATCTTGCAGACTTCAGGGTCTATTAAATATTTGCGGAATGCCTTGCAGACCCCGGCAGGGCAGCGGTGTTCATAAATATGCGCCTCATATTCGTCCCTGAAAAATCTTATCGTCGAGAGGACCGGATTCGGCGCTGTCTGTCCGAGGCCGCATAGCGAGGATATTTTAATGTCCTCTGCAAGTGACAATAGAAACTCTATGTCACCTGCCTTGCCCTGTCCCTGCGTTATCCGGTTGAGGATTTCATACAGCCGTTTGTTCCCCAGCCTGCAGGGGAGGCACTTGCCGCAGGATTCATTCGTGGTAAAGGACAGGAAGAACTTGGCCATGTCCACCATGCAGGATGTTTCATCCATAACAACCATTCCCCCCGAACCCATCATGGAGCCTATTTCACTTAATGATTCATAATCCACAGGCATGTCTATGTGCGACTCAGGGATGCAGCCTCCTGAAGGCCCTCCTGTCAGCACCGCCTTGAACCGGCGGCCCTTGTCGCATCCTCCGCCGATATCATAGATGATCTCCCTGAGTGAAATGCCCAGCGGCACCTCTATGAGCCCGGTGTTTTTGATATTTCCTGTGAGGGCGAATATCTTGGTCCCCTTGCTCTTCTCAGTGCCGATTGATGAATACCATTTTGCGCCCTGTGACATGATCACAGGAATTGTTGCCAGAGTTTCCACATTGTTGACTACCGTGGGTTTGCCCCACAGACCTTTGGAAACAGGGAACGGCGGTTTGGAGCGCGGCATGCCCCTTTTGCCTTCAATGGACGCGATCAGGGCCGTCTCTTCCCCGCATACAAAGGCGCCTGCCCCCTGCTTTATCGAGATATCAAAATCAAATCCGCTTCCGATGATATCTTTGCCGATAAATCCTTTTTGCTCTGCCGCGTTGATCGCAATCTTTAATCTCTCTATGGCCAGGGGATACTCGGCGCGGATGTAAATAAAACCCTTTTTAGCGCCGATTGCATAGCCGGCGATGATCATCCCTTCAAGGACCGAATGAGGATTGCCTTCTATCACGGCCCTGTCCATGAATGCACCGGGATCGCCCTCATCGGCATTGCATATCAGATACTTGATCGCAACCTTTGACATGCTACAGAACTCCCACTTAAGGCCGGTAGGGAATCCTGCCCCGCCCCGTCCACGCAGACCTGAGGACTTTACTTCCTCTCTCACCTCAAAGGGGGTTTGTGAAAGCGCTTTTTCCAGCCCTCTATAACCTCCGATGGCTATGTAGGCATTAATGTCTTCAGGGTCTATCTCACCGCACTGCTTGAGAAGGATTTTGGTTTCACTGTTATGAAAAGCGTGGTACTCCGGCCCGACAACCCATTCCTCAACAGGCCGGCCATTGATAATATGTTCTTCAACAATACGGGCGGCCTTTTCAGGGTCCACAAACTGGTAAGTAGTCTTTGCGTTACTAATGATAACGTCTACCAGTACATCCTTTGCGCAAAACCCCCGGCAGCCCGTTTTTGTAACGCATTTATTTATTATCGCCGCCTTCAGGTTTCGGGATCTCAGCTCAGAATGAAATGCATCCATGACCTCCCGGCTTCCTGCAGCCAGGCCGCCGGTACCCATGCATATTCTTATAGTTATATCTTTCAGTGATGGTTTTTCGGATGTTACGGCCGGAGTTTTTTTGCTCTTAGGCAATAGCGGTTCTCCCGATGAATGTCGCCGATTATATTCAGGATTTCATACGATGTATATTCATTGTCAGTCAAATCCATAAAAAATGCAAGAACATTTTTAATATACTAAAGGTTTGGTTTTCACTGCCGGAATGATTTTCAAAACGCATATTTGCTATAATACCCACGTTTGATTTTATACGATGGATGCGGTATCAGGCCTCTTTAGTAATTCAGATTGGTCCGGCTGCAATCTTTCACTTAAGAACTCCAAGTAAATAATTTTTTTGATATAACATAACCGGAACTACTATGTATAAAATACTTCAAAAAGAAACAGTGGCCCCGCAGGTGGTAGCAATGATAGTTGAAGCTCCGCACATTGCAAGACACCATCAGGCAGGCAACTTCGTGGTCTTGCGTATCGATGAAAAAGGAGAGAGGATACCCCTGACCATCGCAGATTCTGACAGCGAAAAGGGGACCATCACCCTCCTGTTCCAGAAAATAGGCAAGACAACAGAAGAGCTGGGAAGATTGAAAGCCGGAAAGACAATAAGAGACATAGCCGGCCCTCTTGGACATGCCACTCCGATATTGGACTACGGTCATTGCGTCCTTGTGGGCGGTGGAATCGGCTCAGCCACCCTGTATCCCATTCTCAAGGCGTTGAAGGGAAAGAACAATAATGTCACTGTAATACTTGGTGCAAGGAACAAAGAGCTGCTTGTCTGGGGAGACAGGTTCAGTGAATTGGCTGATGAAGTGCTGCTTACTACAGACGACGGAAGCTCAGGGAGAAGAGGCCTGGTAACAGAGGCATTGAAAGAAGTGATGGACAAGTCCAAGGTGGAAATAGTCATAGCAGTAGGCCCGATACGGATGATGCAGGCTGTAGCGGAACTTACTAAACCATATAACGTAAAGACCCTTGTGAGCCTGAATCCTGTAATGGTCGAAGGCACAGGCATGTGTGGGGCCTGCAGGGTCAACGTAGGAGGGAAGACACGGTTCGCGTGCGTAGAAGGGCCTGAGTTTGATGCGCATGATGTGGACTTTAAGGAGCTTGGCAACAGACTTGGCTTTTACAGGGAAGAAGAACAGGAGTCGATGGAGATATTCAGGAAGAAAAAATGCAAAGGGGAATGTAAGAAATAACCGTATCAACCGCTTGAACCGTTTCATCCGCTTGAACTGCTTGAACAGTTGGAACGGCTCAAGCAGCTGAAACAGTTGGAACTTTTTTTAAATATGAGAGCAAGAGACCCTAAAAAAAGAAGCAAGGATTT
>JACRQA010000113.1 GCA_016222915.1 Nitrospirota bacterium | reverse complement strand
TGCACGAACCGGGTTTGCTCAAAGTATATATTTGCCGGGTCTGACAGGATTGCAAGTATAGAAGGGGCTGATACCCGCTACTACCATACAGACCACCTCGGAAGCTCTTCGGTGATAACAGATCAGGATGGAGTCAGTATCCAATCGATTTATTATTATCCGTATGGAGAGACACATACGAACAGTGGGCCTGATGTTGCAAGGCATAAATTCACAGGGCAGGAATATGATGCGGAGACTGGGTTGTATTATTACAATGCAAGGTATTATGATCCCAAGCTTGCGAGGTTTATAACAGCGGATACGATTGTGCCTGAACCGTTTGATCCGCAGGCGTTGAATAGGTATAGCTATGTGATCAATAACCCTGTTATGTTAATTGATCCGAGCGGACACTATTCTGATGACTATTATTGTTGCGGTGGAGGAGATGGGGGGGACGACTATTGGGGCAGCGATCCGTGGGATGATGGGGGTGATTCCAGTGACGAGTGGTGGGATTACTATGGGGACTATTCCGAAAAAGATGGAGGGAATAACCCAACTCCAGATCCGGCACCTGCGCCGACTCCGGAACTCACACCTGCACCGCCGCCTACTCCTGCGCCAACACCTATGCTGGGTAATAACGATTATGGTGCTGGACTGAATATTAACAATATTAATCTGATGGGAGGCTGGTATTCTGGAATAATAGGGCATTTAAATGATAGAACCGTTCAGAATATATTGGAGGGACGCAATGCTGCTGCATGGATAGATCAGATTGGGATAGAGGCTATAGATTTGCTACTGCCTCAATCCGCTTATGAAGTGCCGCTGATGCTTATGCCTCTGGGGAGAGAGGGGAAGTATGGAATGGGTGAAATCCGCAATGTTCTGGGTGCTTGGTCAAACGGGACATTTAGATCTGCAGCTGCATCGATTCGCTACCATTACAACAAACATGGTATTGGTCAAGGAATAGAAAGTTTTACAAAAGAGGCCATGGAGTTTTTAAACGTTAATAAGGCAATAGCACGACCACATTTATTGAGAACAGGAGAAGAGGGCCTCAAAATTTCTACTAAGACCCATTTCGGAGTTTATACAAAGGAAGGGAAAATTGTAACGTATGGCGGAAGATAAAATTTCTGAAAAACTAAGAAAATTATTTGTTGAGTTTAAAAGGTTACCTTTTCCACAAATGGGGGGGGGAATCATTTTATTGAATGATGCCGATATTGATCTATCTGAAGAAGACAGCTATCTAGCTGGCTTGGTAGACAGCTTTCTTGCAACTGGTCATATAGCATCAAAAGAGATTTTTATAGACGCTTCTATTGACGAGCGAATAGATCAGGCTGTGATCATTTACGAAAAATACAAAGATGCGTTTAATTATCTTAGGGAGTACCGCAAGAAGATGCTTGAACTTGCAAAAATGTTGTCTGAAGCAAGTGGGGTTCTCATTCATACTGGGAAAACTAATATACAGAATTGAAGGGACGTTGTTGCCTAATTTAACTTAAGAAGGTGTTCTCACAAGGGCAGACTTCGGCAATGGAGTAAATACAATTTATCAGTACCTCGCCCAGAACAATCGACTATACTCCATAACAACGAGCAAACAGAGCACGGGGTTTGTCAATCTTTTATACGACTATGACAGTGCCGGAAATATCACAGGGATAACCGACTACCTTGACGGGACAAAGAACCGGACGTTTGCTTACGATGAGCATAACAGGTTGACCTCGGCAACCAGCACATCATATGGCGGCACACTCACATGGCAGTATGATAGGATAGGCAACATGATATACAATTCACGAGTGGGGAATTACACTTATGGCACAAGGCCGCACGCAGTCACACAGGCAGGGACGGATGCGTATACATACGACTGCAACGGCAATATGAAAAGCGGGGCCGGTAGGACATTCACATACGATTACGACAACAGGGCTACAAGCATAGTCAAGGCAGGCGCAGCTACCATATCCGTTTATGATTCCTCGGGCATCAGGGTAAAGAAGGTGACACCGGGATTTACTACCATCTACATAGGGAAGCATTACGAATGCACGAACCGGGTTTGCTCAAAGTATATATTTGCCGGGTCTGACAGGATTGCAAGTATAGAAGGGGCTGATACCCGCTACTACCATACAGACCACCTCGGAAGCTCTTCGGTGATAACGGACCAGTCAGGGAACCAGGTAGAAGACCTGTTCTACTATACATCCGGTGAGATTAAATATAATACAGGCTCAGTCGATGTAAAACACAAATTTACCGGACAGAAGTTCGATGCGGAAAATGGATTGTACTATTATGGGGCAAGATATTATGATCCGAGATTGGAAAAGTTTATGACTGCTGATACGATAGTGCCTGAGCCGTTTAATCCCCAGGCATTGAATAGATATTCATACTGTATCAATAATCCAATTAACTATACCGACCCCAGCGGAAATAGTTGGTTAAGTGAAAATGTTTCAGATAAAGTAAGTACAGTAATGAATGACTGGCTTGGTATTGAGGAGGTAAGTGGACAAGCTTGTTATTACAACGTATGTTTACAGGGAGGTCTCGATTTTACTGATGGACAAGTAAGGCCAACCCATGCTGCTATTGGCGTTGGTTCCGGGGCTTCAGTCAATCTGAGATTTTCATCCTTTGATTTAAGTGCCGGGACTAGTGATCGTTGGGCCGTATCAGTAGGTTATAGCGAGAATAATGGAATTTATGCATCGGGCTATGGAGGGTATGGGAATGTAAGCGTCAACGGAGCGTACTACTTTAAACATGATGTTTATCAAGTTGGGGCTGGTGTGAGCTATAACAACTTTGCTGCATCTGCAAACTATAGCAATTATGATGGCTGGACTGTCGGTGCTGGATACGGAGGCGTTGGCGCAAATTACAATTTTGACTCTCATGAAACTCGTGGTTCGGTAACCATCGAAGTAGATACTTGGATCGACGCGTATAGAGATGGAGTGAATACTCGGCAATATGGGAATGGATATGGACCGGAAAATGGTAATCTAGCATTAAATCATATGATTGATTTCTTAGGAACAGTAACGGCAGGTTGGCAAGCTGCTGAGAACCATGATATAGCATATGGAAAAGGATTAAATAAAAATGCCGCCGATTTTGAATTGTTTAGAGGTATGGTAGGCGGATCAATATCTAATATATCTCACAGAAATGGCCTTGTTAGAGCAGCGGTTGGATTGGCGATAAGCCCGTTATATTATGGTGGAGTTGCTGTAGGAGGAGGATCGTCTTATAGTGCGGCACATCCCTAATAATGGATATGCAATTTACTTCTTGGCAACTTCTATTTACCATTGATTGCTATGACTAACAATTGTTACACACTAATAATTACAAGTCTTTGCTTCATTTATGGATGCGCCGGGATTCTTCAGTATCCGCCGATGGAGAAAAAACTATTTTCTTGGCAAATTCCTAAAAAAGAAGTTGAAACCATAAAAAATACTATATTAAATAACGGGTATAAAAGAGTCGGCAAGGACAACCATCACTATAAGGGAGCTATCACTACTCTTTATGAAAAGGAAATTGTAACTACCAAGATAAATAGCAAGATTCAAATATTGCTGAGTTTCAAAGAAACCTGTATATACGATGTCTATCATCAAGGTCTCGGTATCAGAACAGTCAAAGAAGAGCCCTGCCCAGACAGTACTTTTTATAGAAATCTTGGTATTTCGATAAGTAATTTAGACCGTGATGATATCACGGAAATCAATGACGAGGTAAATAGAATTGAGGAAATACTCTATAGAAAACTCCTTGAAGTCGCGGGGGAAGAGAATGTCGTAAGAGGAGAAAGGAGATAGTATGAAAAAAGTATTTGTGTTGTTTTCGGTATTAATGCTGTGCGCAGTGTTTACGGCCTGTGGGTCAGGAGGCGGGTCAGGGTCATCGACAAGTCAGGGTTCAACGGACGCTACTTTGGCCAATACATGGAAGCTCATTTCAGAAAACGGCGCTGAACCTGACTGGGTAGAGATTCTGTCCTTGAACGCCGATAATAACTACAGTATTTCAGCAACATTCAGTGACGGTTCGACATGCACGCTAACCGGCACATATACAGCAAGTGGGAATACTGTTACAAGCAATGCCACAGGAACAAGCAATAGCAGTCTCTGCCCAATCACGAATTCAACTATAAGCTTTACGTACTCAATCTCAGGAAACAATATGACACTGACAGGAAGTGATAATACCATTTCTGTTTATCAGAAACAGTAAGGATAATTGTTGCTGATTGATTTTTTAAGAAAATAAGAACTTATTGTCTACCATATTGTTTTATGACCGGAATTAAGGTGAAGGGAAAAGTTGTTGTACTGATCTTAATTATTATCTTGGGAGGAAATTTTTATGCCTCTACGTGTGACGCCTTCCAAGGGCCATATGCAGGGATTAATGGTCAAGCCGGATTTGTCAGCGACATTGAACTTGATGGATTAGATTTCAAGTTTGACACAGGCTTCGGTGGCGGGATTGCGGGTGGTTATGATTTTGGGCCTATTCGAATGGAAGGCGAGCTGGCTTATCGAAAAAACAGCGTTAATCAGATTAACGTCGCTTCTTGGAGATCCGGTTCAACAGACGGTGAGGGTGATGTAACGGTAACGAGTTTCATGGTTAATGCATATTTCGATTTCGATAATGAAAGCATGTTCATTCCATATGCGGGCATTGGATTAGGTGTCGCCTACATTTCATTTAATAATGTCCGGGCATCAGGCGTTGATTTGCTGGATGACAGCTCTTCTGAGCTTGCTTCTCAACTGGCCCTTGGCGTTGGTTATACTGTCAACGACTTTTTAATAATGGATTTAGGCTACCGATATTTTATTACTGATGAAATAGAGTTTGTCGAATCAGGGAACAATATTGGTGACGAGAGATACGATAGCCACAATATCATGATTGGATTGAGGTCCACATTTTAAGTTATCAACGGAGGAAATAAAATTGAGACAAGTCTTATTTATTTCAATCTTACTATCATTATTAATCATGACAGCCTGTTCCCCACGGATATCGAGGCACGGATATGAATTTGATCCGAGCAGGCAAAAGGAGCAGTGTGATGTAGCTATGACCCAGTTCAGGGAGTTTTCAAAGGACGAAGTTGAAGTCCTTGCTGAAGTCGATGTCGGCGACACCGGGTTTACGAGAACGTGCGAGGAAACGGATATTCTAAATATATTAAAAAACGAGGGCTGTATGATGGCAGCTCATGTTGTTAATATTACCAAAGAGAAACGACCGGATTGGTGGAGTACTTGTTATCGCGCCAGTGCCGAATTTTTACGAGTTAAAGATAATCCCGCTAAAGAAAAAATAAGAACTGATCCAGCTTACGATGAGCCAACGATTGCAAGGAGAGTAGAGGAAGACAAGAGAAGGAACAGAACCAATATATTAGGTGCTATCTTTACTGGTATGATGGCTGGGCTGGCAATTATTTTGCTTTGATAATTTACGGCAGGCCGCCAGAAACGGGGGCAATTCTTGCATTTTGATATTTCGAATAAGACTATTAAGGCATACCAAAGATCATAAATGGAAGAAATAAGTTAAATTAGGCAACAACGTCCCTCAAGTTCCGTCGGAGATTTGAAGATGGATTTTGATGTTCAACTTATGATAGCTTGGGTTATTTCAATTTCTGTAGTACTCCCAATAATATTTATTAAATATAACAAAGCAAAGAGAGAGGGGAAATCAATAAAAAATCTTGTTTTAAAAGTAACACTTTTGATTGGATTACCGATCATTTCAATCCCTTTTTTATTGAGTGGAAACCTATCATTGTTAGATAAACTTGCTGTTATTGTTGTAATGGTAATAGCTGGAACCGTGTATTCTTACGGGATAAGATATTCTAGGAAGGCACTACGAAAAATTATTGGCCTTCCTCCTGAAGATGAGCATACAAGCGAAGTGATTAAAGAAGATAAAATAAAAAAAGGATAGATAAGTTAATGAGTAATATTATAAATGATCTGACTAAATATCGAATTCTTATAATGTCACTCTGCATTCTTTTTACCAGTGTGTCACCACAAACAATTTTAAATCCCTGCCTGTGGAATCTGCTGATTTTGAATTGCCATATGAGAAGCTTACAGAAAAATATAATGAGATTCCTGTCTATGAGAAACAGTGCCGAGGTTTTTCTATCAACACGCCATTAGCTGTAGACCTCATAGCTGTTTGGGGCGATCCTGACATTATAGAAACAGAATGGTATTATTATCCTTTAATCGGCGGGGAACTGGTTGCGCTTGGTGTATTAATGAATACAGGGCCTGTTCCTCCACTGGTTGCCGGAGGACTTGCATTATTAATACGCCCATTGCCGTCAGAAACCTATATCTGGCAGAAAGGCAACTATTGCATAGAAACTTATATCGATACTGCATTTCCAATTTATAAAAAAACTATTATCAGCTGGGAATGGACCGATATCCATGTTGATGAGAAAATCAGCAAAGCGTGCAAACAAGTTCAGCATAACAAACTTGAACCTGCCGATAAATTAACGGTAAGGTAAGGCGCCTTATCGAGGCTGAATCGCTTCCATATTTTGTAGATTCCCAGTAAGAACTTAAGGGACGTTATTGCCTAATGTAACTTTATAGAAAATAATCCTAACCTAACTGAGTGTCCTGAAATAGTAGAAGACATGGGGTCAGAATTATCAGGCTGTTGAAAAGCTAAAATATCATTGCTGATGATGACAGCCTGTCCACCAATGTCTAAGGAGAATTAAAGTGAAGGGAAAAGTTGTTGTACTGATTTTAATTATTATTCTGGAAGGAACATTTTTTACCTCAACGTGTGACGCTTTCCAAGGGCCATATGCAGGGATTAATGGTCAAGCCGTATTTGTCAATGATGTTGAACTTGATGTTGATGATATAACATTTGCCCCAGGGTTTGGCGGCGGCGTCGAAGGCGGTTATGATTTCGGGCTTCATCGATTGGAAGGCGAGGTTGCGTATAGGAATAACAGTGTTGATCAAGTCAAGATCGCTTCGTTGGGACGTGGTTCAATAGACGGAAAGGGAGACATATCATTAACAAGTTTAATGCTCAATTTGTATTTGGATTTTGATAATGAGACTAAGTTCATTCCATATGCCGGACTTGGAATCGGGATTGCCAATGTATCATTTAACAATATCGGGGCGTCGGGCATTGAGTTATTGGATGACGATAGTTCTAAGCTGGCGGCTCAAGTGACTTTAGGCATCGGTTACATTGTCAGCGACTTCTTAATAATCGATCTCGGCTATAGATACTTTTCTACGGATGAAATGGATTTTGTAGACGACTTTGGGCATAAAGTCGGTGAAGAAAGGTACGACAGTCACAATATCATGATTGGATTCAGGATCAATGTTAAGTCATTTAAATTTTAAGGAACGGGAAGGCTGACTGCCTTCCCGTTTTCATAATCTTACTTTATATTTGGCACAGGGAATATAATACCGCCGAACAGCAGGTAAGCAAGGAGCAGTGTCCACACGATATTGAAGCCCTGGGCGGCCACAAACGCAATGGCCGGTCTCCCGCCGCCGAGGTTTGCAAGGTCCTTAAAATTAGTCTCAAGCCCTATGCTTGTAAAGGCCAGGGCGAACCACCAGGTCCTTAACCCACCCAGAGAACCCTTCGTTGCGTCTATCGTCGCAGGAGAGACCATGAAGGAAAATATTATTGAGGCGATGATGAAGCCCAACACGAATTTCGGGAACCTGTTCCATATCTCCATTGCTCTCGGCTTCTTTTCAATGCCTGTTCCGACCTCACAGCTTTTTAACGCCCATACTATCGAGAGTATGAAGGCGGCCAGACCGATAAGCACGTTCTGAGACATCTTTACGATGACGCCTGTCTTCATCGCCTGCTCGCTGATGAGCGCGCCCGCCGCAACGACTGAGCCGCTCGTGTCGAGGGTCCCTCCGAGCCATGCGCCCGCCACAATATCGGGCATCCCTACCATCCTCGCGATTATCGGCTGAAGAATAAGCATCGGGATAGCGCATATCAGGACGATGGAGGTAACATAGCTTAATTTCTTCGGGTCTCCTTTTATCGCCCCGGCCGTTGCTATTGCAGCCGATACGCCGCAGATCGATACGGCGCTTGAGAGTATGGCGGCAAAATCATCGTCGACTTTCAACTTCCTGGCAAACCAGAAGCATGCATACCAGACGACTATGACGACAAGGGCCGCCTGCATGATGCCGTAAGCCCCGGCTGTTATGATTTCTTTAAACAAGATGCCGGAGCCGAGGACCACCACGCCGGTCTTGATGAAGAATTCAGTTTTCACTGCGGCCTTCATCCAGTCCGGAAGCCCTATGACATTGCTGATAATCAGGCCGAGCGCAAGACACCAGATGACGTATTCCAGTCCGTAATACAACACCGTATAGTTGCCTGCAATGAATTGGGCTATAAGTGTGATGGCGAAGACGATGGGGAAGCCCTTGACGAAGCTGGCTGCATTTTCTCCCATGAGCGCCATAGCAATCATGCTTATTATCAGGTAAATGACACCAACGAGCAGGACGTATGAAATGTTCTTCCCCGATGTGACATTGGCCGGCAGGTTGCCGCCTTCGTCACTGATGCTCTTTGTGAGTTTACCTGATTTTTTCTTCAGGTCGGCATCCTGAACTCCCTTGGCGACCTCTTCGGCGTTTTTTGAAGCCTGGGTGATGGCTGCCCTGTCCTTTGTGTCGATGGTGGTCCGCAGGGCAAATAACGCCTCTCTCAGCAGAGGCTCATTTTTGTCCGCAGAGGTCGTGATGAGCTTTTCGACGGACGGGGTGGTTCCGGATATGAAACTGCTGAATTCAGCATCGGTCGTCCATTTGAATTTGGGCAGCTTGAGTGAGACCCCGGCGAGCATAACTACAATGATAAGGAAGCCGACCCACACCGCGAGCCAGTCCTCACTCTTCCACAGGTTTGACCAGTCAATTTTCTTTTTCTCTTCTTCCATTCCTTTAACCTCCTTCCTTCAGTGAAGGCAATAGATTAAGGTTTATAAGGTACGACAACCCTTTCCCTCCGCGTCATTCACAAGCGGACCAATGGGATCTGAGGGCCAGGCACAATTAAATTTATACGTATCACATTGTCGGATGGTTGTCAATAGTTCGGGAAGTACTCCGCTGGTTGTCTTACTTTAACGTGTTAAATCTTAACAGCTTTTCCATCTCTGATGACGAGGGGAGGTTTTATGAAGATATGCGGGATAGTATTTTCAGCCGTGCAAATTTTAAAATATAACTGCCGATATTTATCAGGAAGTAAAGTTGCCTCCACAACATTCCGATATCTAAGAAGAAGAGACAATCAGGAAAGGTGGTTTAATAGAATGAGTAAAGAAGTGGGGCAGTGTGTCATGTGTAAAAATGAATATACCTCAAAAAACGTGCTTGTAAGGCCTGGAAAGAAAGTCCATGTTTGCACGACCTGTATGAGAAAGGCGAAGGCCAATTTTCTCAGTTTTATCTGGATGGTCCTTACAGTAAGAATGATGTCTTAATAAGAGAATCCAAGCCGGCCCGGCCCTCCTCTATTTTCATCTGAACGGAATAACGGCGATGCTCACCCTGATTCGCAGATATCCCCTCAAGGTTTCGTAATGGCCCAGGTGTGTGTATGGGCCTCGGAAACGCTCGATACCACCGAGACAGTCTGTCCGCTGTTGATGTCCGTCAACTGCTGCTGGGTGAGCGTGATGGTATGAACATGAGACCCGTTGCTGGTATAGGTCGCGTCGTTGGCAGGTGGCGTTGCAAGGTCGGCAAGAGGAATAGTAACGCTATGAGCATGGCTTGTCGCATCGGGTGTGGATGTGACGCTGAAACTGTCTGCCGGCGCTGATGAGCCGCCATCGCCGCTTTTGCCGCCGCAGCCAATGATACTGAGCGCCGCGGGTGCTGCCACCGCGGCCATTCCGAGGCCGATAAGCGTCACAATTTTTTCTTGAGGGGGCTTATCACAATTTCTCCTCACGATATCATTATATAAGACACAGGTGTCACCGACCGGAAAAACTTTCCCGTTCAAGAAATATTTTCTATATCCATGTCCGCTGACATCATCAAGGGTAATCGGGCATGAGGGAAAATTATTTTGATAACAAGCTGTTTGAGCGTATGATGAGCACGCGGCTTATACGGAAACCTACTGGCACAGCTCTTGCTCTTTGGACGGCATGGACATATTGATGAACAGCATGCCTGAAATGGTTCCCGCTTATCAATTAAGCGCCAAGCCTGACTCTAAACCTCAAGATGCAGCTGACCCCGGCAAAGAGCAGTTTGCCTCTTTAATTAATAATGAGCGCGCAAAAATAAAAGGCAACAGCCTACAAAAGGAAGAGGTCCGCTCCGAAGATGAAGTGAAGCAGGAAGAGGGGTCAAATATCGATAGGGCTGCTTGCAATCATTGTGCAACGGACATCAACGGCACAAGGCACGAGGCCATGGGAAATGAAGACGTAGAGGGGCCTGAGGATATCAAAGAGGTGGACGAAGATGGCCAATATACTGAAGATGAAACCGCCCCTGGCAACGGGCTAAAAATCGGAGAGCTGTTATTTACATTATTAAATGAATATATGACTGATATCGGGGCCAGCTCAAGCCCTGTATCAAACAGCGGCGAAACACCGGAGGAAGCAGGAGTGCCGGCGGACGGAGCAGCTTCAGAGAATGGCTTGAAAGCCGGTAT
>JACRQA010000101.1 GCA_016222915.1 Nitrospirota bacterium | reverse complement strand
TTTGAGCCTCTTTTATCTCATCCCTCTCCCCTGGTGGGAGAGGGCAAGGGTGAGGGGGAGAATTCATTTGACCTCATCATCTCAAATCCTCCATACATAAGGACTGATGACATACAGACCCTTCAGCCGGAGATAAGGGACTGGGAGCCAATCGGTGCGCTTGACGGCGGGCCGGATGGCCTGGATTTCTACAGGGAAATAATTTCTCAGGCGGGAAAGTTTCTGAAAACCAATGGTATACTTATGTTCGAATTAGGAGCAGGGTGCGCAGATAAAACAGTCCGCATGATGAAAGATGCAGGATATACTGATATTGAAGTGCAGAAGGATTACGCAGGTATAGAAAGGATTATTCAGGCCAGATGGACAAATTAGAAATCCAGGGCGGCGTAAAATTATCAGGCGAGGTCTCTATAAGCGGCGCAAAGAATGCGGCCCTTCCGGTAATGTGTGCCTCGATTCTTGGGCCTGGAGAGAATTCAATTTCAAATGTGCCGCACCTTAGAGATATTTCAACCATGGGCAAGCTCCTGGCGCATCTTGGAATGGGCTATCACCAGGAAAAAGAAAAAATCATTCTCCAATCTAAAAAGATAACCGCCATCGAGGCCCCGTATGATTATGTAAAAACCATGCGCGCCTCCGTGCTGGTGCTGGGGCCACTCGTTGCAAGGACAGGTGAGGCCAAGGTCTCCCTGCCTGGGGGCTGCGCCATTGGGGCCAGACCCATTAACCTGCATACAATGGGGTTGGAAAAGATGGGCGCAAAGATCACCCTTTCAAAAGGCTATATCCATGCAAAGGCAAAAAGGCTGAGGGGGGCCACGATCTATTTCGACATTCCGACTGTGACAGGTACGGAAAACCTGATGATGGCGGCGACCCTTGCCGATGGACAGACTGTCCTTGAAAATGCCGCGTGCGAGCCAGAGGTGGTTGACCTTGCGAATGCCTTGATATCAATGGGTGCCGATATACAGGGGGCCGGGACCGGCACTGTAAAGATCAATGGCGTTTCAAGACTGAAGCCGCTTAAATACAAAATAATCCCCGACCGGATAGAGACCGGCACCTTTATCACAGCAGCAGCTATAACAGGGGGAGAGGTCAGGATAAAGAACTGCACCCCGGCGCATAATGAAGCGCTTATCAATAAAATGAGAGGGACCGGGACGGAGATCAGCGTGAAAAAAAATACGCTGCTTGTCAGAGGCCCGGAGAGGCCGTCTTCAGAAGACATAAAGACCATGCCCTACCCGGGGTTTCCCACGGATATGCAGGCGCAATTTATGGCGTTGATGACTGTTGCCGGCGGCACAAGCATTATCACCGAGAACATATTTGAAAACAGGTTCATGCACGTCGCGGAATTGAGAAGGATGGGAGCGGACATAAGCGTGGAAGGCCCGACTGCTACAGTGAAAGGGATAAAGACACTGAAGGGCGCGCCTGTCATGGCAACTGATTTGCGGGCGAGCGCCTCGCTTGTTGTCGCAGGACTCGCTGCGCAGGGCACAACCGTAATAGACAGGGTATATCATATTGACAGGGGATATCAGTGCATTGAGGAAAAGCTCGGTCGCCTCGGCGCCAGGATCAGGAGAATCAAATGAGAATATTAAAAGAAGACCAGGCCGGAGCATTTATATCAAGGCTTAAAAAAAGGGCCTCGTCCTCCGTTCAGGAGGATGCCATTCAAAAGACCGTAAGAAAAATCATTTCCGATGTTCAAAAACAGGGTGACAGGGTGGT
This sequence comes from Nitrospirota bacterium, assembly GCA_016222915.1. Lineage (GTDB taxonomy): Bacteria > Nitrospirota > Thermodesulfovibrionia > UBA6902 > UBA6902 > UBA6902. The sequence goes on along the minus strand of JACRQA010000101.1, from coordinate 6,750 downwards.
AAAGAAATATACGGAGAAATTCGACTCGTTGAAGCTCGCCCGGCTTGCCGTCAGCGCAAAAGAGATCGAAGCAGCGGCAAAAAAAACCGATGATAAATTTATAAAGGCATTAAAACTTTCCGCTGAAAGGATCAGGTCCTTCCACGAACGCCAGAAAGAAAAATCATGGCAGTTCACAAAAGACGGCATAACTCTCGGTCAGATAATCAGGCCTCTTGAAAGGGTCGGCGTATATGTGCCGGGCGGCAAGGCTGCGTACCCGTCTACAGTCCTGATGAATGTAATCCCCGCCCAGGTGGCAGGCGTCAGCGAGATAGCCCTTTGCGTCCCGACCCCGGACGGCAAGGTCAATCCATATGTGGCAGCCGCGATAAAACTCGTCGGCGTCAAAGAAGTCTACAGGATAGGAGGTGCCCAGGCAGTGGCTGCGCTGGCTTATGGTACGGAGACAATAAAAAGGGTGGACAAGATTGTAGGCCCCGGAAATATATATGTTGCGGTTGCAAAGAAGATTGTCTTTGGCGAGGTCGGCATAGACATGATCGCAGGCCCGAGTGAGATATTGATAATCGCTGACAAGACTGCCGACCCTTCATTCATAGCAGCAGACCTCCTCAGCCAGGCAGAGCACGATGAGATGGCATCATCCATATTGGTTACGGATTCAGTAAAGTTGTCCGAGGACGTCAAGGCAGAGCTTGATAGGCAGATGAAGAAGCTCAAACGAAAAGGGATCGCGGGCAAATCCCTTGGTAAATACGGCGCGATAATTATTACAAAGGACCTCACCAGGGCTGCCGGCATTGCAAATCAGATAGCGCCGGAGCACCTTGAGATAATGACAAAATCGCCGAAGCAGATTTTGCCCATGATAAAAAACGCGGGGGCCGTCTTTTTAGGCAAGTGGACCCCGGAGCCTATGGGCGACTATGCGGCAGGCCCGAACCACACGCTTCCGACCGGAGGCACTGCTCGATTTTCATCACCTCTTGGGGTATATGATTTTGTTAAACGCACAAGCCTGCTTGATTTTTCAAAGGCCGGATTCATGGGGCTTGCAGATACGGTAGTGACCTTTGCCGATGTCGAAGGGCTGGAGGCGCATGGGAATACTGTGAGGGTCAGAAGGTAAAGGCACGTTGCAATCCCCTTACTTCGATTTTGGGTAAGCCTGTTTAATGAAATAAGCAACCATCTTTTTGAAACGCAAAATTTCCGTAGAAGCCGGAGAAGTTTTTATCGCATCTTCCGCAGCTTTAAGTATGTCGGATTTTTTTATCCTGAATTTCTTTATAAGAAAAACCGCATCGTCAATATCTTTGTCTCTGAAGACCCTCAATTTTGATATTATCAAATCTATCGGGGAAAGAAGAAATACATGGACATGTTTTGTCCGTACTTCATTGTATGGAACAGCGCGTTCTCTGTACCCTTCGGGGATATCTATCATGCTCCATCTCGATATGTCGGCGGTAAACTCTGCTGGGAATTCCAGGCCCTTTTTGAGCTTGCTTATCACTTCATAACCCGTGTCGATTTCTGCGTCGATGTCGAGGGTCGCCCTTTCAGGCATGCCATAGGCGATTGCGGCAAGACCTCCGCAGATTATTACTTTTAATCCGTTAACACCCGCTTTACCGGCAGCGATATCAAGCGCACGGATAACGGACTTCAGGCTGCCAATTCGAGCGCTTCTTTCCATCTTGATTCATCCGCCCTTTCAAGTCTGATGACTGTTTCAAACGGGATTCCGTCCCCATGAAGCAGAAAGAGATCTTTTACATGAAGTTCTTTTTTTAAAAAAAGTCTTGAGAGATTTTTGTAAGTATTACATATTACGAACGCCTTGTTGTATTCATTCCTGAACACCTGCTTTTTGTCTTTCGGCAGATTTTCATATGCCTGGTCCCATTTCCTTGCGGGATTAAGGGCTATATAAATCCAGAATAATCCGCTTTCGAGAAATCTTTCAGTGAACGCAAAAATATTTCTGTCGTCAGCCCCATGGAAATAAATGTCATTTATTCTCTTCTTCTTCATGATAGGTTTATAGTTCCCATATTACAACTATACAATAATAAACCTCCGGATAGAAGGATATCAAATGGTTTGGGAGTTAAGAATAAATATTTGAATAATATTAGTGGTGCGCTGTATTATAAGGACTAATAATTTTCACAGTAGTAAAGGAGAATCAATCAGCCAATGAAAAATATATTAAAGCTTGGTCTTCCCAAAGGCAGCCTGCAGGAATCGACACTGAAATTATTCAAGAAGGCAGGGTACAATGTCACGGTCGGCGCGCGCTCATACTATCCTGACTTTGATGATGTGGAAATACAAGCAATGCTCATTCGGGCGCAGGAGATGGCGAAGTATGTTGATGATGGGGTACTTGACGCCGGACTAACCGGGAAGGACTGGATACTGGAGCAGGGGGCGGACGTTCATGAGGTTGCTGAGCTTCATTATGCAAAGGGCGGACTGAGGCCGGTAAAATGGGTCATAGCTGTTCCCAATGATTCGAAGATAAAGACTGTAAAGGACCTGAAGGGCAAGCGCATTTCAACTGAGCTTGTCTGTTTTACAAAACAGTATCTCAAATCCCAGGGCATAAAGGCCGATGTGGATTTTTCATGGGGAGCGACAGAGGTGAAGCCCCCTTATCTTGCCGATGCAATCGTTGAGCTGACGGAGACCGGTTCGTCGTTAAAGGCCAATAACCTGAGGGTAATCGAGACCATACTTGAATCAAGCACCAGGTTTATCTCAAACAAGAAGGCCTGGAAGGACAAATGGAAGAGGCAGAAGATGGAAAATATCGTGCTGCTTTTAAAGGGCGCGCTTGCCGCAGAGGAAAAGGTCGGACTTAAAATGAATGTGCCTGAAGGCTCTCTGAAGAGGGTAATGAGCCTGCTCTCATCTTTACACTCGCCTACTATCTCTCAGCTTTCCGACACGGGTTGGTTCGCCCTGGAGGTTGTGATAAATGAGAGGACCGTCAGGGACCTTATTCCCAAGCTGAAGGCTGTCGGCGCGGAAGGGATCATAGAGTATCCGTTGAATAAGGTCATACCGTAAGAGAGTTGTGACTTAAAAGTGAAGAGTTATAAGGGTGCTGATGCTCTTATGAAAATCATTTTCTTAATTGTTGTCTCGCTCATCTTCCTTTTCTTCTTTATCCGTTTCATTGAAAAGAAAAGCCTGTATTATCCCCTGAAAGAAATTGAAGCCACGCCTCGCGACATCGGCCTGGATTATGAAGATTTATTCATAACAACAAGAGACGATGTCCTGGTCTCCGGCTGGTACATCCCTTCCCAATCACCGAGAGGAACATTCATATTCAGTCACGGCAACGGCGGAAACATCAGCCACCGCCTGGAAAAGATCAGGATGTTTCATGACCTCCATGTAAATGTCCTTATCTTTGATTACCGTGGCTATGGAATGAGCAAAGGCAGCCCTTCAGAAGAGGGTCTCTATCTCGATGTGGAAGCTGTCTATGATTACCTTGTCAATGAAAAGAAAGTACCTCCGCAAAAGATCATCGGCTACGGGGAATCACTGGGCGGCGCGGTCATAATCGATCTCGCAGGAAAACATAAACTGGGAGGGATAATTCTTGAAGGCAGTTTTACATCCATTCAGGACATGGCGAAAAAGTATTTCCCTTTTGTCCCCTCATTTATTTACAAGACTTCATTTAATGCTATGGAAAAGATCGGCAGGGTAAAGTCGCCCACACTGCACTTCCACAGTACGACGGATGAAATCGTGCCCTATGATCTGGGCCGTAAGCTGTTTGACAGCGCCCCCGGCCCAAAGGAGTTTGTGGACCTCCAGGGCGGGCACAACGATTCATTCCTGGTGTCCCGTGATTTATTTATGGAAAAGATAGATGGCTTTATCAGCAGGCGGTGATGCTATTTAAAGATCCCTTTTAACAGGTCCCTGACCGGTTCCAGTTCCTTCTTTTTCTTATCGCTCTGTTTGTCGAGATATTTATCTATATATTTGTCTGCTTCTTTTTTTATGATGCGCTTCCCGGCCTTCTCAAGGTCCACCATGTAGACCGGTTTTGCGAATGTCCCTGAGACCAATAAGGGGACCTGCCCCCATCCTGCTTCGTTCTTTATATACGCGCCTATTTTTGAACTCATAGCCCTGTTGGTGAGGCTGGATGACAGCTTTAGGTCAAAGGCCAGGTCGAGAGTTTCATTCAGCCCGATATTCCCTTTGGGGTCCATGGAAAGGTTATCGGAGGTAAAAATACTGTCCAGCTTTGCGATACCGTTTCTTACCCCCACTGTTCCATTCGCCTGTCTCAGGTTTATTGTCTCAAGCTCCTGGATATTGAGAAACTGCGCTAAGCCCTTTGTTATATTTGCTCCGGTGAGCTTGCCGTCCTTTATATTGAAGTCCGCGTCGGCAACAAGGTTTTTCTTTATGCTCTCCATCAGGGTGCCTGAGCCGTTCATCTTCAGATTAAAAGTGATCATGCCGAACACTGTGTCTTTTGCCTTCGGGAAAAAAGTATTTACGATCTCATCCGCATGCAGGGAATCGACATTGCCTGTAAGGCTATATGCATACCCTGGTCTTGAGAGATCGACAAGACTGTTTACCTTAAGCTCCCCTTTCCCAGCCCTGGCAACCAGCTTTGGTATTTCGAGTTTATTGTCCTTAAATTTATATTGCATGTAAAAATCACTCATGTGCATGTTACGGTACACTGCCGAATCAATCCTGATTTCGCCGTCAGCCGTGAGCTTGAGGTCCAGGGGCGCGGCCTCTTTTGCGGGTTTCTCAGGCGCAGTCTTTGCGCTCCCGGCAGAGGTTTTGTCCGCCGGCTTGCCCGCTGGTATAAGTGCGTCAATCGAGAGTTGTTTTGAATATATATTGAGATGGACCTTCTGGTCTTTCATATAATCCATGACCGATCCTTTTATCTCAGCGGTGTTTTTATCAAGGGTGGCCTTCAGGTCAATGTTCATTAAAGCTTCGGTAAATTTTACATTGCCGTCCAGCATTGCGTTTATTTCATTGTAAATTATGCCTACCTTGTCCAGTGCGACATTGCCGCTTGCCTTCAAGGTCTCTGTGTTTTTGATCTCGCCGTTAAGTTTGACGTCAGCGGCAATGTCTCCGGACAGGACGAGCCCCTTCATGTCGGCAAAGAGTGCGGCCAGATTTTGGACCTCGGAGGTCTTTAGCTTCGGGATGTTTACCGCAATGTTTACTTCAGGTGATGTCTGCAGTTTTTTGATGTCACCTTTTATCGACGCGAGTACCCCCCGGACTTTCAGGTCGGCCTTGTCCACCCGGATGTCTTTTGATTCCATGTTATAATTCACCGCATAACTGAGGACTGCGGGGATGTCCCGGACATGTTTCTCAGACGGTTTTTTCAGGGTGATTTCATCTACCTTCAGGTCAACTGTCCCTTCTGAAAATATATTCGATCCGTCCGCGCTTTTGATACTGATATCGATATTGGCCGAGCTTTTGATATCAGGAAGTTCTTTCATGGCATCGGCAAATGATAATTTCGCGTCCTGCACCGAGATCTTATTTACCGTCAGTGAAATGGGTAGCCCCCCGGACTCATCAGGTTTTACTTCTTTGACCTCAGGCCCTTCCTTTTTCCCAAGGCCCTCAAAATTATACTTTCCATCCGTGCCGCGCTCGACCTTTACTACAGGGGAAACTAATCTCAATTCGTCTATGACTACCTGCTTTGAAAGGAGGGGGAGAAGTTTGAATTTAAGGACGAACTCTTTGCATTTCACAAAGTCGCGGGTCTGGTCCGCTTCCTTGATAGAAAAATCACTGAGGCCGATGCCCTTGAAAATGCCGATGCTTATTTCACCTATCTGTACCTTCCTGTTTAAGGCCTTCTCGGCATATGGGACGATAAACCCTTTGACCCTTTCAGGTGTGACGTAGATTTTTATAAACACCGCAAAGGCGATTATAAGGACTGCAATTGCTGAGACGGTAATAATCAGGATTTTTTTCATATGACCCTGGTAGAGAATTTAGCATGAAATAGTGGGATATGCAAGCGAGTCATGGGGGGTGGTAAAATGAATCAACATGGGTCCTTTGAATCTAACCAGATCGTAACGGGGCCGTCATTGACCAGCTCCACTTCCATGTGCGCCCCGAATATTCCTTCAGCAACCTCCAGGCCGTTTCTCCGCAGTAAATTATTAAACTCCTTCCACCGCTCCCTTGCCATTTCAGGCCCCGCCGACTGATCAAATCCGGGGCGGTTGCCTTTTTTTGTGTTTGCATAAAGGGTGAACTGGGAAACACTCAGGACTTTTCCCTTGACCTGGCGTATGTCCAAATTCATCTTACCCTGCTCGTCTTCAAAGATGCGCAGGTTGGATATCTTTTTACACAGGTATTCCATTTCACTTACGGTGTCGTCTTTCCCTATGCCGACAAAGAGGACAAGCCCTTTTGTGATATCAGCTACCCTTTGTCCTTCTACGACCACGTTTGCCTGTTTGACCCTTTGAACGAGTATTCTCACGACTTAATTATAGAATATTGTCAATCATTCTTATATCGGAGTATCGGAGCCTCGACGCGCCACCTGGAAATCACTGTGCCGAAATCCTGTACACATCGCCTGCTATGAAGTCTGCAACATAAAGTTCCCCTGCTTCATCTTCACCGTAGGTCGTGATTGAAATGTTGGTGTCAAGAAGCATGGCGCTCTCAAATGTTGTCCCGTTT
>JACRQA010000103.1 GCA_016222915.1 Nitrospirota bacterium | reverse complement strand
TTGTCGTGGCGTCCGTCTCCTGTATTTACGGCATAGGCTCGCCTGATGACTATCTCGGCATGCATTTGCTTGTCGAAGAGGGCATGCATACGGAAAGAGACGCGTTTCTCAGAAAGCTCGTTGATATGCTGTATGACCGCAGTGACGATTTTAAAAGGGGGACGTTCCGTGTAAGGGGAGACATTGTGGAAATATATCCGTCCTTCTCAGGTGACAACGCTGTCCGGGTCGAATTTTTTGGAGACGATATAGACGGACTGTATGAATTCGATTCCCTGTCCGGAAAGGTTTTAAGAAGACTGAATAACGTGGCGTTATATCCCAACAGCCACTGGATCACGCCAAGACCCAGGATCGAAAAGGCCGTCGTGTCCATCGCTAAAGAGCTCGAAGAAAGGACCATGTTCCTTCTCAGGCAGGGCAAGGATATGGAGGCAAAGAGGCTTGAACAAAAAACAAGGTTCGACATGGAGATGCTCAAAGAATTCGGCTTCTGCCACGGTATTGAAAATTATTCCAGACACCTTGCCGGCCGTGCGCCGGGGGAACCGTCGGCATGTCTTATCGATTATTTCCCGGATGATTTTCTGATTGTGATAGATGAATCTCATGCAACGGTCCCTCAGATCAGGGGCATGTACGAAGGGGACAGGTCGAGAAAGCAGACCCTGATCGATTATGGTTTCAGGCTGCCCTCTGCCCTTGATAACCGGCCGCTCAAGTTCGATGAATTCGAACACAGAGTGAATCGGGCGATCTACGTATCGGCCACTCCGGCGGAATACGAGCTTACAAAATCCAGGCTGCGGATAATCGAACAGATAGTCAGGCCCACCGGGCTTAAAGACCCGCTTATAGAACTGAGGCCGGTCTCAGGACAGCTCGACGACCTCCTTGGGGAAATCCGGAAACGGGCCGCACTTGGAGAAAAAATACTCGTCACCACGCTTACCAAGAAAATGGCGGAGGACATTACCGAATATTATACGGAAGCGGGCGTGAAGGCGAGATATCTCCATTCCGATATCCATACCCTCGAAAGGGTGGAAATCCTGAGAGACCTCAGGCTTGGCAAGTTTGATGTGCTTATCGGAATAAATTTATTGAGAGAGGGGCTTGATATCCCGGAGGTGTCTCTTGTCGCCATTCTCGACGCCGACAAGGAAGGCTTCCTCCGCTCGGCCCGCTCCCTTATCCAGACATCTGGACGCGCTGCGAGGAATTTAAACGGCATGGTCATTTTCTATGCCGACACAATCACCGGATCGATGAAAACTGCAATGGATGAAACAAGCAGGAGGCGTGAGATCCAGGAAAAGTATAACGTCAGAAACAATATAACCCCGGCATCGATCAAGAAGGACATAACAAATATACTCAGCTCAATTTATGAAGCGGATTACTGGACCGTTCCAACTGTTGCAGAAGAGAAAGTTGAATACGCCGATGAGCCGGCGATCAGGAAACTGGAAGAAGAAATGAAGGCCGCTGCGGAGAAGCTTGAATTTGAAAAGGCCGCACAAATAAGGGACCGGATAAAGGCGATCAGGGGAAAACAGATAGAACTGGGGATAAAAATATAGGGTCAAGGGTCAGGGGTCAGGGGGACAAGTTTGATCTCATAAATATCAGGCCATAATTTTCCGGTAACAAACAGCCTGTCAGCCTCTTTATCATACGCAATGCCATTCAGTGTTTTCGTGGCCTTGTCTCCGCCCGCAAGCTGTGACAATTTCCCCAGATCGATCCACCCTTTTACCCGGCCTGTTTCAGTGTCGATTATTGCGATGTTGTCAGTCTGCCAGACATTTGCGTAAATCTCTCCCCGCACATACTCCAATTCATTCAGCCGGGTTACAGGGCCATTGTTATCGGCAACTTCCAGGCGTCCGGTCATTTCATAAGTTTCAGGATTTAAAAAATACAGAGTTGCCGAGCCGTCGCTCATGATTAACCTCCTGCCGTCATGAGTAATGCCCCAGCCTTCAGTTTTGTAATTGAACTTCCCCAGCAATTTGAAATTGTTTTTGTCATACACAAACCCGGTATCGGACCTCCAGGTCAGTTGAATCAACTTGTCTCCGAAAACAGTTATGCCCTCCCCGAAAAAGCGGGCCGGCAGTTTAAGCCCCAGCAACAGCTCACCTGTTTCATATTTGATCTTGCGTAATGAGGATGAACCATTGAGCCCTGTCCCCTCATATAATGTCCCATCATCAAAGACCAGTCCCTGAGTGAAGGCCTTGTTATCGTGAGGGAACGTGTTCACAATCTTGTATGTGAATGAGGCGATGTGTTGATCGGCCTTCTTATGTTTTGAATCTGAGACGGGCTTTTGCGGTATCCTGATTATCTGCGCTGCCGCAGGCAAAGTGACAGACCACATGATCAGTACCATCATAACGGCTGAAATTGCTCTCATTGACCTGTTATACACAAAATGGTTTTTTCATCCCGGTCTTGATCCGAAATCCGTGGGAACACGGCGCGCTGTGCCCCTGCTTTGACTTATTTTACCATTTATTTTATGAGAGCCGTGATGAATTGCCGGGGTGGATACAAAACCTTTCTAAATAAAGAGGGGACCGAAGTCCCCTCTTTATTAGCCATGCATATTTTCCGATTTGATGTTACTCAGTCGGATATCCCTTGTCTACCCAGCCCTGAAAACCGTCTCGTAGCCAGTGGACCTTCGTGTATCCTGCTTTAACGAGCATGATTGCAGTCTTGAATGATTTCCAGCATTGCGGACCATTGCAGTAAATGACAACAGATGCATTCTTGTCTGCCGGGTATTTCTTGATGTCCCATTCATCCTGGGCCACATCAAAATCAAGCTTCTTTTCGCTCTTATCGTTGTAATAGGCGGATATTGCGCCCGGAATATGTTTCTCTACATATTCTCCCTTTTTCCTGGCATCATATACCTTGACCTTACCCATGTTGGTCTTGACCCAGTCTGCGTCAACAACAGTGATCCCCTGATATGACATCGGTGTGTCAGTCGCCAGGGCATGCCCTGCGATCAGCAGTATCGACAGTGCTACTAATACAGACAAAATCTTTTTCATTTGCTTCCCTCCTTGAATTTTGGCCTTACGGCCCATTTAGAAACTACTGACTACATCGGTATATCTGATAAAATCTTTAATCCCTGCCCCACCTCCTTCATTAAAATAAACTATGCCGTGGTCCCGTCAACAACTTGCGTATCTTTTGATATCATCTCAGAGACAACCTGCGCATTTAATGAAGAGTGTGCATTTGTCCTGAAACCCTCCATCTGTTTTTTTAACTCTGCCGCAACCAAAGCCAGCTCATCCGACACTTTTTTTACATTTTCAGAAAGAACATAAGTGCCGTTAATTACGCCGGCGGTATTCTCCATTGTCTGACTGACTTCTTCCGCAGCCGCGGACTGCTCCTCTGTGGCAGCGGCGATCCTGTGTACTATATCCATTGCATTTTCGGAGCTTTCAACGATCTTTTGAAGGGCGTCTCTTGCGTCCGAGGTGGTAGAGATTGCCTCATCAGCCACGGACTTGCTCTGCTTCATGCTCAATATGACTTCTTTGGTCTCTTTCTGATTGGCCTGTATCTTTCCCGCTATTTCTTCCGTTGCCTTGCTCGTCCTCTCCGCAAGCTTTTTCACCTCATCGGCCACAACGGCAAACCCCCTGCCGTGGTCTCCCGCCCGTGCCGCCTCTATTGCCGCATTCAAAGCCAGAAGATTTGTCTGGTCGGCAATGTCTTTGATAACGGACACTATTTCCCCGATCTCGTCCGAGCTTTTTCCCAGGACCGCAATAGCATCTGACGCCTCGGTCACACTGCTGACCAGCTTCGAGATACTCGCCTTTGTCTGTTCGCTGACATCCCTGCCTTTAGTTGCCGAGTCAAACGACTGTTTGGTTATTTCAGATGCGTCCGAGGCATTTCTTGACATTTCAATAATAGTCTGCGACATCTCGTTTGTTGACGTTGCAATCTGCTCGACCTGGATTTTCTGCTCATTTGTCCCGGTCAGCAAGTATTCAGATACTTCAGAAAGCCCCTCTGCATTTTTATAGATACGCTCTGACTCGGCTGTAATTGTTGAAAAGGCTTTATTCAGTTTTGTCAGCATGGTGTTTAACTCACCTGCCATGATCCCCATCTCATCCGTACTGTTTAATTCTATGGTACAGGTAAGATCACCTTTAGCAACTTCCTTTGCCGACTCTACGACTGTTTTTATAGACCTGACGATTGATCGAACGGTAAGGATAGATGCAAACGCAAACAATACAATCATGCCGATGGAACCGATTATGACTATTGAAATCATCCAGTTTATCAGTTTCTTTCTATTGACAAAACTTTCATTGGCCATTGACTCCTGGGTCTCCACCATTTTATCAATGGATTTAAAAATCAGGCTCTTGTATTCAAGCCATTCATCATAGACTTCTTTCATCGGCTCGACATCCTTGTCATCAAAGACCTTCATGTAAGCCCTTTCAAGATTGCCGGCCATGTCTTTAAATCCCTTGTACCCTTTGTCGAATTTGTCTCTTTCAGCGATCAGATCA
>JACRQA010000102.1:1620-5393 GCA_016222915.1 Nitrospirota bacterium | reverse complement strand
CCCCGCCGGATTTACTGCATCCGATCGCTGAAAACATGCAAACGATAATAAGTGCGTATAATGATGCTTTTTTCATATGACTTCTCCTTCATAAGGTATTTAAGATTAGACTGTGTTATACCATAATGGTTCAGGTATTTCAATAGGAACGCGGCGCTTACAGGTACCGTAAAATGACAAGCCGGCGAAACACGAAAGAGAGGCCGTTATTTTATAATAAGGTATGAGAAGGAGGCTGTATCTTAAACTGGGAGACAGGGTCAACCACCTCGGCCACTCGGCGTGGGGGGCAGGGAAAGTTATCGAAGAAAGGCATTCCCAGCTTTCAGGAGGTTTGTGCCTTGTAAGGATTTTATTTGAAGACGGGAATGAGAGGTCGTTTATCAATGACCTTGATAACGCGCATTGTTGTTATTATGCGGGGGTGAGATTAGCATAATAACAAATTCCAATATTCAAGCTCCAGATAACAAATAAATTCCAATCACCAAAATATCAATCCCAGCAATTGCCCATGCTAAAGGCGGTTGCTCTTAACAGGAAAATTCTCTTTTAAAAACTCCACCTCTTCCTGCCGGCTCTTGATCCGCCTCTCAAGCCGGGCCTCAAGCAATGAGGTCAATATCTTTCTGAACAGCGGCCCCGGCGCATAACCCATTCGTTTGAGGTCTTCGCCTGTGAGCTCAGGCTTTATTTTTCTGAGAGTAGTCAGGTAGAGTGAAATGGCCTTCTTCTGTCTCCGGTCCCTGGCCCTGGCCATTGTAAACAGGACGGTCGGGATATCGAGAGACATCAGCGTTTTATATATTTCTTTTTCAGAGGCCCCCGTCAGCACAGTAAGCACCTTTTCTGCCTGCTCAATGCCGCCGAGTATCTCCTTCCTTGCAGCAAGGGGGACATAGAGTCTTTTCAATGCCTCATTTCTTTCCACGGGCGTCAGCTCATTGAGCAGGGCCATGAGAAAGAGGTGCGACTTGCTCAGCTCTTCCTCAAAGAAGAGTAGCTTAAACCAGGCAAAGGTTTCCTGTATCGCAGTAAAGGTCTCTTTCAGCGTCGGTGTGATTGTGAGGCTCTTGTGAATGAATTTTAAGAGGTCGAACTTGTGCAATCTGTTGATTGCACTGAGCGGTTCTGTCTCCGTAAAAAGGAGATTCAACTCGTCGTACATCCTGGCGCCTGATAATTTATTAAAGAGATCCATGCGCACGGCAGTCTTAATTAAATTCATCGTGTGCTTGCTTATTGTGAAACCGAAGCGCTCTGAAAACCTTATGGCCCTGAAGGCCCTTGTCGGGTCTTCGATAAAACTGAGGTTATGGAGTATCCTCAGGGTCTTTTCCTTGATGTCCCTCTGACCGCCGAAAAAATCAAGGAGCTTTCCGAATTGTTCGGGGTTCAGCATGACCGCCATTGTGTTGATTGTGAAGTCCCTCCTGTACAGGTCTTTCTTGATCGATGATGTTTCAACACGAGGCAGGGCTGCGGGAGATTCATAATATTCAGTCCTCGATGTGGCCACGTCAAACTTTAAGAAATCCGTCACTATCACCGCAGTGCCGAACCTCTTGTGTGTCTTTACCTTCACCTTGAGTTTGTTGCCCAGGACCTGCGCAAAGGCTATGCCGTCGCCTTCGATTACGATGTCTATGTCCAGGTTCGATTCGCCCCTCAGCAGGTCCCTGACAGAGCCGCCGACGAGATAGGCCGTAAAGCCCAGGTCCCTTGCAACCTCCCCTGACAATCTGAGGAGATTATATATCTCGGACGGGAATTTGGATTTCAGGAGGGACGAGAGGTTCTTGCCTATAGAGGGCTTCTCAGTCAATTTCTCGAAGCCCGATATCATGTTTTTTCTCAACAGGCTTTCATAAAGAGACCTCAGAAGGTCGGTGCGCGTTATTGCGCCCACTATATGACTGTTTTCGACAACGGGCATGAACCTCTGATTTTGCTCTATCATCATGGATTCGACAATGCTTATCGGAGTTAAGGGAGATACCGAAGGGGCGCCGGTGGTACAGAATTCGTCAAGCCTGCTCTGGCCGAACCCGTGAAACAGTGCCTTTTCCACAACCTCCCTGGAGAGGAGTCCATAAAATGTATTGTTCTTCAGGACGGGCAGCACATTGACTTCATATTGTGTCATGATCTTTTCCGCGGTCTTGAGTGTCTTGTTCCAGGGAATGCTTTTTACTGGACTTGTCATGATGTCCTTTGCAGTTTTTGTCGGATGTATTTTTTTCCCCAAAATGTCCAGGAGCTTTTCCCCGGTCTCTTCCAGCGACATGTCCCTGACGACTGCGGAGGCCGCCTGGGGATGGCCGCCCCCGCCTAGCTCATGCAGCACTTCTGCGGCGTCGACCTCAGGCGTATGGCTCCTCGCAATGACCTGGACCCTGTTTTCCATCATCACAAGGAGGAATATCGCGTCCACGTCTTCCATCTCCCTGATCTTATGGGCCAGGAATGCAATGTCGCCCATGTAGGTCTCCCTGGACGCCTTGGCAATCTTTATCCTGATGTCGTGGACCACGTAATCTCTTGCATTATGGATAAGCTCGTTAAGCAGATCGATCTCCTCAGGCCCGGGCTCTCTCTTGAAGAAGCTCGAAACTATTTTCAGGTTGGCCCCCTTTTTCAGCAGGTAGGCGGCAGCCGATAAATCCCTGACGGTCGTCGAAGGAAAAAGAAGAGACCCGGTCTCCTCGTATATTCCCAGCATCATGAGTGTGGCCTCAGCCGGGGAGAGGAGGATTTTGTCCTTCTGAAGCATTTCCGCAAATATTGTTGTTGTGGCCCCGACGTTGTCGATGACCTCTTTATGTCCCTTGGTGTCTGTGTCCGTAAAGGGATGATGGTCGTAAATATGGATGGTCAGGCCTTCATTGCACAGGATCTCCGTGAACCTGCCGATCCGGTCAAAGCTCTTAACGTCCACAAGTATCAACCTCGTGACTTTCTGAAGATCGATGTCCTTGAGTCGCTTGAATTCCAGCGGCAGATGCGAGGATGCCAGGAAGTCGCGGACGTTCTTTTCCTGCGAGCCTGGAAAGGCGAGAACAGCCTCAGGATAATATTTCTTTGCAGCTACCATTGAAGCAAGCGCGTCAAAGTCGGCATTGAGATGGGTCGTGATGACGTCCATTCAATAATTATATAGGTCAGGACGGTAGTGTTCAAGGGAAGAATTTTATCAAATAAATATCTTGACAATTCATATATGCCGGTTTAATATTCTACAGGTTCTTATTCAAACCAACCATTGTTAAAAAGTAAGTACAGCAGTAAAGGGCGAGGGGCGTTTATATGCAAAATAGGTTACTACCCGACCAATTATCTGATTTGAGTTTCAGTTATACAAGTCTTGTTGTTGGACAAAGGAGAGGATTGTCATTAATGATTGCTTATCTGTTTATGGGTGTAAGTGATTATATGGAATTCATATGATTAAAATTATCACTATTTTTTTATTAGTAGTAGGGTCTGCAAATGGGGCAACACAGCAGATACCAAGCTCATTCCCTAACCTATCCAAGCTGGATGTTGGGGAAGCAAAAGGCTATGTAGTTATTTACTATAATTCAAGCATATCTAAAGTATTGAATCATGCAGTAGAAGAAACCGGCGATGAAGAGGGTGTAATTCGTGCGATTGAAACAAAGGTCGATGCTATAAGGGATGACATATACGTAATAGATTATAGTGCTGGACCAAGTGGTGATCCTCATTTTATAATTCATCGGAAAGTAGATGGCCACCTTGTGAAGATGGGT
>JACRQA010000102.1:0-1605 GCA_016222915.1 Nitrospirota bacterium | reverse complement strand
TATCAGGTGAAGCTGATGACTTTTTTAATAAGCGTCGCAAGTATTCATTGAATAAGGGACTCCTTAAGGAAGTTATTCAACCATTTTATTATGTAGGGCTACGGACAGTAAACACACAGCCATTAGATTTATATGCTGATATAAGCTACACGGAGAAGGTCACGCATTTACCAGCAAATTCCGACATTGAAGTTCTAATTGCACGTGCAAATAGTTATGACTACCTGATTAAGACTTCTTATGGATTATTGGGATGGATACATTTGAGTGGCCAGTGTGGTACGGAAATTGTTAAAGGTATTTGCTTTCACGGCGATTGAATATGAACAGATAGCAGCCAGACGTGAACGTTAGACATATCTGTACAAAGTTCTATGGTTTGTCTGATATAAAAGGAGGCGTAAAATGAAGATGTCATTTAAGAAATACCTTGTTGTGTCATTACTATTATTCTTGCATCCATTTAATCTTTCCGCGCAGTTAGCAAAGCAAGAATCGACTTCCAAAATCGAGATGAAAGACAATCTCATCACCGCTGACCTCAAGAATGCAGATCTGCCTGAGGTTTTGAAAGAGATTGAGAAAGCGACGGGTGTCAAGATTTCAGTGGTGAAAGAGCTTGAAGGAAAGAAGGCGACGGCAAACTTCGAGAATCTGGATGCAGAGAGCGCATTGAGGAAGCTTTTGGGTAACAATTATGTCTTTGTGTTCTCTAAAGAGAAGGATAAATATGTCCTGAAAGAAGTTATGACAGCGGGTGATGACTTCGGATCAAAGATATCAAAAGGAGAATTGATAACCATAGAAATTGCGTATGGTTAGGGTAAAGGAGAAGTTGGTGCCGTCAAAGCGGGAGAAGGCGCAAATATCGGCCCGCTATCATTTGCCATTGATAATGAAGGCAATGTTTATATATTGGACACTGTAAATAACAGAATTCAGATATTCTCTTCTTCAGGAGTATACCTTTCAACTATTTCTCTTCAAAAGGATATTTTCCCAGAGGATATTGCTGTAGATAAATATGGATTTATCTATATTGTTAACAGCCAAGAAGAAAAGTTATACCAGTTTAATAAGAAGGGAGATATTATCAAGTCGATAAGTATGGGAAAAACACGCTGGGTTTCTGGAGAGCCAATTCATATAGTCAATAATAAAATATATGTTTATATGTGCGACGAAATATGTGGGGATAAGCTCATTGGGGAGATTGATAACGGAAAGCTTTCGGTAAACACAGATGAGGACAGAAAGAAATCTTTTAAAAAGGGGAAACAAGGAATAAGTGACAGAAGATATATTGCGAGTTTAGTAAAACATGAAGATACAGGCAGTAACCGATATGAAGGTAAGGTAGAAATCATTGATAAGTATGAAATAACATCTATAACTCTCACTTTCCCACTTGAAGGAATCAACGGAATAGATTTTCTGGGAGAGGATAATAACAAAGATTTACATATTAAAACTTCACGTGTAGAAGATAAAACACTTATATTTGAGGTACATGAATTTGATGCAAATGGCAAGTATCTTAGCACAATCCGTATGCCAGAAGGGGACGATTATTTCAGGGCTGTAAAATCTATATTGGTTAGCAAA
>JACRQA010000056.1 GCA_016222915.1 Nitrospirota bacterium | reverse complement strand
AGAAGGCTCGCCAGGGAAGGGGCGGTGCAGTTGAAGGGGGCGGTGTACGTGCTTCCTTTCAGCGAGGAGCATTATGAATTCTGCCAGTGGCTCATGTCGGAGGTGGCGTCGCTGGACGGCGAAGGGGACTTTGTAGTTACCGATAAATTCGAGATGTTAGGCAATAGTGAGATCATCAAACTGTTTGTCAGCCAAAGGGAGACTGATTACAGAAACCTTGATAAAAAGCTCAATGATATTGAAGTGAGGATAAACAGTTTTATAAAGGGCGGCAATCCAAAGGGCGCTGACATATTAAATGTTGATTTGACCAGGCATTCAAAAGAGTTGGAGGACATTAAAAAGATCGATCATTTCCCTTCACAGTCCGCGACCGCTGTTGAGAGAAAGATAAACAACCTCCGGGGCGAGCTTAAGAGGATGACATTGCACGGCGTCAGGGAAGCAACGCCTGTGCAGAGGGCCTCAATCCCAAGGCTGAGTAAAAAAGATTTCGAGGGCAGGACATGGGCCACAAGGGAAAACCCGTTTGTAGACAGGATGGCGTCTGCGTGGCTGATACAAAAATTTGTTGACAGCAGGGCAGAATTTCAATTTATAAATGAGAACGGCCGGGGAAGTACACCCGATCATGTGGTCATGTTCGATACAAAGGACGGGGACTTTACTCATAAGGGGGATTTGTGCACCTTTGAAGTCCTCGTCAGGTCATTCGGCATAAAAGACAGGGCGGTAAAGAAGATCGCAGAGCTCGTTCACGAACTGGATGTCAAGGATGAGAAGTTCCATTCTTCAAAGGCCCGTGGCGTTGAAGAAATCCTCATCGGCATAAGAAAAAGCTCGAAGAATGACATGGAGATACTGAAGAAGGGGATGGATGTGTTTGAGATGCTTTATACATCGATCACAGGTTGAGAAAATTTTAATATGCCGCGTATTATCTCTTTCAGAGAGTCATTCCGTTACTGGTTAAGACTCGGCTTTATCAGCTTCGGGGGCCCGACAGGCCAGATTGCGATGATGCATAAGGACCTGGTCGAGAAAAAGAAATGGCTAAGCGAGGACCATTTCCTCCAGGCGCTTAATTTCTGCATGCTGCTCCCAGGCCCCGAGGCGCAGCAGTTGGCTACATACATCGGCTGGCTCATGCACGGGATAAAGGGCGGCATCGCGGCAGGCGTGCTTTTTGTGCTCCCCTCGGTATTCATACTATGGGGATTTTCATGGCTGTATGTGTCCTTTGGGACTGTCCCCGTTGTCGCTGCATTATTCTACGGGCTGAAACCCGCGGTTGTCGCCATTGTAGCTGAAGCGGTCATCCGGATCGGGAGGAAGTCGCTGAAGAATGAGGTCCTTGTTTCCATGGCCGCGCTTTCATTTGTCGGGATTTACTTTTTGCATATACCATTCCCCGCGCTCATTCTTACAGCCGGACTAATAGGCTATGCAGGCGGCAAATTTATTCCTGCCAAATTTGTTGTCGGCAACAACAAACCTTCAAATCCCTCGGACTATGTAATTACCGATTCACACGTTTCACGAAGCGCCCAGGCCAACTGGAGGCATTCATTGCAAGTTGTGGCTGTATGCCTGCCACTCTGGTTTTTTCCGGTTGTTGTCCTCGGCTTATGGCGGGGATGGGATGATATATTCATTGATATTGGGCTGTTTTTCAGCACGGCCGCCATGGTTACGTTCGGCGGGGCCTACGCAGTGCTTGCTTATATCGGCCAGCAGGCGGTGAGTTACTACGGATGGATCCTCCCTGAACAGATGATCGACGGCCTCGGTCTGGCGGAAACCACGCCGGGACCTCTCATCATGGTCACCCAGTTTGTAGGATATCTTGCGGCCTACTCAAACGCAAAAGGAATACAACCGGCTGTTGCAGGGGCCATCGGGGGACTCCTCACTACGTGGGTGACTTTTACGCCATGTTTCATGGGGATTTGACTGGTACGCGCTGGCTGCATCCGTGGCCGCATTTGTGGGGATGATATACTTTAAGTGGGGAATGGTCCCCGTAATAATCTGTTCCGCTCTGGCAGGTTTTATTTGGAAAATGGTCGTGTGAAAGTGAGGTCTATGCGATGAAAGATATCCGGAACATTTTTTCAAGAAAACATGTGTGCATGCCCTTAACAAATATCGAGGGAAGGCATGTGGAAAAATACCGTTCCTTTAAAAACTTTCTCAACCACAATCATAATGCCCTTGACATAATAGCGGACATGGAACTCCTGTATTACAGCGGCAAGCCTTTCAGTCTCTCTGTTGCAAAGCATAAGTATAATGAATTATCAGACGCGGTCAGGGACAGCGTTTCTACACTTGATTCCATTTCCCGAGGTAAATTATCCTCCCTTAAAGACGTCTTCGGCAAGATCGACACAGCGATACTCAATGAGTTCAACCCCGTTTTATCTTTCAGGACCACCGATATCGTGCTGGACCTTGAAAACATCATATTTGAGATGGAAAAAATGGTCGGAGCCAAGGCCGTTAATCTTGCAGTTGTCAAAAAAAATCTCGGCCTGCCGGTCCCTCATGGTTTTGCGGTAACAGCATATGCCTTTGAGAAGTTCCTTGAGGAAACCGGGCTTTCAAAACCGGTTGAAGAAGAGTTGTCCAAAATACAGTCGCTTGATTCTGTTCATGCTATGAGGAGTATGAGCGATAATTTAAAAGGGATGGTCAGAAAGGCCGCGGTCCCGCCTTCCATCGCTGATGAGATAATGAAGGCCTACGAGGCCCTTGAGAACAAGACCCGGAAAGGCGTTAGGATTGCGATGAGAAGCAGCGCTGTCGGAGAAGATACCGAGGCAAGCTTCGCCGGACAGTATTCATCGGTCCTGAATGTTACAAAAGACACAATTCTTGAGGCCTACAAAACCGTGCTCGCAAGCAAGTATTCAACACGGGCCTTAAATTATATGTTCCAGTACGGTCTCCAGGCCCATGATACCCCGATGGCGGTAATGGGGCTTGCCATGGTTGACGTCGTATCAAGCGGTGTTGTTTATTCCGTGGACCCATTGCACAGCAGCGCTAAAGCGGTAAAGATCAGTTCCGTCTGGGGACTCGGCGAATACCTGGTCGGCGGCGGCTTGTCTCCGGACAGTTTCCTTGTGGAGAGAGACGAGGAACGCATAATAGAAAGGACCATACGCACTAAAGAACGCAAGATGATGCAGGGGTTGGCCGGCGGCACTCAATTGATCGAAATTCCGGCAGGAGAGAGGGACAGGCCCTCTATTGATGATGACATTGTCTTCAGGCTCAGGAATTATGCATTCGTGCTCGAGGAGTTTTTTGGAAAGCCCCAGGACATAGAATGGGCGCTCGACATGGACAGAAATCTGTTCATCCTTCAGTCAAGGCCCCTTCGCCTCTTTAACCAGCCATATGCCTCCGGGATCATTCATGAAGATTGTCCCGGCAATCCCGTATTGTTTAAGGGAGGCAAGACAGCGTCTGCCGGAACAGCTGCGGGGAAGATATTCACTGTAACACATGAGGATGATCTTGATAAGGTCTCTGAAAATGCAATTCTCGTTGCTAAAACAGCCTCTCCATCCTATGCAAAGGTGATGGGGAAAATAGCAGGCCTCATTACCGATATAGGGAGTGTTACAAGCCACCTGTCTTCAGTTGCCAGAGAATTCGGAGTGCCTGCAATTGTCGATGCAAAAAATGCGACCTCATTGCTGCCTGAAGGAGAGATGGTCACTATGGTAGCTGAAACAGGGACTGTTTACCTGGGGGCTGTTGAAAAGCTGATAAAGAATATCCGGCCCGCCAAAAGGCTGATATTTGAGAGCCCCGTCCATAAGAGAATGGGGGCGGTCCTCGACAAAATTTCTCCGCTCAATCTTTTAAATCCCGAACATCCGTCCTTCTCTCCTGAAGGCTGCAGGACTATCCATGACATTATACGCTTTACTCATGAGCAGGCCATGAGGGCCATGTTCGGCATTACCGAAGAGGCTGAAGAAGTGCGGTCCGTCAAGCTGAACGCAACTATTCCGTTAAACCTCCGTCTGATAGATGTGGGCGGCGGACTCAAGGCAGGGTTGACCACCTGTCATACCGTTGAACCTGAACATATTGAGTCAACTCCGATGACAGCTATATGGAAAGGGCTTACCCATCCGGGGATTTCATGGGAAGGGGGCATAAATGTCGACATGAAAAAACTCGTCACCCTTTTTTCTTCAAGCACTACAGCAGAGGGGATGGAAGCGCCCGGCGGCATAAGCTATGCAATCCTCTCTAATGAATACATGAACCTCAGCGTAAAGTTTGCTTATCATTTTGCAACCATCGACGCGCTGTGCGGAGAAGACAGCAATCAGAATTATATCTCGCTTCATTTTTCAGGCGGCGCCGGTAATTATTACGGCAAGTCGCTGAGGGTCTCGTTTTTGGGAAATGTTCTTGAAAAACTGGAGTTCCAGGTATCGTTAAAAGGCGACCTCCTTGAGGCGTCTTTGCTGAGATATGACAGGCCGTCGATGGAAGATAAACTGGACCAGCTTGGAAGGCTGCTCGCGTCCTCCCGTCTCCTGGATGTGTCTTTGTCCGGTAAGAGTGATATAGAAACACTATCTGATGCTTTTTTCAGGGAAGACTATTGCTTCCTCTCCCAAAAACAGGAAGACCAGCTGAAACAATTTTACACACACGGCGGCGACTGGAATCGCTTGAAGGAAAACGGTCATATATACTGCATACAGGACGGCTCAAAATCAGGTTTCAGCATCTCTTCGGGAATAGCCGGGGTAATGGCAAAACTCATGGGCCAGTCTTTGCAGGATTACCTCGACAATATAGAAGCATACTACTACTTCCCTCTTGCAATTGCCAGGAACAGTGAGATTACAGACGGTAGAATAAGCGTCAAGGTGAAACCCGTCAGCGGAAATATTGACAGGGCAGGAGGCCTGGCCTTCGGCATACGGAATGTCAGTAATTATTTTGTAATGAGAATAAATGCCCTTGAGGACAATGTAATGCTCTTTGAGTATATAAATAACAGAAGGATACAACGGGCCAATATCAAAAGAAAAATAGAATCCGACAGATGGCATCAGCTTACAGTGGAAGCCGAAGGCAGCATTATTAAAGGCTATCTTGACGGCGCATTGGTAATGGAGTATGACGCCGGCAAGTCTTTAAAAGGATTTATCGGACTGTGGACAAAGGCGGATTCGGTAACGCACTTTGATGAATTGACCGTTCAAACCGACAACAAAAAAAGAACAATTGAGTTTTGAAAGGAGGGTTTAAGATGAAAGAAGTAGCTGAGATGGTAATAAATTTAATGGCCGCGTCCGCGAGGACCGCGCCGAAGGCCGGAGGCAAGGATTTCCTTGAAATCGTTGTAATCACAAAGGAGGAAGATTTAAAGAAGATTGCCGGTTCAATGAAAGACTATGCGCCAAGGAGCACGAACGAGGCATTCTGGCTGCGGGACGCCGCGAATATCGAAAATTCACAGGCCCTTCTTCTGATAGGACTGACTAAGCCTGTAACAGCAGGATATGATTGCGGCGGCTGCGGATATCCTACATGCGCCGAGTTTGCAAAGGCCAGGCAGTTGAAGGAAAAGGAAATGGGATACACAGGCCCGCACTGCGTTATGAGAATGATGGACATAGGGGTAGCTCTTTCGTCAGCGGCGAAAACAGCAAGCATGCTGAATGTCGACAACAGGGTCCAGCAGAGGGTAGGGGCGGCAGCAAAGGCGATTGGGCTGATCAAGGGTGAGGTTGTAATGGGCATCCCGGTCAGCGTCACAGGGAAGAGCATTTACTATGACAGGCAGACTCCTGTGAAGCACTGACAAACCACCCCTACCCCTCCTTAACCAAGGAGGGGAGTTAGTTAAGCCGTAGCTCCCCTCCTATTTTAGGAGGGGTGGCCGCAGGCCGGGGTGGTAGGCTCCGCAGAGGAGGGGTGGCCGCAGCCAACGGTAGGTGCTTTAAGCAGCCGGGGTGGTAAGTTATCGGGAGATAGGAAGATAAATATTACTTGACAAACATCCTTTCACCATTCACAGCCCTCTGTTCGGTGGGCCTCTTTGCAAGGCTGTCATATGCCCTTGCACGAAGCCCCGTACTTCCCCTTTTTGCGCTGCATCTTGGGGCAGGGCCGGAGGCAATCGGGTTTGCTGTCGGGATATCGACCGTAACAGGCATATTCTTTAAACTGCCGTCAGGGGCCCTGTCCGATGTGATCGGCAGAAAGAGGACCATGCTGATCGGGCTTCTCTTTTTCGCCTTCATGCCTTTCACCTATCTGCTGATAAAGGATTACACGCTGTTGATCATCATCAGGTTCTTTCACGGCCTTGCAACCGCCGTCTACGGGCCTGTTTCAATGGCGGTTGTTGCCGACATCGCAGGCGGGAAGAAGGGCGAGATGCTCTCGTGGTTTTCCTCAGTAACAATAATAGGCAATCTGCTCGGCGCTCCGCTTGGCGGCTTCATATTACGCAGTGCGCCTGGCGCTGCCGCTCCGTCTATCGCTCAATTCCACTATGCGTATCTCGCAAGCGGCATCGCGGGGATGATGTCGCTTATCATGGCCCTGTCGATATTAAAAGGAGACAAACGGGCAGAAAAAGGCATGGGACTGAAGGAGGCCTCAAGGAGATTTGTTTCAGGAATAAAAGAGGTGATAAGCGACAGGAGTGTTGTAATCACATCGAATATGGAAGGCTTGCAGAACCTGACGGTTGGGGCATTGGAGGCGTTCCTTCCGATTTACGCAGTGACGGTTGCGGGGCTTAATGAATTCCAGGCCGGGCTGCTGTGGGGGGTCCAGGTGCTGGTGACGATACTGTCTAAACCCATTATGGGAAGGACTTCAGACAGATTCGGGAGGAAGCCGTTAATCGTGGCAGGGATGATTTTGTGCGCAGCGTCTTTCGGAGTAATACCTCTTTTGAAAGGTTTCTATCCTCTCATGCTTGCCGCCGTATTCTTCGGTTTCGGCGAAGCGTTTGTAACATCGTCTTCAGCCGCACTCGTGGCAGACATATGCAAGGAAAAACATTTCGGCACGGCAATGGGGACCTTTGGAACTATTTTCGATATCGGCCATGCGTCA
This sequence comes from Nitrospirota bacterium, assembly GCA_016222915.1. Classification (GTDB taxonomy): domain Bacteria; phylum Nitrospirota; class Thermodesulfovibrionia; order UBA6902; family UBA6902; genus UBA6902. Next base: position 4,489 of record JACRQA010000056.1, on the reverse strand, counting down.
GGGCCTATCCTGGCGGGCTTTCTGATAGCTAGGTTCGATTATCTCCACTCCTTCTGGATCATGAGCGGGATATTATTGGCCGCGTTGCCTGTTTTTGTGTTCGGGGTAAAAGAAAAGTTAAGAGTTGAGAGTTAATTCGGTTATCCGTTACTTGTCTTGCGGTACCGTTTTAGATAGCTTTCGTGCCACAAGAAAAGCGGTGAAAAGAATAAAGGCAATGGCTGATGAAGTAACAGGATAGGCAATAAACATGACCGCCGGGGCCAGTACAATCCTTGTCACGAATCTCAGGTATTCGCGGTCCCTGATGACGTCTGCTGCCGGGGGCGAATATTTATAATAAAAATCCACGAAGGCCCGGCCCGGCATGTTATTCAGAAGATGCCTGTCCCTGAACTCCCGCAGTACTCTGACATAGGGATGCATAACACTTCCATATGCTGCTGTGGCGATAAAACAAGGCCCGCCTCCTCCACCACCGCCGCCATCTCCGCGATCTGCTTCACTGATACCACTGCCGGAAGGGGCCGATTGTGTTACAGCGCTTACTTCGTTAGAATAGCCGAAGTTCCCGGTGACGCCTCCAAAGACCCTCACTCTGTAAGAATAAGTGGTCCCCTGTGAAAGGCCGGAATCGGGATAGACTGTCATGTCCGCTCCGACTGACGCAATTTCCGTGAAAGCCCCGTCGGCGCCCGTTCTCCTTTCAACAATAAACCCGGTCTCATCATCGGCATTGTCCGTCCATGAAAGATTTATCTGTGACGCTGAAACCACTGCAGCTGACAATGCTGACGGTATTTTCGGGGAGGCTGCATTAAGCACCGCGTTATTGGCGTTCAGTCTGCCGCCTGTCAGGACCTTACCTATAAGCGATGCCTTTGGGTCTGCTCCGTTCAGGATGGAGGCCTTTACCTGATAATAAGTAAGGGAGGGATTATTTGCCAGGACCAGGCCGGCCACGCCTGATACGTGAGGGGCTGCCATGGATGTGCCGTCGAAATTTTCATATGAGTATCCTGAGATTGAGATGAGCTCCTTTGTCAGGACCACATTGTCGATATAAACGCCCTCCCTCGCGTCAGAGGCGTCTGCAGACAGCCCGAACCCGAAGTAGAACTGGTCGAAACTGTCGGCAGACTGGGTCAAATCTACTGAATACTGTACGAAGCTCCCATTAGTCGATCCGGTCCTGTAGTCGATCCATTCCCAGTTAACGGCATCAATTGATATGTTGATGTCGAGATAATCATTAGCGCTTTCAAGATTGCCATTCCAGTCAAAGGTAAGGGTATAGCGATGGTTTCTTTCGGAAACTATCGGGGTCATATAGCCCGCCCATGACATAGTAGAATTAAGATAGCTGCCTCCGGGACTGTCTTCGAGACTATTGGTCACTCCGACTCCGGTCCCCCCGGTCACTTCCCAGGAAGAATTGGCGCCCCCCCTGCTCCAGCCTGAAAGCGGAAGCGGGCCGGAGGCCCCGTCGAAATTATCACTGTAGAGAATTGTGGGAGGGCCGTAACCAAACACAGGGACGCTGCTGTATATATCAACTCCCGGAGCTGCAACATCCACTGTTGTCGCGCCGTAGTTGGAAAAAGAAGCGAGCCCGTCATTATGGTCGGTAGCGGCAACGGATATGATGTTCGGACTATCGTAGCTTGCAGGATAAAAGGGGGCTGCGCCGTCATTGTCTCTTCTGACATTGCCTGCGGCGCATACCACAACACCGGGGAATGCCTCAATCGCATCTTTTAAGGCCTGACTGCCGTCAGTGCCGCCCCAGCTGTTATTGATTATACGGGCGCCGTTTGCTTTTGCATAAAGGATTGCGGAAATGGCATCGGCTGTCGTGCCGCTCCCGGTAAGCCCCAGGAACCGTATGGCCATTATGCGGGCGTTCCACATGACTCCTGTGATGCCGCCGGCGTTATTGCCCTGCGCGGCTATAATCCCGGCGACATGAGTTCCGTGTGAATTATAATCTTCCGGATAGCCGTCGTTCTCAACAAAGTCCCAGCCATACACGTCGTCGACATATCCGTTTGCATCATCATCAAGCCCGTTATCAGGGATTTCTCCTGTATTTGTCCAGATGTTATTTGCAAAATCCGTATGGTCATATGCTACCCCTGAATCTATCACAGCAATGATAATGCTGTCCGATCCGGTTGTTGTCTCCCAGGCCTCAGGCGCATCTATGTCAGCGTCATAGACGCCGTTTGTCTGCCCTGTATTATTTAGCCCCCAGAGACTGCCAAAGGAAGCATCGTCGGGTACTACGGCTGCATGCATGATATAGTTCGGCTCTGCATATTCGACGTTCGGGTCCCGCTTGTAATATTCCACTGCTTTTTCCACGCTCATGTCAGCGGGGACCTTTACGTGCTGCAAGCCGGCGCGTCCGAATTCCATCTTTTTTACCGAGCCGATGGCTGAATGCAAACTTCTTATCGCGGACGCATTAGAAGACCCCTTGAATTTAATCAGGACTTCCCCCGGCACATATTCTGCCATCGCGGGTCTGCCGGATACCAGGAGGACAACAGCCATTAAAGACCATAAGATGAATTTATTCATAATGATACAGTGCGGACAGAGATTAAAAGAGGCTGCGGTAAGAAGAAATCTGCCGGCCGCAATTGTTTGTCGGCCTGAATGCGGACTTACTTGAGGGCATTTGTCAGTCTGACAAAATCCTCGATACTCAACTTTTCGGGTCGCAACCCAGGATCGATGCCGCTATCTGACAGCGCGGTCCCTATACTTTCAAATTTCTTTAAACTGTTTGAAATGATCTTCCTCCTTTGCGCAAATGCTGTTTTTACTATATCAAAAAACAGCATCTCATTACAGGTCCGGTAAAGGGGAGAAGGAGATACATTAAAGTGCACGACTGCGGAATCGACTTCAGGCGGGGGCACAAAGGCCTTTCGTGACACCATAAATTTCAATTCAGGTCTTGTATAAAACTGCGCTGAGATCGAGAGCACGCCGTAATCCTTGCTCCCATGAGAAGCGGTGATCCTCTTTGCCACTTCTTTCTGCATCAGCAAGGTCATGCCGGTGATCTTCTCTTTGAATTCGAGCAGCCTGAACAGGAGAGGCGTGGTAATGTAATAAGGGATGTTGGCCACGACCTTGAATTTACCATCAATCGTATCATACGGGAACTTCATTGCGTCTGCCTGAATAAGTTCTACATTGCTGCATGGCGAAAGTATCCCTTCGAGCTTCGCAATCAACCTCTTATCGATCTCGATGGCGATTATCCTTTTTGCGTAAAACGAAAGGAACTTTGTCAGCGTGCCGAGACCGGGGCCTATCTCGACGACTGTATCTTCCTGCGTTACGGCTCCGCAGGCGATTATCTTTTTAAGGATGTTTGGGTCAAAGAGGAAGTGCTGGCCGAAGGGTCGTTTCATTTAACCTCCCTTATGTCCCCCGTATGCGTGAACACGATGAATGACTTGACTGTATTTGTATTAAACAATCTCCTCACCGCCTGCTTATATATGTTCATCTGAAACGAATACTCCTTTAGAAGATACCCGACTTCCTTCTCTTTCACAGGGAATGTCTTATAGTCATAAATCTTATATTCATTGTCCTCTTTAATCAGTCTGTCGATCCTTCCATTATACACAGCATCTCCGGTATCGAGTATAAACGGGAGTTCGGCGAATGAATTATTCCTCGGCATAATAACGTCCTGCCAGATGCCTTTCCCCTTCAATGTATCTATGTCTCTTTTGATGATCATGATCTTTTCCGCGGTTTGCTCCCCGCTCATTCCTTTTGCCTTTAACATCTTCTCCGCCTTTGCAGGAATGTCCAGTTCATGCATGAGCCCCTTTGATATGCCTTCAAAAATCCTGTGCATTATATCTCCGATTATGAGCCAGTCCTCACCATGCCTTCTTCTGATATCAGCGGTTTCGGTCACGGATTTCCATGGAGCAGACTTAGGAAACGATAATGGTATTACCTCGATCCGGCGGCGGTCGACTTGGACCACTTCCTCTTTGCGCGCATGTTCATAGAGCATTCTGACGTCCTCTTCTGAAAGTAATGCCAGCCCCATAATGTCGGGGTCCTCCACAATGACTGTATCATTTTTCTGCCGAAGCCCCAGCCCTTTGGTGAGAAAGCCCAGGAAGCTGTTCTCGCTGCTGTCCCAGTACCCGGTGAGAATAAGGGCCTCCTCCGCCCTTGTCACCGCCACATAGAAAAGCCTTATCTGCTCCTCTATCTCCTTTGCCTTATGAATGAGATAATCGTTGTCGCTGTCCCGGATTGACGCTTCAGGGACTGATTTAAAAAAGAACCTTCCTCCTTCATACCCGGGGGGAGAGGGTGGCGCTTCGTAAACAAGGTTGTCGCCGGTCTTGGGAGAGAATTGCTCTTCGATCCCCGGCACAATGACGACCGGGAATTCAAGCCCTTTTGCAGCGTGAATGGTCATTATCTTTACTGCGTTCATGCC
>JACRQA010000123.1 GCA_016222915.1 Nitrospirota bacterium | reverse complement strand
TGCGACATACAGGGTGCCGATGGGCTGCCAATAGTTGATCTGGGAGCCCGCGACCTTTGATGAAAAAATTTCTTCCGGGGCCCAGGCAGGAATTATGAGGGCACATTTCATATGTCTATAATAAATAATTCCGTTTATTTTTGTAGGCGGGCATCATGACAGGATGAAAAAAATTTCGGGGCGGCTCATGGAGCGCCCCGAAATCAGATGCTTAATGGTAACTACTTTAAAGCTGATATCTTTGTTAATGTTTTTCTTCTGCCTTCTTCTCTTCACCGTAACCGCCTGCAGCCGGTTTCTTCTCTTCACCATATCCGCCTGTTGCCGGTTTTTTCTCGCCATAACCGCCTGTTTCAGCCGGTTTCTGTTCAGCCGGAGCTGCCTGCTCTGCTGCCTTTTCTACTGCCGGAGCAGCGGCTTCTTCTTTTTTCTGGCAGGAAACGAGCATCAGTCCCAGAGAAAAAGCGATGATACATGCGATTGCAAAAAATCTTTTCATTCAAAATCCTCCTTCATAATTAATTTCAGGGTATCTCCCCCGTTAATATTACACGACTTTCTTTCTATGTGCAACAAGCGATACCTCTTACACGGACTATACAGTAATCACCTTTTGTGTCAATTTCCGCTGTACATCCGGACATAGAGGCAAAGCCTGTAATTTTCTTTGCGTCGGACACTGTTTTGACCAGGACATCAATAGAGAGAGAACATTCCCGCATTGATGACAGTATCTCCTTTAATTGCTTCAGTAACTCCAGCACGTCCATTTCCCGTCCATCAATTTCCATTCATAAGTACCGGGAAGAAGCTCCCTGCTTAGTCCTGCATCGGCTTAATGAACCTGAAATAAACATTTGTCCAGTTGCCGGCGATAATAGCCAATATAGCGACGATACTTCCTATCGAGAGCGTGGAAGCGCCTGTAAGCCCCTGTCCTATATTACAACCGCCTGCGACTGTTGCTCCAAAGCCCATCATCAGACTGCCCTTAACAACGGCAAGCATTTCATCGACAGGTGGATTTTTCCATTTGAACTCTTTTAAAATCTTCGCGCTTATGAATGCCCCAAAAGGGACCGCGATTATAAAAAGAGACGCCCATGTCATTGAAAAGGAACCGACAGAGTACATCGGGAAAACCCTTGCAAGGGGATGGTGCGACGGCATAGCGCTTCCGGTCAACATCGTATAAAAAAATTCGCCGGTCGGAGTGGTGAATGAAAGACCCCTGGGGAACCCTTCGTAAACTTTTGCAAGCCAGAATGTCAGCAGTCCGAGAATACCGAGAAGCACCCCGACTTTCGGCCATTCAAGGCCTTTTTGTTTGGGAGCTGAAAAGGGTTTGCCCTTTAAAATATATACGATAAGCGGAATAACAACTACGGCAATCACAGCCCATTTTATAGTAGGAGTGTCGCCGAATATATTGAATAAGGTAGGCGCGTTTTGTCCTGCAATCGGGACCTTTACACTTCTCAAAAGCCTGTAGACAGGACTCAGGATGCCGGTGGCTGTCATATGTATCCCGATAAAAAAACCGAGGACTGCAACAAGCGAGTTAAACTGGCCTTCGCCGATCTTGTACCACACGCCGCTGCCGCACCCTCCGACCATAACGATACCCAGTCCGAAAATGTAACCTCCAACGATATTAGCGAGCGGATAAAAAGGCTGGACTGCGAGAGTGATGACCCCCATGTCATTGAGGACATTGGCGCCGACAATCATGATTACAAGGGCAATAATGTACCCCCGGAAGAGCGTCCAGTCCTGGATGAATATTGTGTCTCTGAACGCAGTATTCATGCAAAATCTTCCGCGCTGAAGCACAAAACCGAGTGCTAGTCCGAGCAATAAACCAGAAGCAACAAAGCCAAAACCTATTCCTCCCATTCTGATTCCTCCCAAGAAAAAATTTTTGCTAAATTATCATATAAATCAAGTCTTGTCAAGAAAGCGGTTTCCCTGACTGACGCAAAGGTCATATGCATTAGAAGACATATATTGAGATAACGTATGGTGCGATTTAACATATTAGTCGGAACGGGGACATTTGTAAACTAAAATATTGTAATAAAAATATAAAAAAATATAAGACGATCTTATCCGGACCAGTTTTTTAGCAACTCAACATATAATCAAGTATAATTTGATTAATAATGATCGCTTACAGATACCACATATCAATCCAATGAATATTAAAGAGAATATATTAAGACTTCAGGGCTTCTACATACTCTCGGCAAAGGCGCCTCTCGGCATTATGCGCAGGCCTTTCTATATGCGGGAGACTATCGAGCAAATGGACTATATGGGTACCGGTTCCCTGTTTATCGTTTTACTCGTGTCCCTTTTTATCGGGATGGCGCTGTGCCTGCAAATATCAGCGGAGCTTGCCAGTCTCGGCCTGAAGATGTATACGGGGAAGATAGTCGGCATATCTATCATAAGGGAGATCGGCCCGGTGTCGCTTGCCCTTGTCTTTGCGGGAAGGGTAGGGTCCGGGATGGCGTCTGAGCTCGGCTCCATGATGCTCGGGCACCAGGTGGACATACTCAGGGTGCAGGGTGTGGACCCTGTCAAAAAATTAGTGACCCCGAGGGTCATCAGCGCTATTTTAATGCTGCCGATGCTTACGGTTATCGGCGATGCGGTCTCATTGTTGGGGGGCTATTACATTTCGGTGTTTGTGAGCCACCAGAGCGGGTATTTTTACTGGAGCCAGATTAAGGAGATAATGACATTCGACAATATCTTTTCCGGTGTCATTAAGCCTTTCATCTTTGGGTACCTCATATCGTGCGTAAGCTGTTACGCAGGGCTTTCGACCAGCGGCGGGGCCAGGGGGCTCAGAAAATCAACGACTGCGGCGGTGGTCTATTCCATGATATTGATTATTCTGTCCGACTTTATGCTTACGAGGATTTTGCTATATGTTTTGGGGATGAATGTATGATTGAATTTCAAAACGTTTCCATAGCCTTCAATAATAACCATGTGGTGCTTAACGATGTAAGCTTTAAGGTGCATTTTTATGAAAAGCTCGCAATCCTCGGTGCCAGCGGCGGGGGCAAAACAACCTTGTTAAGACTTATACTCGGGCTTGTACGGCCTGATTCAGGAAAAATTTTTATTGACGGTCAGGATATTACCGAGCTGTCAGAATCCGAATTAAGGACAAGCAGGATGAAATTCAGCATCGTCTTTCAGGAAGGCGCATTGTTTGATTCATTGAATGTGCGTGAAAACGTCGTGTCCTGTTTCAGGGAGTACTCAAACTATTCCGAAGAGGAGATCGAAAAAAAGGCGAGGGAGCTTCTCAATAAATTAGGCATCGAAGAGGCCATTGACCTTATGCCTGAAGAGCTCAGCGGCGGAATGCAGCGGAGGGTAGCAATCGGCAGGGCGCTGGCAGGATGTAAGCCGAAAATGGTCCTTTATGACGAAGCAACATCCGGGCTGGACCCGCTTACCGCGGACAACATCTGCGGACTGATAAGGGACCTGGCAGAAGGAGAACCGCCTGAGAGGACAGGCTTTATCATCGTGACCCACAAGGTGACGGATGCCGTAAAGGTGGCTGAGAGATTTATATATTTAAGAAACGGGCAAATAGTGTTTGACGGCGATATAGATGAACTCAGGAATACGGCGGACGCTGAATTGAGGGTCTTTACGGGCGAGCTTCATATAGCGGAAAATATCTTTGACCGGAGGGGAAGATGAACGATTATGTCAAGCAGCATAGATGGGCAAAGCTCAGGGTCGGCGTAGTCATTACTCTTGCGATTGCAACTGTCTTCCTGGCTGTGATGTTCGCAGGCAATATAGAAAAGCTGTTTGCCCCGAGGGCAATTATTTACGCCACTGTTTATGATGTGAAAGGCCTCAGGGCCGGCTCACCCGTGTGGTTTTCAGGGGTCGAAATAGGGGCGGTCCAGTCTATTGAATTTACATCCGGTCAGATGGTGAAGGTGGATATGTCTATTGCATCGGACGCCCTGAAGTATCTTAAAAAGGACTCCGGCGCTAATATTATGACCCTAGGCTTGCTTGGGGACAAATATGTGGAAATAACACCGGGCTCAAGCCAGGCGGATATTCTGAAGCACGGGGACACAATAATCGGCAAAACCCCCATAGAATTTCAGGACGTTGTCAAGGCAAGTCAGGATTCCATAGCAAAGATATCCGATTTTGTTGGCATGCTTGAGACGGTACTTGTAAGGGTAGAAAAAGGCGAGGGGACCGTATCCAGGCTTATCCAGGACCCGGCCGTATACGACAATCTCAGGGAAGCAATTAAAGAGCTGACGACACTTGTGAAGAAAATGGAAAGCGGTCACGGCACCATGGGAAGGTTGGTGAATGAAGACGCCCTGTATGTCGACCTCGCCACCTCTGCCAAGGACATCAGGTTGTTTGCCCAGTCACTTGAGAAATCCGAGGGGACGTTAAATAAATTGATAAGCGACCCATCTCTTTATGAACGGTTTCAGAGGGCCTCGACGTCTCTTGACTCATTTGCCCAAAAGCTTGCCGTGTCAAAGGGCACGGTCAACAAGTTGATTGAAGATGACAGCCTTTATAAAAATCTTGATTCCGCATCGAAGAAAATGAACAACGTCCTTGAGCGTATTGACAAGGGGCAAGGGCTTATGGGCAGCCTGACAAAGGATGATGAGCTATCAAAAGAACTTAAATCAACCATCAAGGAGCTCAATGCGCTGATCAAAGATATAAGGCAACATCCGGACAGTTATTTTAAATTCAGTATATTTTAGCCCGGTCGGTTTTGTTATAATTCTATGCGTGATGCATACAGCAAGACCTCTTGCCTGTTAAAAGTATAATTATAGATTAATCAAAGGAGGATGTTATGAGAATTGTAAGAGTTGGTTTTATGCTTATCTTGTCGCTTGTGTTTGCTGTTTCAGCGAATTCTGAAGTGATAAACAAAAAATTTACAAAAGAGGAGATCAAGAAGATGTCGGAAACCAAGGCGGTAATCGAGACAAAATTCGGGAACATCGAACTCAAATTCTTCCCCGAAGTTGCACCTAATCATGTCAATAATTTCATTGAGCTTGCCAAAAAAGGTTTTTATGACGGGACAACCTTTCATCGTGTGATACCGGGATTTATGATCCAGGGCGGAGATCCTAATTCAAAAGACCATGATAAATCCAGGCACGGCATGGGTGATGCCGGATATAAGCTCAAGGCGGAGTTCAACGAAAAATCACACAAGCGCGGAATTCTCTCCATGGCAAGGTCCGGACATCCTGACAGCGCCGGATCGCAATTTTTCATTTGCGTAGCCGACGCCCCGCACCTTGACAGGCAATATACGGTCTTTGGGGAGGTAACCTCAGGGCTGGATGTAGTTGATAAAATTGTCAGTCAGCCAAGGGACAAGCGTGATAATCCGAATGAGAGAATAGAGATAAAGGTGAAGGTAGTTGAAAAGGTAGAAAAGAAGGACTAAGAGTTTAGCAAATATCAGTCAATTACGTAAGTTGCGGGGGCACGTGGAAACGTGCCCTTTTTTGTTTCTTTTCTTGACCCGCAGGTTTAACAGCCGGTGAACCGCAAATTGACTAAACTCACCAGCCACAGACGTTTATTCAGCGCCCCTCCGGAGATAGTGCCTGCTTAGGTCAAGAGAATTCCGGAGGATACTTTTAATGGCCAATCCGCATACGGCAAAACCAAAAAAGGTAAAGGGCATTTGCCATAAAATAGAGTTCATAAACTTATGTAAGAAAGAGTGCGACTTAAAGACTATAAACCATGAAACAGGAGCAAGGATAGACAGCCATGTTGCAATGATCAATGCAAGTCTGCCTTGATGTTCTGTATCGGGAACAGATATGTTTTTATGTGCATACAGGACAATAGCTGTTATCAGAAATAATTTTATCATGTCCCAGGCTGTGATAACAGAGTGTGACTTAAAGACAATAAACCATGAAATAGGAGCAAGGACAGACAGCCATGTTGCAAGCAATAATGCAAGTCTGCTTTGATGCTTTGTCCTGAATGCAGATATGTTTTTCCCGGAATATAGGGCAGCCGACATTATCGAAAACAGTGCTATCAGGTCCCAATATCTTATCTTGAACAGAAGCCGGGAAATAACGGGATTAGAAGTAGATAAATAGTTGTGAAGGTCAAGAAATGTATCATCCAGATAAAAAGTAAGCACCTTCTTTGCGCTGGTCTCTATACTTTGAACAACCCAGGTACTTTTATTAGAAAAATAATGGGTATCTTCAGGATAAGTCCTTTTCTGAAAAGCATGAACTATGTGGGATACCCCATCTGTGAAATTTCCCTTAACAGAGGCAATCTGAAAAGTCAGGATTGTGAAACTCAGGAAGATCGCAACGCATGAAGATAAAACCGCGGCAAGGATAAGCTTTAATAAAATCTTTATGTTTATGCTATCTAAAATATAGTAGTAAGCAAAGGGGACCATCATCATTATCAATGTAGTAGTCATATACTCATATCCATTGAACAAGCATTTTACAAATACGGCAATGAAAACAATGCCCCCGCACTTGATTGCACTATAATGCGGGGCAGTTTGCCCACGCCTTAAAAAGTATGCGAGTGAGATAAATGGAATGTAGAAGGCCCATGTAGACCACATAATATTCCGACCATAAATGACTAACCGTTGAGAAAGAAGGGCGGAAGTCATTACGAACAGCGCGGCGCACAAGCCGAATTCCTGATAAAACCATAATACTACCAAGGATACAACTACTGCCGAGAGTAGAGAGGTAAGCATGTAAATTAACTGCAATTTATTTTGCGGTGATACAGGTAATAGCAGATCCAGTATACCGAAAAGAATTCCTTGTCCTCCAATTTGAGAATTGTATGGTTTATATGATTTGAAATCGAGGCCATTAATGTAAGCTGAATACTGGTATTCCATACGATCAGTGTAGTTTGTAATATATTCCTCATTGGAGCTGCCTAAACCGAGAAGTCCACCGGCTGAGAATATACCATCCTGACGAGACTTGACCATTCTTCCAACAGCATATCCTCCAGACAAATCTTGACTGGTAAATGATTCCGTGTCAACTACATTCCAGCAGTTTGAGAAGAACCCGCCATAGAGGAGTGCTGTTGACAATATTAAGACAGATACGCGCTGAATGAATTCAGTTCTATTGCAATGTCTGAATGCATAATATAAATTCATTTATCTATAACTGTCCGGACCAGATAAGCCCTTAAGCCTTTAGCACATAAAGAATTATATGTTTTTCTGAAGTCAGATGTACAGTAATATTGTGAAGGACCCTGCGGCATTGACCGCTGGGAGTTCATCAATTCTAAAGCAAAATATAAAGATACCTGTTACGATATAAATCGTATGATCTTCAGATTTGTTTTGTTGGTGAACGTGTTATAAGATCACTCAAGAAAAATAATAAAAATCATGTCTCATTTGAAAGTGTATTATTGAGATTAACTTATGTCATACATTCCTGATAAACCAGTTGTGCTTGGCGCCGGTCCGGCGGGTCTTTGCGTCGGGTGGAACTTGTCTTTAGATGGCGCGCCGGTCACAATACTGGAAAAAGGCAAGGAAACCGGGGGGATATCCCTGACATTCCGTGATGACGGCTATTCTTTTGATTTAGGCCCGCATAATATTCATACTGTTTACCCTGACATACTTGCATTTCTCAAGAAGGTATTAGGAGATGAATTGTGCCAACACGATATGAAGATCAAAATATTTTTCAGGAACCGCCTTGTTTCATATCCACTGAAAGGGATATATGTTTTTAAAGCACTGCCTTTCACAACGGTTGTCCCTGCCGGTCTTAGTTTTTTGTGGGCGCGAATAAAAATGTATGTTCGCGACCCGAAGGTTGATAATTCTTTTGAAAGTTGGATAAAAAACCGATTCGGTGTAATTCTTTATAATTACTATTTTGGCCCTTATGCACAAAAGGCCTGGAAAATTAATGCTTCCGAAATATCTAAATATGTTGCAGAAAAAAGAGTCCCTGTTCTTAGCCTGATTGATTACATCCGGGGAATTTTTAAAAAACAGCCGAAGCATTTTCACAGTGAAGATTCATCGCAAATCTGTCATTACTATCCTCGCAAAGGAATAGGACAGATATCGGATTATTTAACAAAGGGCATTACTGATAATAATGGCATGATCGAATGCAATTCTGAAATTATTTCTATTAATGGAATGGGCAGACGTGTGGAGTCTGTTACATACAGACAAAATGATAACGTTAAGAAAGTTGAGATTTTATAAAGTTGTTAGAGCTGGATGTCCCCAAGGCTGTAAAAGAAGCGGCTTCCGGTTTAGATTACTGTTCAGAAGTCTTACTATATTTTAAAATATCACATCCTAAGGTCTTTGATACTCCTTTAACGTATTTTTCAGATCCTAACATCAAATTTAATCGTGTTTACGAGGTCGGATCATTTAACAAGGAAGCTGTTCCTGCCGGCAAATCGGCTTTGTGTATCGAGTATACATGTAACACTGGTGATGCGGTTTGGTCGGCAAGTCCTGAAGAGCTGTATGTTGACGCAATAAAAGTCTTTGAGCGTTTTGGCAGGCTGGAGTCAAAAAGTGTTGAAGGTTATCTAGTGAGAAGAATCAGTCATGCTTATCCCCGCTTCAGGATAGGTTTTGAGGAAAGATTGAAGACAATACTGGATTATCTTTCTACTCTCGAAAATGTTATTACCTTGGGAAGGCAGGGCCTTTTTTGCTATGCAAATGTTGATGATGTGCTTCATATGGGATTTAGGGCAACAGAAATGTTAAGCACAATAAACAAAAAAGGTATAGATTATTCTGAATTATTTCCCAAATATGTATTGCTTTAAGTTTTTATAATGTTAATGAGACATCCGATTGACCTGATTGTTAAGGTGATAAATGAGTTGCGCTCACCGGAACCGGGAAACCAGGAAGCTTTATGTCTTTGATGGGGGCTTTGGCAGAGACATCAGGCTTCCTCTCCATGATGTAGGCTTGCTCAACAGTCTCTGTCTCCTGCTCCCTTACTGAGTTACTTGATCCTTAGGTTTAACAGCCCGGTGAACCGCAACTCGTGCTATTAATTTAACCTACATAGGCATAACTGTCAAGAAATATTTAATAAAAGAATATAAATTATAAAATTATTTGACAAATTTATGGTACCCATCGATACGCGCGTTCTAATTATTTTGCAATGCCTTCTTCCAGATGAGAGAAATCAGGACACCGAGCAACAGATACACTGAAATCCAGATTAACAACCATATGTCCCTGCCGCTTCCGATGTTCTTAATAAAAAAAGGGACCGAAAATATAATGGAAAGTACGTACCAAATAATGGTTACTGACACATACAGCCGGAGACTGCTCCTTTGACGGACCGGTTGTTTGGATGGGGGGCTTTCAATGCGGCATCCGGTCCGTAATAGGGACTCGGATCGACGGTGTGAAACTTCTCT
>JACRQA010000055.1 GCA_016222915.1 Nitrospirota bacterium | reverse complement strand
CGTGCCTTCCAATGATACACCGAGAATTCAGGAAACGCACATTACCCTCGCGCATGTGCTCTGCCAAATGGTTGAGGAGATACTCTTTGAGGCCCACAGGGAGAAGTAGCAGGGTAAATTCCAAACTGCAAATCGCAAGTTCCAAATAAATTCCAAATAACAAATGGCCCTTCGGGAATGACGAGCCGAAGCCCGGCATCGAGGAATGATAGCTGGGACACCCGGAATTGACCGTGGAATTGGAATATCAAACGCGGGAAATGCTAATATTGGCATATGAAAAAAACGGCTTTTATAGTATCGCTTGTTTTTCTTCTGCCGATCCTTTCATATGCGGAGACCTCTCTGAAATTAAGGGCCGGCAGAAATCCCGGTTCGATAAGGATCGTGCTGGAAGGGCCCGAGTCTGTGATGATAAAAGGCTCGGTGACTCAGAAGGGGAATGATATACTTGTATCTTTTCTCGGGGCAAGCATTTCAATCCAGGCGGAGAGTGCGATAGTTTCTCATAGCATGGTAAATAAGCAAACCGTCAGGATATCCCCAGGCGATTTCAGCGGCATAAAGGTCTTCACATTGAAGGACCCGTCCCGGCTTGTTATTGACGCCTATACTAAGGAAGAAAAGGGCGCTGCCCCTCCTGTTTCATCCCCAATAAAAGATGTGCGGACCGCCGCTGGAAACAGAACGGTAGTTATCGACCCAGGTCACGGCGGCTATGAAAACGGCATCGTTAAAGACGGTAATAAAGAAAAAAGCACGGTCATGGATATTGCCCGCAAACTCGTGTCTCTTGCAGGCAGCGGCGCTTCCGGGGTCCTTCTTACCAGGGACAGTGACCGCTATATGGCGCTTGGCGAGAGGGTGAATTTTGCAAACAGCAGGAACGCAGAAGTTTTTATCAGCCTCCATATCGGAAACCACAGGGACATAGTGATTTACACTCCTGTTGTCACAGACCGTCCGTCCGATATTGTCAAACCGTATTTGCAGCACAAGGGGCAGGAGGATTACGAGAAGGAGACACTGACACTGCTTAAAGCGATGAGCGAGGCAATTATACCTGAGCTCGGAGAAGACATGTTATCGGTCAAGCCGGGGCCTTACAGCATTGTTTCCGGGACCGGAGCTTCGGCCCTGATAATTGAGCTGCCTTCGTATGAATATGCATCGTACGATGAAGAGTATAAATCAAAAATAGCAAATATAATTTATAACGGGCTGAATATTTATGAAGAAGCTGCCAGGTAATAACTTGTTAAGGAAAATGAACTACGGGTCTTTTCTGCTGGTCCTGATTGTAGTGTTCGCAGTCGCTGTGGGCGGCAGCTTTTTCTTTTTCAGGGGCAAATTCGCCTTTGACTCTTCTTTTATCGCCGACATAGAGGCCCGCAAGGACAAGGCTGTTGAAAAGCCGAAGAAAGATACCGGCAGACTGTACGAAGGCGGCAGGCAGGAGACTGAGATCCCGGACAACACGGTCTTCAGGCCTGATGCGCAGCTTGTTGCCGCTGAGGACGCTATACGCAGATACATCGGGCCGTATAATGTCAGGCTTCTTGATTTGTATATGGATTATGAGGGAGTCGTTTATGTTGATTTAGGTGAGGAGATAAAAAGGAATTTCAGCGGGGGCGTAATCGATGAATTGAAATGGATTGCCGGGCTGTACAAAGGCATTAAGGACGCGGTCCCCGGATGTACAGCGCTTAAAATATTGGTCCAGGGCAGTGAAGCGGAAAGCTTCGGGGGACATATCGATATATCAAGACCGATAGGAGATGAAGTTATTGGAAGTATCTGATGACAGGCCGATAGGCATTTTTGATTCAGGCGTGGGCGGGCTCACCGTTATGGAGGAAGTCATACGTCAACTGCCTGAAGAAAATATACTGTATCTGGGTGATACGGCACGCGTCCCCTATGGGATCAGGTCCGCTGAGACAGTCACCAGGTATTCCCTGGAAATGACAGGCTTCCTCATTGCCAGGGGCATAAAGCTTTTAGTCGTGGCATGTAATACCGCTTCCGCATTTGCCCTTGATGCCATAAAGGAGAGGTTTGATGTCCCGGTAATAGGGGTCATCAGGCCTGGCGCAAAGAGGGCGCTGGAGGCCACACGGTCGAAAAAGATCGGGATAATAGGCACGGAGGGGACGATAAGAAGCAATTCTTATGTGCATGCCATAAACGACCTTTACGGCAGCAAGCCCATTGAAATAAAAGAACACGGCGCCATCCGTTTTGACAGGTACTTTGAGGTAAGTCTCGGCGAGTTCACTATCTATACTAAGGCGTGCCCCCTGTTTGTGCCGCTTGCCGAGGAGGGTTGGGCGTCCAATGACGTTGCGGTCCTTACCGCAAGGCATTACCTTGAAGGGCTGAGGAAGGAACCCATCGACACCCTTGTCCTGGGCTGCACTCATTACCCTCTCTTAAAGGGCGTCATTTCCGAAATCATGGGTGACGGAATAATGCTTATCGACTCCGCACAGGAGACGGCCAAAGAGATAAAAGAGACATTGATTCGAAACGGCATCCAGGGAAGTCCTTCGGCGTCGCCGAAACGGTCTTTCTATGTGACCGACTCCCCTGAGAGATTTATAAAGGTAGGCGAGAGGTTTCTAAAACAGAAGATAGACATCATAGAGAAAATAAACGTGGGAGGATAACGTAATGCGGCCTGACGGAAGACGCGCTGATGAGCTCAGAAGCATAAAGATCGTAAGAAATTTTATAAAGCCCGCCGAGGGATCGGTGCAGATAGAGATGGGTGACACAAAAGTAATATGCACAGCTTCCATTGAAAACAGGGTCCCGCTTTTTCTTAAAGACCAGAAAAAAGGATGGATCACCGGCGAGTATTCCATGCTTCCCCGCGCCACCCAGTCCAGGACCATAAGAGAGTCTGCAACAGGCAGGGTAGGGGGCAGGACCCATGAGATACAGAGGCTCATCGGCAGGGCCATGCGGTCCGTGGTCGACCTTGCAGCGCTGGGTGAAAGGACCATCTGGCTTGACTGTGATGTGATCCAGGCGGACGGGGGCACCAGGACCGCGTCGATTACGGGGGCCTATGTGGCGCTGAGGGACGCGATAAGTTTTGCTCTGAAGAACAAGCTGATCGAAAAACAGCCCATCAGGGATTATATCGCGGCAGTGAGCGTGGGCATTGTTGACGGTGAGCCGAGGCTGGACCTTGCATATACAGAAGATTCTATTGCCGAAGTCGATATGAATATCGTAATGACAGGTTCCGGCAAATACATCGAGGTGCAGGGGACTGCAGAGACCGAACCCTTTGACAGGGGCAGGCTCGACGCCATGCTCAACCTTGCCGAGACAGGGATCAGACAACTCATCGCCCTTCAGAAGGAAGCGCTGGGGGAAGAATGAGTTGAGAGTCAGGAGTTACGAGTTAAAGAGTTAAGACGCACTGTAAAATTTATCTTGCATACCATGAACTGAATTTTGTATTCTGTAACTGATTCACAATAAAATTTTCTTTTTTGGGGACATGGAACACAAAAGCATAAAAGAATGGCCTGAGGATGAAAGGCCCCGCGAGAGGCTGCTCAAATGGGGCGCGAACGGACTGAGCACCGCCGAACTCATCGCTATAATAATAAAGACCGGCGGCAGGGACAAAAGCGCGCTTGAGCTTGCCAGAGAGGCCCTCATGCGTTTTAACAGCCTGAAAGAAATTGAAGACGCAGCAGTCGCTGAATTTAAAGATATCAAAGGGATCGGCAGCGCCAAGGTCGCCCAGATAAAGGCCGCCTTTGAACTCGGCAGGAGGCTTTTGCAGTGTGAAAAAGATTCCGGCCCTATGCCCCCTGTTTTCAGAAACAGCAGGGAGGTGTATGAGTATTTCAGACCCAGATTTTACGGTCTGAAAAAAGAAAGGTTCCTCTGCGCATTGCTTGATGCGAAAAACAGGGTGTTCAGGGAAACAATCATATCTGAAGGCACGCTGACTTCTTCTCTTGTACATCCGCGTGAAGTCTTCAGGGACGCTATAAAGGAGGCCGCAGCCTCGGTCCTGTTTGTCCACAACCACCCCAGCGGCGACCCCAACCCCAGCAGGGACGACATTGATATTACAAAGAGACTTGTCGAGACCGGCAAGGTCATAGGGATCAATGTCATCGACCATATCGTCATTGCTGACGGGACGTATTTGAGTTTGATGGAGAAGGGGTATATGACGTAGGGGCGGGTTCCAAACCCGCCCCCGTTGATGTTGCCCATGTCGATTCCGGCATAACATGCCAGCCGGGGAAAAACAGGGTGGGTTATTAAAAAACAGGGCAGGTTTGGAACCTGCCCCTACGGTATAACAACATGACGTATAATCGTGACATTCATCATCGTCGATCAATACGGCTGAAGGAATATGATTATTCACAGGCGGGTGCGTATTTCGTGACGATATGCACGCAGAACAGGGAATGCGCATTTGGCGATATTGTCGGCAGAGAGATGCGGTTGAATGATGCAGGCAGGATGGTTGATATTACATGGAATGATTTGCCGACACATAATGATAATATTTTGTTGGATTCGTTCATAATAATGCCAAATCATATCCACGGAATAATCACAATTGTAGGGGCGGGTTCTAAACCCGCCCATGTTGATGTCGCGCATGTCGATTCCGGAATAACATACCAACCGGGGAAAAACAGGGCGGGTTTATCAAAAGACAGGGCAGGTTTAGAACCTGCCCCTACAAACGGGACGGGATTGTCGGAAATTGTCCGTCAATTAAAAACATTTTCTACACGACGCATTAACCAAATCCGCAATTCACCGGGCGTACCCGTCTGGCAACGGAATTATTATGAACGCGTCATCCGCAACGAGCATGAATTACACAAAATACGTGAATACATTATTAATAATCCTTCAAACTGGGAGACAGATGAGAATTTTATGTAGAGACATAAAATTTTACCAATGAATTCCCTCATGATTTTTTTCTATAAATAGTCTAAAATGTCTTACCAAGCGCGGAGAGGACCCCTGAATCCGGCGGCAATAATCACGCAGTAACACTCCTCTTTGCTGGCGGCTAGGTCGCAAATAAATTTTTTTCAATCATTTTATTAATAATCCAATAGTGATCTAAGGAGAATGAGATGGCTAAGGTCCAAAGGGCGCTAATAAGCGTTTCAGACAAGGCGGGAATTATTGAATTTGCAAAAGGCCTCAGCAAGCTGGGCGTGGAAATATTATCAACCGGCGGCACTTCGAAGGCATTGAAGGGCGCGGGCCTGAGTGTGAAAGATGTATCAGAGCATACGGGCTTTCCGGAAATGATGGACGGCAGATTAAAGACCCTTCACCCGAAGGTCCACGGCGGGCTGCTGTTCAGAAGAGACAATCCAAAAGACAAAGAGGAGACGGAAAAACACGGCATCAAACCTATAGACATCGTGGTCGTCAACCTCTATCCCTTTGAACAGACCGTTTCAAAGCCGGACGTGAAGTTTGAAGTCGCTATAGAGAACATCGACATCGGCGGGCCGACCATGCTGCGGGCGGCTTCCAAAAATTTCAAAGACGTAATAGTCATCGTTGACCCCGCTGATTATACGAAAGTGTTGGATGAGCTGAATTCAAACAACGGCGAGGCGCTTTATGAGACCAAATACTATCTTGCAAGAAAGGTCTTTTCCCATACCGCCCGTTACGACACTTTGATCTCCAATTACCTGAACAAACTGGCTGAACCGGATGTAATATTCCAGCCGACCCTTAACATGAGTTATACGAGGCTCAGCAGTTTGCGCTATGGCGAGAACCCTCATATGAAGGCCGCGGTCTATAAAGAACCATTGTACAGCGGCTTATCGCTTGTTGACGCAAAGATTCTCCAGGGCAAGGAGATGTCCTACAATAATTATCTTGATTCCAGCGCGGTGATTGACCTTGCGAAGGAATTCAAGGGCAGGCCTGCCGCTGTCATCGTGAAACATAATAACCCATGCGGAGCAGCAGTTGCGGATTCCCTTCATGAAGCATATAAGAAGGCCTTTGAGACCGATCCGATCTCAGCATTCGGAGGGGTCATTTCATTAAACAAGAAGGTAGACGAAGCCACTGCAAAGGAGATACTTAACCTCTTTGTCGAGATAATCATTGCACCGGCATTCGATGCGGAGGCATTAAAGCTTTTAAGTACGAAACCAAATATCAGGCTGCTTGAGCTGGACATCACAAAAGACGTCACCGGCTTTGAAATGAGAAAGATACAAGGCGGTCTGCTTGTGCAGGAACGCGACACAGGAATGATTGAAGACCTGAAATCCCTGAAGGTCGTGACTAAGAGAAAGCCTACGGATGACGAATACGCGGCGATGGCATTCGGCTGGAGGATCTGCAAGCACATGAAGTCAAACGCGATCATATATTCCTCTAAAGACCAGACGCTCGGCATAGGCTGTGGCCAGACCAGCAGGGTAGATTCCGCAAAGCTTGCGGCAATGAAGGCCTCTAATTGCAACATATCATTGAAAGGCTCTGCTGTCGCCTCTGACGCATTTTTCCCTGCAAGGGACGGCATTGAAGTAGTCGGTGCGGCCGGGGCAACAGCGATAATTCAACCCGGCGGCTCAATCAAGGACAATGACGCCATAGCGGCTGCCGATGAGATGAACATGGCGATGATATTTACCGGGATGAGGCATTTTAAACATTAAAGGTGTCTGGTTATAAATGTTATGAGACGCTCAATAGTGTCATTCCCGTGCCTAAGGCACCTACTGTTGGCAGTCTTTTGAGCGGGAATCCAGAAAATAAAGATACATTCCGGCTTAAGGACTGCCGGAATGACAGGAGATAATAAATGAAAGTTCTGGTAATCGGAAGCGGGGGAAGGGAGCATGCTCTTGTCTGGAAGCTCCTCCAGAGCCCGAGAGTAGACAAGGTGTACTGCGCCCCTGGAAATGCGGGGATATCGGAGATTGCGGAATGTATCGATATAAAGACGGACGACGTTGAGGCGCTGCTGGATTTCGTCAAGTACAACTGGATCGACCTGACCGTTGTCGGGCCGGAGGTGCCGCTTACCGCCGGCGTGGTCGATGCCTTTATAAAGGAAGAGCGCAGGATATTCGGCCCTGACAAAAAGGGCGCGCGACTTGAAGGCAGCAAGGTATTTGCAAAGGATTTTATGCGCAAATACGGCATCCCGACTGCGGAATACAAGACCTTCACATCCTATCTCCGTGCTGAAGAATACGTGAGGCTCAAAGGTGTTCCGATTGTGATCAAGGCAGACGGCCTTGCCGCGGGTAAAGGCGTTATCGTTGCTGAGACATTCGACGAGGCGAGGGAGGCCCTTAAGATGATAATGAAAGACAGGGCCTTCGGCGATGCTGGCAGGAAGGTCCTGATCGAAAAGTGCCTGCAGGGAGAAGAGGCGTCCTTCATGATACTAACGGACAGCAAGACCGTTGTCCCTCTTGCAACCTCCCAGGACCATAAGCGGATCTTTGACGGCGATAAAGGCCCCAACACAGGGGGGATGGGAGCGTACAGCCCTGCGCCGGTGGTCACAGAGGGATTAGAGAAGGACATCATGAAAAAAATAGTGGCCCCGATGATGAAGGGATTAAAGAAGGAAAGGATAGATTACAGGGGGGTAATATATGTGGGCGTAATGGTTTGTGACGGGAAACCGTATGTGCTGGAATTTAACGTCCGCTTCGGCGACCCGGAGGCCCAGCCGATTCTGGCAAGGCTTGACAGCGATTTTTTTGATTTGCTCAAGGCCACCGCAGAGGGACGGTTAAAGGAAGTAAAGGTCTCATGGAGAGATGAGGCCGCGGTCTGCGTCGTCATTTCATCAAAGGGCTATCCCGGCCCCTATGAAAAGGGGAAAACCATCAAGGGCCTTGCTTCTTTTAAGAATGACAAAGATGTAGTTGTTTTTCATGCAGGAACAAGTATTCATAAAGGGAAAATAGTCACAGCAGGGGGAAGGGTCCTGGGAGTCACTGCGCTGGGCAAGGACATTGAGACAGCCAAGGACAATGCATACGCGGCAATTGAGAAAATCCATTTTGACGGAATGCATTATAGAAAAGATATTGCGGACAAGGCGATAAAGAAAAATTAATTTACATTTAATTTTTCTTAAAATTCCAAATTTCAAATAACAAATTACAAATAAATCTCAATGGACCAAATACCAATTACCCAAACAAACAGGTCGAGCAAGTATGATTTAGAGGAACGCACTTATCAGTTTGCCAGGGACGTTGCATTGTTTTCTAAGAAGATTCCCGGAAATATATCAAACATAGAATATACAAAACAGGTTATCAGGGCATCAGGATCAGTTGGAGCAAATTATATTGAAGCCAATGAATCTCTGAGCAAAAAAGATTTTGCAATGAGAATAAAGATCAGCAGGAAAGAAGCTAAAGAAGCAGCTTATTGGCTTAGACTGATTGTAGATACAAATTCAGACGATTATAATTGTGATGGATTGTCTCTTATTAAAGAGGCTACAGAATTAAAGAAAATATTTTCATCTATAATAGCAAAGACTTAAAAACAGGGTTTGATTATTGATATTTGGATTTTATTTGTTATTTAGTTTTTGTATATTGGAAATTAAAATGCAAGGTGACTTTAACATATTGAATACTAATGTATGGGAGATAAATATATGAAAGCCAAGGTGCTGATAGTTATGGGTAGTGATTCCGACTTGCCGGTCATGGATAAAACAGGCGACATGCTGAAGGAATTTAATATACCTTATCAAATGACTGTTTCTTCGGCGCACAGGACTCCGGAGAGGACCCTGAAGCTGGTGAAGAACGCTGAGAAGAACGGCGTTGAAGTAATTATCGCGGGTGCGGGCGCGGCAGCTCACCTTGCAGGCGTGATCGCCTCTCATACTACGCTTCCCGTTATCGGAGTGCCCATTGACTCGTCTTCGCTTAACGGTATCGACGCGCTGTTCTCGACGGTGCAGATGCCTCCCGGCAT
>JACRQA010000083.1 GCA_016222915.1 Nitrospirota bacterium | reverse complement strand
CAGTTTCTGAATCGCAATGGCAGTAAGCGCGCTTGTGATTCTTTCACCGGAGGAAAGCAGAAGGTCCATTTCCCTTTCATCCGGCCTTTCAGTAATTTCATGGGCAAAGCCTATAAGCTTGTCCGTCTCTCCCGACATTGCTGATACAACGACAATTACTTTATTGCCCTGTCTCGCGGTTGCTACAACCCTTTCGGCAACCGCCTTGATCCTTTCTGTATTCGCTACAGAGGTACCGCCATACTTTTGAACTATTAAAGCCACCTTCTACACCTCATTTCCTAACCCGGATAACCGGAATCAAAATAGTTACTAACCGCAGAGACACAGAGGCACGGAGATACGAATGAATGATTTCTTTAATAACTGATCAAGAATTAAAAGTTTCTTTCTCTGTGTCTCAGTGCCTCCGTGGTTAATTATTCTTTTTATGCAAAATGTATTCTATTTACCTTTTACAAAATAATCCATCAATTTATGTCCCTTGTCAAATACAAGGACATTTTTCATCCTGCAAATGCTCTCTGAATAGGCGCGGGCTTTCGTCTTCGGTTTACCTGATATCCCGTTACTCCTGTAAATAGCAAACGGCACAGGCTCACTCGTATGGGTCCTGACGCTTATCGGGGTATAATGGTCCGGCATAAGAAGAATACTGCAATCCCCTGACTTCTTTATCCCCTCAAGGATGGTCCCGACGACCTTCTTGTCAAAATCCTCAATGGCCTGCATCTTGGCCTTTAAATCACCGTTATGCCCGGCTTCATCGGGGGCCTCAACATGCACATATACAATGTCATATTTTTTCAGCGCATTGAGGGCGGCTTTGGCCTTGCCTATGTAATTGGTATCAATATATCCGGTTGCGCCTTTTACCTTTAAGATGTCAAAACCGGCACAGATGCCGAGTCCTTTCGTAAGGTCAACGGCCGATATAAGCGCGCCTTTGAGATTATATTTTTCATTAAACGAAGGTACTGTCAGCTTCCTGCCCTGGCCCCAAAGCCAGATACTGTTTGCCGGATTGTGCCCATCACTGATTCTCTTTTGATTGACCGGGTGGGAAGTTAGTATCTCCGCTGACCTTCTCATTAAAGAAAGAAGCTCCTCTGCTCCCTTCCCTTTCGGCAGATATGCGCCTGTCTTCTTTCCTGAAATATCATGGGGCGGAGTGCACTGCATCTTTTCCATGCCGTTTTTCCAAATCATAAGATGGCGGTAACTCATGCCGGCGTAGAAGCTGATATCTTTACCGCCAAGTTTTTTATTGATGTCCCTGATAAGCAGCGCAGCCTCTTTTGTTGATATATGGCCTGCGCTGTAATCCTGCATGACCGCATTACCAATGTCATGTCCACCCTTTCCGGAGGCAGAAGCATATTTCAAAGTAACGAGGTTGCATCTGAAAGCAACGTCTGACGGTCCCAGCTTTATCCCCCGGTATTCAGCCTCAATCGGGGCGCGTCCGCTGTAATATTTCGAAGGGTCATAGCCGAGAATGGAGAGGTTGGCAACATCTGATCCGGGATCGATTCCCGGAGGCACTGTTCTCGCTTTACCGACTTCACCCTCAGCAGCCAGCCTGTCCATATTGGGCGTGTGGGCCTTCTGCAGACAAGTCCTGTATCCAAGCGCTTTCAGAGGCCGGTCCGCCATCCCGTCGCCAACGAGAACAATGTATTTCATATATCTGTCCTGTTCCCTGTATATAGTGATATACGTATATATGAGTAATTAAAAATAAGGCTTATATTAACTTTTCCGGCGATTAAAAGTGAAGGGTCAAAATTGCAGAGGTCGCCTATAACGTTAAATGGAATATGATTTATATCATATTCCATCTTCACGATTAGGTGTAAGACTTTATTAAAGAAATAATCTTTCCATATTCGATATAAATTTTTTAAAGAGGAGGATATTATGTTCGCGAAAAGGTCCTTGTTAATAACGGCAGTGATGATGATAATCCTGGTCCCGATGCTGATCATCAACTCCTGCGCAAGAAAATCTGTAAGCAGAGGCAAACCCGCGACTTATGTAGGGGCTGAAAAATGCAGGGATTGCCACGAGAAACTATATGAAGGCTGGAGATCGACTATGCACCCGTATAAATTCATGGACGCCCTCCCCGAAAATGTTGTGGCGGATTTTGATAAAAACAACACCTTCACAGTCGGCGACTATACAACAAAGATGTCTAAAAAGGGAGATGAATATTTTGTTACTACAATCGGGCGGGAAGGCAAAGAAGATACATACAAGGTTAAATACCTGATCGGCTCCGTCTGGAAGCAAAGGTTCGTCACCGAATTCCCTAACGGCGGTCTTCACACATTGCCTGTCCAATGGAATGCCTTGACCAGTGAATGGGTCGACTATCACGGTCTTAAGGAGCATAAACCGGGTGACGGTAAATACTGGAGCGACAAGACAATGACCTACCAGTTTAATTGCACCGGCTGCCATAATACGGGTTCGGAATTCACTTACGATCCTGCAACAGACACGTATACAGGCACAAAGTGGTCAGATAAAGGCGTTTCATGTGAAGCATGCCACGGCCCCGGAAGCAATCACATCCATGCCGAAGGGGAAGACCTGGCCAAGACAATAGTAAACCCGGCCAAGATATTCGATCCCAGGCGCGCTGCGATGGTCTGCGGGCAGTGCCATACGCGGGGAAAGAGCACCGAGAAATTATTCGGCTTTCAAAATCCGGAATATCCGGTGGGATACAAACCCGGCGGCACATTGAACTTTCTCTTTGCAGAAAAACCCGGAGTAAATCCTGACGGCGGGACTTCAAGGCAACATCATCAGCAATACATAGATTGGGAAAAAAGCACGCACGCGCAGACAGGAGTGAAATGCTGGGACTGCCATTATACGCACAGGCAGGGAACTTCCAACAGGTATCAGACCAAACTGCCCGGCTCCCTGCTATGTAAAAACTGTCACATAGACGTTGCGAAGCATGGCGTTCACGGCATTCACAGCACAAATAACTGCATAGGCTGCCATATGGCGCCGGCGGCAAAGAGCGCCACGCCCGGAGACATTCATAATCATTCATTCAAGGTGATGACGCCGCATGAGACAATAACACTCGGTAAAGATCAGCCCAATTCCTGCAACCTTTGCCATTATCACAAAGACGATAAACCTGAAGACCTTGCAAAGGTCCTGGATGACATAAAGAGCAAAGGCTGGTCAGGCAAGATGGAGAGAAAAGCCTATAAGATGCAGAAAGGTATTTAGGGAATTGGGGAGATAAGATACGATGAGTGTTAACAATAACGGCCCAAATAGAAATAAGCTGTTCATAGTGCTTATTGTCGTTGCCTCGGTTGTGCTGATCGGGTTCGGCGGTGGTTATGTGTATGTCGGCACTAATAAGTTCTGCGGCTATACATGCCACCAGATGAAGACACGCGCGCTGGTCTGGAGCAAGTCGAGCCATAATAAAATCAAATGCATTGAGTGCCATGCGGAACCCGGGATTGTCGGTGAGTTCAAGGCCCACCTCGACGGGATGAATTACCTGACGTCCTTTGTAAAGGGCAAGACCCGCAATCTAACGATCTTTGCCACTCAGCGAAATCCCGCGAGATTGAAAGCATGCATACATTGCCACCCGGCGAACAAGCTGATTGAAGAAACGGATGACATAAGGATCGACCATGTTTCGCATCTTGTGCGGGATGAATTTTTGTGCACCGATTGTCATAAGGACATGATCCACGGCTCGCACAGCTTTGAGGTCGACCTGGTCAAGCCGGAAGAGAAGAATTGCCTGGCCTGCCACCTGAAAGAAGGTGTCAATACTCACTGCCAGAGCTGCCATAAAAGAAAAGTGGTAAGGGGGGATAGGCAATTGTTTGTGCTGGATGCTATGGAAGACAGGGTGACGGAGGCTGATTAAGGGTTTAAAGGGTTTGAGGGGTTTACATAGACTCAAGGATTGACCATTCAAAACAATAACTCTATAACTCTATAACTCTATAACTCTATAACTCTATAACTCCTATAACTCCTATAACTCCTATAACTCCTTAAACTCTTTTAACCCTTTAACCCTTTAACCCCTAAAACCCTATAACCTCTTAACTCATTTCCCCTTCCCGTCCGCCAGCTTCTTCTTCATCTCAAAGAGCTTGTTAAGCGCCTCGATGGGAGTCATGCTGAGAACGTCGAGTCCGAGAAGCTCTTTCATCACCGGGTCGGCCTGTGTGGCAAAAAGGTCGAGCTGACCGGCCCCGGGGGTTTGGGAGATCGCTGTATCAGACGCGTAGGCAAGCTTCGGCGCGCCGAGTTCGTTGAGCTCTGATTTTTCGAGGTTGGACAATATTTCTCTCGCCCTCTTTATCGTCTCATCAGGAAGACCCGCGAGCCTTGCTACCTGTATGCCATAGCTTTTATCAGCCCCGCCCTCTTCTATTCTCCTGAGAAAAATGATCTCATCACCCCACTCCCTGACAGCGACATTT
>JACRQA010000082.1 GCA_016222915.1 Nitrospirota bacterium | reverse complement strand
TCCCCGCTTCTTCTTTCTTACACGGACGGGCAATGCACTGTCCCCGCCCCGCAGGCCGTTGACATTGCCAATAACGGCGCCGCGGTCCTGGACTGGACTGCAGAAACAGGAGAAAGCTGGATAACACTTTCAGCAGTGTCAGGGTCCGCGCCCGTATCAGGAGCTTCTTCCTTAAACATCGGAGTGGACGTTGACGGACTGGCTGCAGGTCCCTATAGCGGGAGCGTGAGGGTCAGCGCTGCATCCGGCGATACGGAGACCATTCAGGTTGAGCTGACGGCAGCGTCGGCGCCGCTTATCGCTGATGCGGGGACCTCTTATACCGGTGTTGAAGGACAACCTGTCATTCTTGACGCTTCAGCTTCAAGCGGCTGCATCATCAGTTACGACTGGGACATCGGCAGTGACGGTTCATATGAATACTCATCCGCTGTTCCGGCGCAGGGGCATACCTTTGCATTAAATGGTCTGTATGACATAACGCTCAGGCTAACAGGCAATACCGGTCCATCGGAATTTGCAGCAGCAACGGCAAATATCTCTGATGCGATACCGGACGCGAATTTCACCGGGGACCAACTCACAGGGCCGGCGCCGCTTATTGTGCAATTCAGCAATGGTTCTTCGGGCTATGACCAGCCGTTGACGTACGAATGGGATTTTAATTGTGATGCCGCCACAGACTCCACTGATGTCAGTCCGTCCCACACATATGAAGCCGGCACATACAGCGTTTGCCTTACGGTCAGGGACGCGGATGGAAGCGAAGCGGTATTGACAAGGTCTGACTACATAACGGCAGGCGCTTCCGGTTGTCAGGAACTGCCAGTGAAGATGGGCGAGGTATATTATGCCACGCTTCAGGATGCTTACAATAACGCAGCAGAAGGGGCCGTCATCATGAGCCAGGCCGCGAGTTTGAATGGGGACCTCGTCGCGGACCGTAACATAAGCGTTTCACT
This sequence comes from Nitrospirota bacterium, assembly GCA_016222915.1. Lineage (GTDB taxonomy): Bacteria > Nitrospirota > Thermodesulfovibrionia > UBA6902 > UBA6902 > UBA6902. The sequence continues at coordinate 15,356 of JACRQA010000082.1, read as the reverse complement.
TGCCGGCGGATATGATTGCGGTCATACGGTGAGCAGCGGCAATACAATACTAAACGGGACCATAACAGTGAGTAACGGAACACTATCGATAGGAGGCTTTATATTGCAATAGACGCCTTAAGATACATCGGCCAGGCTATGCAAATAAAGAGATACACCATTAACAGCCATGAAAAAATACATGATTATAGTTTTCATAATATCAGCCCTGGCGGCAGCATGTCTGATGCCTGCAACGGGCCATGCCCTTGATTATCCCCACTTCGGCGGAAACAGCATCGGATGCAGTTCATGCCATTTTGTTTACGGGACACAGCCTTCCCTGCTGCCTCCATGGACATCACATGTCCCCCAGGACATAGACGACACCCAGTTCAATGCACTTTGCTGGAGTTGTCACAACGACATAGAAGCGCCTTACATGAGGACCCACTCCAGCGTTCAGACGGACAATGGTTACGGAAACTGGACTATTGAATGCAAGACATGCCACAACCCTCACTATCAAAAACAGGCAGACACATACGGGAGCTCCAGCTATCTTTACTCAGGCACATCGACAAATATTACCGCAACAACGCTCACTAAGTCAGGGGCCGGCTGGACCGCAATTAAATACCGCGGGCTTGTGGTCATTCCCAATACTGCACAGATAAGATTTAAATACGAGGTCTCAGGCAATACCTCCGATACCCTGACCATATCCGGACCGATGGACCTGTCGAAGGCGGCTGCCGGTAACACGTTTGCGATAGTTTACGGGAATCTTGTCGAAAGCACGATCAAGACCCCCAACAGCGGAAACAAGCCGGTCCGGTTTTTTAATAGGACGGGGGCAAATTCCTTTGCCGACGGTGACGCAACATATGACGGTATCTGTGAAGCCTGCCATACACAAACGGTGTACCACAGAAACAATTCATCGGGCAACCATACTCATAACTCCGGCTTTAAATGCACGGTATGCCACAAGCATGCGGACGGGTTCAAAGGCTCCGGCTGTGACGGATGTCACGGCTATCCCCCGGTGGCCGGCACGGCAACCGGCGGACCGGACGGCCTTGTCAATAATCCCGGTGCAACCGGCTCAGCCACGGCAGGCGCTCATAACACGCATGTGAATGATAAATTCTATCCCTGTGATTATTGCCATTATAACAGCGTGGGTTCCGGTCCCGCACACAATGACGGCGCACCCCAGGACATTACCATGGGATTTTCGCTGTTCGGCGGAGTTTATAACGGAGGGATATACGACGGGCAGGCAGAGGCCGGGTATGACAGCAGTGGACCGGGCACAACCGTGATCGATCCTGCGGCGGGATCAAAAACATGCTCTAATATCTACTGCCACGGTGAGCTGCCTGACGGAACAAAATGGGGCAATGGAGTAAATACGACACCTGCCTGGGACGCTGCAGGTGTAAATTGCGGTGATTGTCATCTGGCGACAAACGCCAATCCTCCTACTCTTGGAAGTCATAAGAAACATACAGGCGACACGGCCCCTGATCTCAATCTGTCTTGCACTCTCTGTCATTCCGGGTATGCGGACAGGCACGCAGACAGCCAGGTGAGCGTGACATTTGCAAATGACGGCAGGGTCAGCAGCGGGACTTACAGCGGTACTGCAGAGATGTTCGACTCATACGGCCAATGTTCAAATATATCCTGTCACAGCAATGTGCAGAACAGCGCCGGTACAGGCGGCCCGACGGCATATTCAAACCCTGCATGGGGCAGCGGGACGCTTGCATGCACGTCCTGTCATGGGAATCCGCCGAACACCGGGACGCATCTTAAACATATCAATTCCGACCATCATGCCGTGTCATGGCTGCCGATGACGTGTACCACATGTCATTTCGGGAGCTCCCATGCGAACGGAAGCATAGAGGTCTCCAGCAACAGCGATTGGGTCACTAATTTTTCCTACAGCGCCGCAGGAGCGCCAGGGAACGGTTATGGTTTCTGTGCAGGCGCCTGCCATTCAGGGGCCATATGGAATGGTCCTGCAATTTATTGTTACGATTGCCACACCGGCGAGATCGATAAACTGACCAACTATCCTGCGCCTTCTGTTCAGACCGCCCCGGTGATAATACCTGAGCCTGATATTTCAAGCACCACTGACGCGCTGGTCCGGCTTGAGTGGTCCCCTGCGCCGTCGGTGTCCGGTCCGCCTTCCTATACTGAGTATTATGTCGAGGTAGATGACAGCGCGGCTTACAGCAGCCCCAACTACAACTCCGGCTGGATAACATCGGCAAGCTGGAATGTAACTGTCCAGACCGCATCAACATGGTACTGGAGAGTAAGGGCCAGGGACGCGGTGCGTACTGATTCGCGGCTGATTTCAGCATGGCAAACTGATTCGTTTATTGTGACGTCGCCCGGTTCACCACCTGCTGTTTCACTTGTCCCTGAACCGGACTTTGACAGCGGAGGCAGTCCCGTCAATATCACACTTCAGTGGAACGCTGTTATCGACCCACAGGGTGATCCCGTCCAGTATTATGTTGAAGTGGCTTATCAAAACACTTTCACTTCCCCGGCATACGTATCAGGCTGGACTTCCGGGACTGTTTACACTTTCCCGACGAGTTGCCTGGGTCTGTACTGGCGGGTCAGGGCGCGCGACGCTATAAGCGGGGCCGTTTCCCCGTGGTCCTCGGTCGATTTCTTCGGGGACATTTTCGATTGCTACGGGGAGTGATGCCGGGACCTGATTTGCCGAGACCGTTTATTTGTTAAATAGTGCCGGACAAAATACATTTTCTCAGTACGGAAGAAATGATATCATGGAAGAGTCAGGGCCATTGATCCAGCGAAGGGGCGTTCAAAGAATAACGGCCGATATAGGTATCAGATATTTCTTTTCTAATACCAATCATTCCGGCGCCGTGAAAAATATTTCGGGACATGGGATGTTTATCCAGTCCTGGACGACTCTCCCGCCGGGATCATTGTTTCCTATTATTATTTGCAACGAACGGGATGTATTAATTGAGCATGTCATGGTCAAGCATCTCATTAAGACAAACAAAGACATCAGCGGAATGGGTGTTGAGATATTATATCCCTCCCAGGGATATCTGGAATTCGTGAAAAAAAACTTCTCAATTTAGGTATTATAAAATCCTGAATTTTAAAAACAGGAGGAAACAAATATGGCAAAGTCGGAAAACATTAAGAAAGATGTAAAGAAGAAACCGCAGAAGACGGCCAAAGAGAAGAAGCTGGCAAAGCTGGAAAAGAAGAAGAACAAATAGCCCGAAGGAAAATCATTTGCGCCTGAAGGCCGCTTCCTGCTCCTGCACTTTTATTTTGATGACATCTCTTATCTTTTTTACAGTGAGGTCTGCCGGTGGAGCGCCACGACCCTGCCGCAGGGCAGAAGCGGCTTCTTCAATATAGGCGGCATTGACGGCGGCCATGACATCGCCTGCAAAACGTTTGATGAATTCATCGATGTTCCTGCCGGGGACATATAATTGCCCGTAAACGACCCTGGCATTGCTTTCCACAAAGTCTATAACAGCCAGTTCGCTGCTGACCGGGCTCATTACAGCAGCGAGCTGAAGCTCTGTTTTTTCACCCCCTGCGTTCAGGACGATAAGAGACCTTGCCTCAAGCAGTCTCGGCTCTTTTGATAATTCTGTGAGATATTCATTCTTTAAAAACCTGCCCGGCGCATACCATGGATAATTTTTATCAAGTTCATTCAGCAAGCGGCTGAACTCCGGGGTATCGAATTTACCTCCAAGGGAAAGCGCATGCGCCGGGTCATACACCATTGCGGCCCTGTCGCATGCCTGCCAGTAAGTCATCTGCTCCTGTCTCGCGATGTCGTTTTTTGCCGGGGCAAGATATGGGACGATACTCTCCCTGCTGCGGGATATGCTGTCCGCATTTTCTTCCATAAGATAAAACTTTCCGATTGAAAGGGGCGCGGAAAACTCAAGATATAAATTATCGTCCGTGTTGATTGTCCCGCCTTTGCCGAAGGCCTTCATCCCCTCCGGCCCCAATATAAAATAACTTAGGAACTCCCGCGCCGGGTACATCATCATGCGGCTGAGGTCTTCAGAAACCCCCGGCGCGGAAATACGCCTCTCAAGTTCGGTCTCGTCAAGCAGTATGGGGGAGTTGCTTCCGACAAGCGTGGCGTCATTGTGGTTCAGCCACATCATCGTGTAGGTGAAGTTTTCGTTGAAGGTCTTTACAACTGATCTGAGGTTTTCAACCGTCAATTCGTATATGGGCAGCCATTGGCCCATTACCCCGCCTTCAGTGAGATGCTCTGAGGCCAGCTTGAAATATTCAGTCGTATAGAGATATCCCGCCCCCCTGAACCAGGGATGGATAGGGTCGGCGGTGATGACGTCGAATTTCTCATTTGTCGTAAGCAGGAAATTCCTTCCGTCATTGAAGATTATTCTGAGCTTGGGGTTATCAAGCACATGATGATTGTATTCTCCAAAGGTCCGCGCAATGCCGATGACCTTCGGCTCGATCTCAACAAGGGTGACCTGCTCCACTGAGGGATGCACCGACGTCGCGCCGAGGGTCATGCCGCTTCCAAGTGCGACTACCAGCACTTTTTTCGGGTCCTTGTTCAAAAGCATCGGGAGGTGGCCGAGCGTGTATTGCGTCTGCTGGTCCGCAAGATGCGTTGACGCCTCGGACCTTCCGTTTGTCAGGAATGTCTGGACCCCGCCTTTTATCTTAATTGAGCTCACACTCGATTCCGTCCCCTCGGCATAATAAAGGACGTCCGTATGCTCAAGGGCCTCTCTGACCTTCTCCGGCGTGCTGAAGACCTCAGGCTGGTTGGTCCTGAAGATGGCGAAGTACTTCATGTCCCACATCCTCAAGTGAGTCGTATCGATGGACATGAAGCAGACCAGCCCTGCCGTCAACACCCCTGTCGCCCAAAGGAGAGACCTCTGTTTGTTGAGGCTTGCTATTATAAACAGACCGAAGCCTATATTTATGACCGTCAGCATCTGAAGAGAGCGCTCGATGCCGAAGAGATAAATAAGGACAAACCCGCTCAGCGCCGAGCCAAGGATCGCACCGGTCGTATTGTAGGCGAGCACCTCGCCGACTGCGCTGCCTGTCAGTTTCCGGTATTCCGCGTGGACCTTTCCTGCAAAGGGGAAAGCCAGTCCCATGAAAAAGGCGGGGACAAGCATATAAAGAAATGCAAGGATGAGGTTTGTCCATTGTCTAACCCCGAAAAGCCCTATATTCATTTTACCAAGGTAATCCCAAAGCGCTATGGAGACTGAAGGGAGGTCACGGATATAGAACGTGACAAGGAGCGCTGTAAGGCCGATAATGATCTGCACAAGGCCGAAACCTAAAATGGACCGCTCAATCCCTTTCTCCTTTGCCCTGGAGAGGTTAGTGAAAATGCCGTATGCCTTGCTGCCCAATGCAATGCCTGTGAGAAAAGCGGCCAGCATAGTCGTGAATCCGTAAACGCTCGCCCCGACAACAATAGTGAGTATCCTCGTCCACAAGACCTCATAACCAAGCGCGCAAAAACCGCTAACGCCTATTCCCCAGAGGACCAGTTTAAAGGGAAGGGTGTTCCCGGTGGTAAGCGGAGAGGACGTTTCTTTCACAGGACGTCCGGCAATATTTTCTGTTGCGCTGAAGAGCAGGGCGGCCTTCTTTTGAAGAGCAATGCTCGCAATACCGATCAAGACATTCATTGCAATTGCCGTCTTCAGCGTTGTACTCAGGGAAAAGAAGCGGAGGAGATAAAAACCCGCGGCTGCGGTCCCTGCCACTGCCCCAAGGGTATTGAAGCCGTACAGAAAAGACAGGTGCGTCCCGAGACTTTTTGAATGTCCCGTAACAAACCTTGTCAGCACGGGCAGCGTCCCGCCCATGAGGGTCGCGGGCACGATCAATGAAATGAATGCGAATAAAACACGGATGAACGAGAGATAAAGCGTCGAGCTTTCCTTCCCCTGTACCAGGAAGATATATACGGAAGGATAGATATTCATGAGGACAATAAAGACTACAGCTGACAGTGCGATGCCCAGCTCAAGGTACCCGTAGAGTCTCAACGGATTTTTTATCGCATCAACGCGTTTGCCGATTAAATAACTCCCCGCCGCAAGCCCTCCCATGAAAACGGACAATACGGTAGTGACCGCCAGATGGGTCCCTCCGAACACGAGGCTTAATGAGCGTACCCATACGACTTCATAGATCAGCGCCGCTGCTCCTGATAAAAAGAACATCAGGTAGATAAGGCACTGTAAGAGTTGCTTCATATTCATGACCTCATAAGGAAGTATTAATGTAAAATTATAGCATCGGGCTGCAATGAATATGCCAATCATCATTGTAATGGGCAGTAATGCGTGAATAAACAAACAGTTGCCTGTAAGGGCTTAAGCCATTATCACTAATTATCTCAAGGCAATGACTAATATTCCTGGTGATATGACCACATAACACTTTGTTAAATCACCTGTACATCTCTCAAAAAACATCTGCTGCCGAGAAAAGATCAGCAGGCTGATTCCTTGAACATCCTCCCCCCCAGTTGTACAAAAAACATCTCTTCGTATTTGATATGATACAGTAATTATAGATTTCAATGACGCCAGGAGGGATTTATCTGTGCTTATGGAAACCAGGAATATTATCATGTCGCTGTTGTTCTTTATTCTCATATGTAGCAGCATTATATTCAGCCCGCAGGTTTCTGCCGCAGAGACCCTGAAAATAGGCGGCACGGGCACTGCGCTCGGCTCAATGAAATTACTCGCTGCGGCTTTTGAGAAAGCGCATCCCGATATTACCGTAACGGTCCTGCCGAGTTTAGGCAGCACCGGCGGCATCAGCGCCGTTGCAAAGGGAGCGTTGGATATCGGGGTGATTTCCAGGACATTTAAGGATGAAGAGCTTTCTTTGGGTCTGCAAAAAATCGAGTACGCCAGGACCCCGCTCGTGCCGGTCACAAGCGCAGGGATGAGCATTTCGGGGCTGAGTTCCGGGGAAGTTGAAAAAATATTCAGAGGAGAAATGCAGGAATGGCCTGACGGGACCCGCATAAGGCTGGTGCTGCGACCTGCGTCGGAATCCGATACCCTCTCCATAAAAAATATCTCTCCGGAGATGAACGAAGCCGTTGACGCAGCACTGAAGCGTCAGGGGATGCTGATAGCGCTGACTGATCAGGACTCCGCTGATATGATCGAAAAAATCCCCGGCTCCTTCGGGTTTTCTACTTTGACCCAGATCATTTCCGAGAAACGCCGGATGAAGGTGCTCGCATATAATGGTGTGCTGCCGGGCATTCGTTCCCTGTCGGACGGGAGCTATCACTTCTTTAAAGCGCTGCATCTCGTGGTCCGGAAAGGGCCGCCTGCGCTTGTACGGAAATTTATTGATTTTGTCCGCTCGGATGAAGGCAGGAAGATACTCGAAGAATCCGGCAATGTCGTTGTCTTCGGAAAGCGCGACAATTAATATGAAGACCGGGAGAACAAGTCAAATCATTACCTGGCTTGCAGGGATGATTTTGGGGGGAGGGGCCGTTGTTGTCCCGCTGGGCTTCTTCCTGATTTCTTATCAGCATGAATCAGGAAGTCTTGAGACCGAAGCCTGGATAAAGGCAAGGATCGTTACACAGATAGTCAGCTCCAATCCACTCATGTGGGAATACGAACAAGTCAGACTCAGGGAAATTCTGTCGGGAAACGTTAAAGGTCATCCTGCCGAGACGCAGCATGTCTTCAATAATAAAAATGAGCTTATTGCAGAGAATGTCACCGTCCTGGAACCTCCTGTAATCACCCGTTCAGCGGCGATATTCGATTCGGGAATAGTTGTCGGAAGAGTTGAGATCCGCCGCTCTCTTTATCCCATACTAAGACAGACCGGGATGCTCGCTGTCCTCATGTTATCTCTCGCTCTGGGCGCATTCCTGCTGTTACGCCTCGTGCCAATTCGGTACCTGCGCCGGGCTGAAGAAACGGTGCGAAGGTCTGAAGAAAAATACCGCAAGCTGATGGAGCTTGCAAATGACGCGATATTCGTGGCGGACGCTGATACCGGCATTATTCTTGACGTCAACAAAAAAGCCTGCACAATGCTGGGACTCCCTCCTGAAAAAATAATAGGCATGCATCAGAGCCGGCTTCATCCCCCTGAAGAAGCCGAAAGGTATAAAAACATTTTCAGTGAAAGCGTTCTTAAAGGAGATGTGGTCATTAGGGACCTGTTTGTGGTTGATACCTCAGGCAATAAAATCCCGGTTGACATTAGCGCCAGCATAACCGAAATCCGCGGGAAGAGGGTGATACAGGGGATTTTCAGGGACATCACCGAGCGTAAAAAGTCGGAAGAGAATTTACGGGAGAGCGAGGCCCGCTATGCGCTGGCCGCAGAGGTCGCCCATTTAGGTTTCTGGGAAAGAGACATGTTGAGCGGGAAAATATTCTGGTCCGGGGAGACATACAAAATTTTCGGTGTCGATCCGCAAAATTATGAACCGACCATTGATAATTTAATCAGCCGCGTCCATCCTGACGACAGAGGTCCGCTGCAGCAATTGATCGATTATATGCTGGCCAATAAAGATAAATATAACACCAGGTACCGGATCATCCGTCCCAATGGAGAGATAAGGTCAATACACTCCAGGGGCCAGGCCAAGCTTGATGAAAACGGGGACATCACGCGGATAATCGGGACGGTACAGGACATTACTGAGCGCACGCACATTGAAGAGACCCTCCAGTGGGCGGAGCAGTTGAATGTAGTCGCCCAATTGACAAAGGGACTGGCCGAGGACATAAAGAACTCTCTTGCCGGGATCAGGGCCTCGATAGAGGTGCTCGCAAAGGAGCATCAGTTCTCCGAAGAAGACAGCGCCATAACATCCGGAGCTATTAAGGAAATTGACAGGATCAAGCAGACGCTGAACAGCTTCCTCAGTTTCACAAGGCCTCCCAAGTCCGAGTTGATGTCTGTAAATATAAATGATGTCCTCGATATGACTATCGAGTTCTCCATGAAGCATCCGCATGTCTCATTTACCCCTCCTTCAAAAATAAATTTTGTGAGAGATTTTGATAAGAAGGTCCCTGACGTTATTGCTGACCCATATCAGCTGCAGCAGATATTTCTCAATCTGATATTCAATTCTTTTGAGGCCATGCCGGATGGAGGGACAATAACGGTTGCAACGCATTACATTGACGACCTGAACTATATACAAATCACTATCTCTGATACGGGCAGGGGTATTGATAAAGAGGTAAAGGACAAGATATTCCAGCCTTTCTGTTCGACCAAGCCGAAGGGGACGGGACTGGGGCTGGCCATTACCAGGCGGATCCTTGATCAGCACGGCGGTGAGATATGCGTAGGCAATAATCCCGGAGGCGGCGCTGTGTTCTATATCAGTTATCCCGTCAATAGCGACGAAAGTGAGTAGGGCCTATTAGTCCTGAACGTGGCATTTATTGCAAAGTTGTCTTTGGTATTGACCGAATTCTGCAACCATATCCCTGCCGTAATAGCTGTTCAGGACGTCGTTGCCGGACACCCCGCTGTCACCGGGGCCGGGGTGCGAGTCAGAGATAAACGTGGCTTTGAAATCCCATCTGCCTATAAACGGGAAAGCCGAGGCGTGTACCCTGTGACAGGTCAGGCACATTACGTTTGCCTGTCCGAATGAATCAGGACCTGACGAACTCGAAGGGTCCAGCAGATACTTATCGGCTGTGCCCAATTCAAACGGGACTAATGAAAGATACGAGACGGCCTGCATCCCCCGGGAATTGCCTGTTTTTATATATATGTTGTAATTTGTCACTATAGCGTTGCTTAACCTGGCACTGTTGCCTGCCGGGTGTTTGTCGCTTCCGCTCAGCAGCTCATTATGACAGTTTCCGCACCACTCGGACATGCCTGAGCCGTACGCGGTGTGATTGGTGTTTGTCTCGGTCCAGTTGCTTTGATGCGCTACAGCCACCGGTGCAGGATTGGCAAAAGAAATTCCGCCGGACGAGCTGCCGCCGTCATAGCCTATGCCGCCAAGCAGTCTGAAATTTCCGGCGATAGTCCCCTGCGGGGCGACACTGCCGTATGAACCGGATACCGCAATGGGTTTGCTGTTGTTTGCATTTCCGCTTATAGTCCCATGCGGATTGTGGCAACTGGTGCATCCCATCGAAAATGAAGGATATGCGCCTCCGGGCGCCGAGTCCGATAGTCTGTCTTCGGCCAGGCCGTAATCAGCGGCAATAACATTGTGGCCGTGATTGTCGCCCTCGCTCAGATATATGCGCCCATTGACGGTAGATGCGAAGGTTTTTTTCAGCCAGTAAAAGTCCCCGCCCGCCGTATATCGTGAGCCGTCCCCGCTGAAAATATTGTAAAATGCTCCTGCCTCGGCATGACATATAAGGCATGTTGAACTGGCGTCAGAGCCTTTAAGCATGTACGTATCAGGGATGAGGGCATCACTTTCACTCGTGTCCGGTATCCTGGCCTGCAATGGACCATGCAAATCATGGCAGCCCTCGCAATATCCCACCCCGCCTTCATGAAAGGCGTACAGAACGCCCGGCAGCAATAATGTGAACTGGCCCCCGGTCAATAATAAGATTGCTATGATGACGATTCTTGTTAAAGCTTTTCTCATGGCTGCAAAGTTTTTCGCTTAACGTGGTTTAACTGTTTCTACTTTATCCCTTTCGGCTGCCGGAGAAAAAACCTGAAGTGAGTAAGCACAGTTTGTCATGTCGGGAACTGATAATAGGAAAAGTCTATCATGCCAAACTGGCCATGTCTATTGTCAATCTGGCATCGTTGAATGCTACTGAGGAATTAATAACGCAGGATATAATAATATTTTCTGAAAGGCATATATATTGCATAATGCAAAACAGATGTCCTGACAAGTCAGCGGAGTTGTTAAGAGGCAGGCAAATGGTAAGTTTTTATTTAAAGAAAAGGGCCTATGAGAGAATACGAGTAAATATTCAGGTGAATTATTTCTTCAATAATGAGGGCCACTCAGGCACTCTGACAGACCTCTCGATAAACGGCATGTATATAGAAGCGGACGAGTCCCTTCCTTTTAAATCAAAAACGGACTCACTTAATCCTTTTAAATCATATTGCATAGTTTACGTCCCATTCAGGGAAGGTAAGTTAAAGCTCATTGTCAAAGTAAGAAGGGTAGTAAAAGCGGATGAAGATTATTCAGGCATGGGGGTCGAGCTGGTCAACCCTCCACCGGATTATCTGGAATTCGTGTCCTCAATAAGAAATTATTGTCTCATCACAGCCCCTCAGGGTCCCGCATCACTACTGAAAACCAGGACTACCTGACTGGACAGGCATGGGTCAGCTCTTTGACCGCCTTCTCCATATCTTCCGGCATCGGCGCGGTGAATTCCATCGGCATTCCGCCGGCCGGGTGTTCCAGTTTAATGCTGCAGGCATGGAGCATCTGCCGGGGAAATCCAATGACCGTTCCATCTGCGGGAAGCTCCGTTTTCTTGCCGTATGTCCTGTCCCCCAGGACCGGATGTCCACGGAAGGCGAAGTGTACCCTTATCTGATGGGTCCTGCCGGTGATGATCCTTACTTTCACAAGGGAAGCGCAGCGTAACCTTTTTATTACCTCATACTTCGTAATCGCCTCTTTCCCCCTGTCCGTTTTTACGGACATTTTTTTTCTGTTCCATCTTGACCTGCCGATAAGGGTGCGTATTTCCCCCCGTTGCTCTTTCAGGCTTCCGAAAACGAGGGCCAGGTAATATTTTTCGACCTTCCGTTCTTTGAACTGGGCAATGAGCTTATGATATGCCGCATCGTCCTTTGCAATGACGATAACGCCGGAAGTGTCTTTATCGAGGCGGTGGATCACACCCGGGCGCAGCGGCGCGCCGACGGAAGCCAGTTTATCGCATCGTGAGACCAGGGCGTTCATGAGAGTCCCGCTCTTGTTGCCTGCAGCGGGATAGATGACCATATCGGGAGGTTTATTGACGACGACCATCCATTGATCTTCATATAGAATGTCCAGGGGTATGTCTTCAGGAGCCAGGGTCCCATCCGGTTCGTTGTGGAGGGCCACCTCTATCACGTCTCCTTCCCTTATCGTATAGCGTGCCCTTTCACAATGAGAATTGACCGTAATCGCCCCCTCTTTTATCAGCCTCTGAATATAGGAACGGGTCAGATTACTCAGGGGAGTGATATATGTATCAAGCCGCTCCGGCATCGTTCCTGCCGGGACTGTATAGGTGTTTTTTTTCATTGCGCTATTTTATCAGATGCGGACATTTAATCAAATTGTCGTGCAATGAAAAAAAGTTGTTAAACTAAAATACCGTGTGATGATTCAGCGGCTCAACTGCCCGGATAAATTATATAAATGTTTTTTTTCATGTAATATGTGTTCCTTATATCTCTTGACATACATCGGCACGGTATTATTTAATATGATGGCACTCACTTTGAGCATTAGCCATACCGCTTATCACATCTATTTTAAAGGGAGGAAAAATGCATTTGAGGAGAAAAGTAGTCATCAGTATCGTTTCAATTCTGTTTATGGTGTCTCTTTTTGCAGGATACCAGGATGCCTTTGCGAAAGATGTAAGTAAGGTAGTCGAAACACAGTGGCTTGCGGACAATCTGAAAGATGTAAAAGTTGTATTCGTAGACAATTGGCCTTCAGCCAAGGAAAGTTATGAAAAGAAGCACATTATGGGCGGAGTTTATATGGGCATCGGCGCACTGATGGGCACCATCAGCGCTAACCCCCCTGACAAGGCACAGTTTGAGGGGATGATGAACAGGCTCGGCATCAATAACAATGATCATGTGGTGTTATACGGTCCGGACGGTGAGAGTGTTTTTACGCTCGGCGCATTCTGGCTGATGGAGTATTTCGGTCACAAGAACGTCAGCTATCTGAACGGCGGTCTTGCAAAATGGAACAAGGAAAACCGTCCTTCAGAAGGCGGCATGAAACAGGCGCAGCCCGGCAATTACAAGGTCGGCGCTACCGATGAGTCTATCAGGATAGTCGCTGATGATGTATTAAAGAATTTGAACAATCCTAAAGTGGCCCTCGTGGACGCCCGCGGCACAGGGGAATTTAAGGGAGAAGTAAATAACGATAAGAATAAAAGGGTGGGGTATATACCCGGCGCCCTTGACCTTGATTCCAAGCTCAATTTCAACGCAGACGGCACACTTAAATCTGCGGCTGACTTAAAAGCTGTTTATGAGTCAAAAGGGGTCACGAAAGATAAAGAAATCATTGCATACTGTCAGGGCGGCATAAAGGCCTCCAACTCTTATTTCGTACTCAGACATGTGCTGGGTTATAAGAATGTAAAGGTTTATGTCGGCTCATGGGGTGAATGGAGCGGACTGGACTTTAAGAAATACCCGATCGTAGGGAAAATAGTAGAAGAGAAAAAATAGTCCTTAACGGGGCCCGGGCCGTGTCATCAGCCCGGGCCTCATACTTATCAGCGTATTCCAAAGAGCGGTTTCAAATAACAATTAATAATAGTGCTGAATTAATCTATTGAAACTCGGTATTCTTGTAAACACCGACAGACATGCTAAGGACCTGATAGGGCTGACTAAGGCGGCCCTGTCAAAGGGGCACGAGGTCATTGTCTTTTTTATGGATGCCGGGGTAAAGCTCCTTTCAAATTCAAAGGTTAAGGGCCTCTGTAAGAATTCGGGGATCAGCATGAGTTTTTGTGATTATACGACCCAGAAGAACGGGATATCCAAGGAAGGCATTTGCGATAAGATCGTTTGCGGGAGCCAGTATGACAATGCCACAATGAATCATGTGGCTGACAGGGTCATAGTTCTCTAGACCGTTTAATCTGCCCTCAAAGGACATACAGGAATTTATAATGAAAATACTTCATATTATTAATAACGGCATGACGGACCTGACTAAAAGCATCATTGACGCGCAGTCAAAAGACCATGAGATAAAGGTTGTAAAGCTTTCACAAAAAGGGATATCGTATGAAGCCGTTGTCGACGATATCTTTTCCTGCGACAAAGTAGTGTCCTGGTAGGCCCCGAATACTAAGTGATTCCTGAGGCATTATTTAAAAAAAAATGGCAGATATTATCTATTACTCTTGGTACCATATCTGTTTTTTTGCTGCTTTATATATTCCGCAGTGCCGATGACAACCGGCTTACAAGCTGGAAGTGGGCTTTTGCAGATGCTGTGCCGGGCTGGGCGGTCCTGATAATTTTAATCGGGACAATCTTTGCATATTCCCTTTTAAACTCACCGATAACACGTCAGTGGCCTTCATTATTTCTATTCTCTGTCTCATTCGCAATTTGTGCCGTATTCTGGAAAGTGCCTGAGGTCATAATCGATACCTCCCGGTATTTTACACAGGCAAAGCATCTGGAAGTGTACGGCATTTCATACTTCTTTTCCGAGTGGGGAAAGGGCATTTATGCATGGACCGACCTGCCTCTCATCCCTTTCATATATGGACTGATATTTAAAATATTTGGGGAGGTAAGGTCCTTCATCCAGGTTTTTACAGCCATATATTTTTTCACAGACCCCGCTTATGCTGGTGGATGTTCCCACCATGTTTTTCTTTATTTTTTCAATCTATGTGTTTATCATGGCATTGCAAAAGGGAGGTGTATGGGTCCCTGTATGGGCCACGTCCCTTTTATGCACTGTATTTTCTAAATATTCTGCTTGGGTGGTGTTGTGTGTGCTCGCGGTCGTGTTTCTGGTATTTCTGAAGCAGGGGGCAGGGGGCAGGGGGCAGGGGTCAGATGGGCAGACTCCGGAGGCAGCGCCAGGTTTCCGTAATTACATTAATTGCGGCATATCGGTTGCTCTGATCACGGGAGTATTGGTCAGCATGGTGGTTTATTTGAAATATGATTTTATCTTGGACCAAATGAATTTTTTACGCGAATATCAGGCCCCGGGTTTAGGCCGCTGGGGTGAGAGCTTTGTTTCAACCTTTTTATATCAGGTCCATCCTTTTATTACCATAGCAGCTTTGTATTCTCTGTATGAAGCCGTTAAAAAGAGGGACCTTAAATTTTTGATCATATCATGGCTCGTATTATTGATAATAATTTTACAGATCAGAAGGTCTCGTTATGTAATGGTTGTATTCCCGATGGTTACACTTATTGCTTCCTACGGGTTACGGAAGATAGCATCCCTGGAAATAAGGAGATATATAGTTTCGTGCATTGTGGCTGTCTCACTAACCGTGGCGGTGATTGCATATATGCCGTTATTGCAGTCCATGGGACTGGTCAATCTCAGAGAT
>JACRQA010000093.1 GCA_016222915.1 Nitrospirota bacterium | reverse complement strand
TGAACCCTTCAAAGCCTGTCCGCTTTATTTCGTTGCAGTCCACCAGAAATACAACATCAAATTCCCTGGCGGGCGGATTCTGCCTGACAATTTTTGATGAGGGCAGGAATTTCAGTGTATCGGGCACGGGGTCCCTGCTGAGGACACAGACGTCCTTCTTCCCCAGTTTCCTTATGCCGAGCGCAAGGGCCAGCGACGCTCCAAGGGAATCGGCCTCCGGATTGATATGGCCTACTATAAGAAAGGATTTATTTTGCCTGATCAGGTTGAGAAGTTTAGAAGAGATCTTCATCGTCGTTGGGGGCGCTCCTTTCAGATTTGATGTCGTCCAGCAGTTTGTCGATTTTCATCCCGTATTGAATTGTTTCGTCAATCTTAAACGCGATTGTCGGCGCACACCTGAGCTTTAACCTCCTGCCGAGCTCCCCCTTTATAAAAGACACCGTTGAGTTGAGTTTCTTTATTATTTTTTCTCCCTCCTCAACATTCAGCACGCTCACATAAACCACGGCATGTTTCAGGTCGTCGCTTGCCTTCGCGGACGTCACCGTTACGAAGCCGAGATCTTTGTGCTTGATTTTATTCATTATGATATCAGCGACTTCTTTCCTGATCGATTCGCTTACCCTTGATGATCGTTTAAATGGATGCATTGTATGTCACTCTTTCCTTAGATATTTGTCATTTATTTTACTCATAAATCAAACAGTAATCCACTTATCTATCTCTTTGTAGTCCCAGCCTGTCCCACATCCAGGACAGGTCATAAAAAGGCCTGCCTTCATGCTTATTATGCTCTTCGATATTTTCAAAGGATTTCAGAAGTTCAATTACCATTCTAATACCGTCCGCGCTTTTCACTGCCTGTCTCGGGGTCTTGCCGTCAAGCGCCGGGATCTTGTCATTCAACCATTTTTCACAGTGTCCCTGCATGAATTGCGAATATATCCGCTGTTTCACCTCCATTGGAATATGGTCCTCAGTATCATCCGGGGGACTGTCCTTGAGTGATTTAACGGCTTCAACCGGGTCCTGAAAAGTGTCCGCCTTGTGGATGACCGCATCGGCCGTATTCCTTATGATAAGATTCTTTCCCTTTTCAAGGCGTTTCTTTGAGTTGCAGGCGAGTATTAATTTATCACCTTTGATCTCTATATTGCCGAGCACTGTTCTGCCGCCGTCTTTTTTTTGTTTGGCAAGCCATATAAAACCATCTTTGTCCTGCTCAAATTCTTTTACCTTCTGTAAACCGTTTATCACAACCTTTTTGTCTTTGATCCTGAATATGGCTTTTGAGAACAACATCGGCTCGCCGGTCGTTGTTGCAAAATCCAATTTCGGCGGATTCAGAACAGGGTAATACCAATGGTAATTGAACAGGTCGCTGTTCGTTTTTAAGAACACATCCAAAGCATCATCCGGGAAGTCCTCCTTGTAGTCCTCAAACGAAGCATGGATGTCTTTAAGTATCCATGCTTTCTGTTTCAGGTGATAAGGATAGACGGCTCCGCTCATAATATATACGCCGTCGACATATAAAAGCCTTGTCGCAAAGATGTCCCATTTCCTCGCGCTCCTTGTGGCGGCCTTCTCTCTGACATCGTATTCGCCGCCGAGCAACAGGTCTTTCAGCAGAAGTCCTTTCTCCGGGAACACCTCCTGTACTTCATAAAGGCTTATGACGGAATTATTCATCATGGACAACACCCTGTGCTCATCGATTGATATTCTGCTGCCGCTCTCCAGGTAGAGGTCGATGAGGGTCTTTTCATCTTCTTCATCGATCAGAAAATCATGTACTACCCACTCCCAGAAGTTTGTGTCCGCCAGGGGAAGGGTCGTGTCATCCAAATGCTCTTCAGGAACAAAATCATTCCAGAATATGTCACGCGCGTCTGCAAGACTGTCTGCGAAGTTCTGGTTGAAGAACTTCAAAAGGTCCTGTACGACCCTTGCCCTGATAATGTCTTCCCTGCCTTCGCCTTTTTCTATATATGCCTTGCTCAGGCAGCATTTCTTATATTTCTTCCCGCTCCCGCAAGGGCAGGGGTCGTTTCTTCCGGTCAGCATTTAATGCTCCTTCAGTTCTATCGATATTTTATACCGGGATACAGAAATCAAGACCGAGAGCGCTTCTTGTATCCCAACTACAGCAATTCCATCTGCGAATCCAGCAATTCTACGGAATGGACGCTGATCACCAGGTTTTTGATCTGTTCAAAAACCTTATTCACCATCACGGTCTCGTTTGAGACGAAGGCTATCCCGATGACACTCCGCTGCCAGAGATCATTTGCGTCTACTTCAGCGACGGAGACGTTGAACTTGTTTTTTATCCTGTCGGTTATACTTTTGATGACGAACCGTTTTTCTTTCAAGGAGTGGGACTCGAAGATGTGTAAATCAAGTGTGAGGAGACCGACTATCATGTTTAAAATTCCAATATACAAATCCCAAACTGCAAACAAATACCAAAAAACAAAATCCAATTACCGAGATGTTTGGAAATTGGCCTTTTCAATTTGGGATTTATTTGATGATTGATGATTGGGATTTGGAATTCAGTGCATCCTGAGTTATTTGGGTCATGGCTTATTCAAATTTGGCGGCTACCGACTCTTTGATATAATTTTCGAGTATATCGCCGACCTTCATGTCATTGAAGTTTTCTATCATGATTCCGCATTCATATCCCGCCTGGACTTCTTTTGCGTCATCCTTGAACCTTTTAAGAGATGATATCTTGCTGTCATAGATCACAATGTTGTCTCTTATTACCCTGATGCCTACGCTTGACCTGGCGATTTTTCCATCAAGAACATAACATCCGGCAATAGTCCCGAGACGGGATATCTGGAAGAGACTTCTTACCTCGGCCCTGCCAAGGACCTTCTCGGTAATAGTAGGCTCCAGCATGCCTTCAAGGGCCTTTTTAATATTGTCTATGGCTTCGTAAATTATATTATATAGCCTTACGTCAACGCCTTCCTTGTCTTTAAGCGCGGTGGCCTTGGCGTCAGGCCGCACATTGAATCCGATTATAATAGCGGTTGAAGCGGCAGCAAGCATAACATCGGACTCATTGATGCCGCCTGTTCCGGTATGAATTACATTTACCTTGACATTCGGGTGTGTCAGGTTGGAAAGGGCGTCTTTGACCGCCTCGACGGAACCCTGGACATCGGCCTTGAGAATAATATTGAGGTCCCTGATTTCTCCTTCTTTTACCCGTTCATAAAGGTCGTCGAGGGTAAGTTTTTTCTTTTGAACGATGGCCGCGGTTTTTTGCTTATGCAGCCTGTTCAGGGCTATCTGCCTGGCCTTCCTCTCGTCATCCATCACTACGAATATATCGCCTGCCTGGGGGACATCCGGGAAACCAATAACTTCAACCGGGGTCGAGGGTCCGGCTTTATCTATCTTCCTGCCTGTATCGTCTATGAGCGCCCTGACCCTTCCGGCAATCGTCCCTACAAGGAATGAGTCGCCTGCTTTTAACATGCCGGTATTGACAAGAACAGTGCCGACAGGGCCTCTTCCCCTGTCAAGCTTGGCCTCAACTATGGTACCTTTTGCAGGCCTGTTGTAATCGGCCTTCAGCTCCATCATATCTGCCTGCAGGATGATCATCTCCAGGAGCTGTTCAATGCCGATTTTCTGCTTTGCGGAAACTTCAACAAAGATGTTCTTCCCTCCCCATTCTTCAGGGACCACGTCGTATTGCGCAAGCTCGTTCTTCACCCTTGTGATATTGGCCTCAGGTTTGTCTATCTTGTTGATCGCCACTATAATCGGCACCTTTGCCGCCTTTGCGTGGTCGATTGCTTCAATGGTTTGGGGCATGACACTGTCATCAGCGGCGACAACAAGGACGACTATGTCCGTGACCTTGGCCCCCCTGGCCCTCATCATGGTAAATGCTTCATGTCCGGGCGTGTCAAGAAAGGCGATCTCTCTGTCCTTTAATTTTACTTTATAAGCTCCTATGTGCTGCGTTATGCCTCCGGCTTCCGTCTCAGTGACCCTGGTTTTTCTAATGGCGTCCAGCAGTGTGGTCTTCCCGTGGTCTACATGCCCCATGATCGTTACAATAGGAGGACGAGGACTCAGCGCGGCTTCGTCGACTGCCGCCTCATCCAGCATGGCCTCCTCGTCTTCGGCGATTATTTGTTCAAGTTTTAATCCGAAAGACTCTGCAACAATTTGTGCAGCATCGACGTCTACGGGCTGGTTTATCGTAGGCATGTAGCCGAGCTCCATAAATTTTTTTATTACGTCATTGAGCTTTTGTCCTATAAGGTCGGCAAACTCCTTTACCGTGGCGCCTTCCTGAAATTTTATAACACGCTTCCTGGGCACCGTAGGCATCGGCGCGATAATTTCATCGACCACTTTGGCCTGAGGCCTTTTATCGTGTTTTTTAAAGTGAGGTTTGAAATCGAACCCTTTTTTGGTTACTTCTACCCGCCTGATGGAATCAAAAGCCCTTTGCATTCCCGGCTTGCTCTTGAACTTGGCCAGCTTTTCGCTCTCAACTTCTTTTTTGAACCTGTCGGGTACGATTATCTCATCTTCTTCAACGGCCACAGGCTCTTCTTTCCCCGGCGCCTCGACCGGTATCTCAGGAACAGGCATCTTTATTTTCGGTAACTTTAATGCAGAAGGGGGTTTTGTTCCCTTCTTGTCTTTTCTCAATTCACCGACGGGTGATTTCCCCTGAGTTTTGACAGCTTCCCTGGAAGGTTTGACTTCATCGGGAGCAGGCTTTGCTTCTTTGCCCACGGATGGGGTGGGTTTCCCTTCGGTGATGGGGGGCTGCTTAAGAAAGATATCGGTCAGTTTATTTTCTGTATCTTCATCGATGTTTGACATGTGGGATTTTACACTTATTCCCATCTCCGCCAGCTTGGCGATGAGGTCCTTGCTGCTGACCTTGATCTTCTTGGATAATTCGTAGATTCTTATTCCAGCCATCTTTCCCTTAATGAATAATAAAGTTAATAAACAACCCGATTGTCTGTTAAATAGAGACCTGTTATATTGGAATCTAATCCTGAATTTGGGTTGTAAGTTTTTCCGGATTAATGTTATCATAACCTCTCTTTATAAAGCAATGTCAGACATCATGAAGGATGCCTGATTTCATGGACAGGATTTATAATCTTAATGATTTGATCGATAGGAGGAAAAATAGATGGCAGTATGTTCAGTTTGCGAGAAGAAAAGGACCACCGGCAATAATGTCAGCCATGCAAATAACAGGACGAAACGTATTTTTTTACCGAACCTGCAAAGGGTCAAAGTCCAGACCGATCATGGCGTAAGAAGAGAATACGTCTGCACCCGGTGTCTTCGTTCCGGCAAAATCAAAAAGGCAGTATAAGTAATAAACATCAGGTCCCGACAGCTTTAAACCTTTAATACTGTTCGGGCAGTTGGGACCTGGGAATGGCCCCCTTCATTTGGACGCCTATGGACCCTCTTCGTAAAATCCTCGGACAATTTACTGAAGGCCTTGGTATAGAAAGCGGAATCGTTCTGACTGCCGTCAGAAGAAAATGGACCGACATCGTAGGCCCGGCTATTGCCGCCCACACATTCCCTGACACGATCAGGGATAAAGCGCTTACCATAATTGTCGATACCCCGCAATGGATGCACCATTTGAGTTTTTACAAAGAAGAAATATCTGAAAAGCTCAGGTTCTGCAATATGCAGGGCGTCCGTTTCAAACTGGGCAGGCTTCCTGAAAAAGCGGATACCTCTCTCCGTAGAGAAGAGGCGGAGCTTACTGATGAGGATTTGAGATTTCTTGAGAACACGATTGGAAATATCAAAGATGAGGAGCTCAGGGAAAAATTCAGGAAATTAATTGTGCATGGGCTGACAAAAGGGAAAGAAAGGGTATGAGTTGTCAGCGCAGCCTGGACCGTTTCTTATGCAGACTCGGCCTTCTCTTCATAAATAAGAAGCGGCTTTTCCTTCTTGGTTATCACTTCCTCGGTGATAATACATTCTTTAATCTCAGGCCTGGACGGTATTTCAAACATAACATCAAGCATGATCTCTTCGAGAATGGCCCTTAATCCCCTTGCCCCGGTTTTGCGTTTTACCGCTTCCCTGGCTATTGCAGCGCAGGCCCTTTCAGCAAATTTCAGTTTTACATTGTCAAAGGAAAACAGTCTCTGATATTGCTTCACAAGCGCGTTCTTCGGTTCCGTAAGTATGCGTATCAGGGCCGACTCTCCCAATTCGTCAAGTGATGCAACGACCGGAAGACGTCCGACGAATTCCGGGATAAGGCCGTACTTTATAAGATCCTGCGGCTGGACTTTCTTTAAGGTCTCGCCGAGTTTCCTTTTGGCGGCAGTTACAGGTTCAGCTCCAAAGCCTACGACTTTCTTTCCCATTCTTTCCTCGATGATCTTATCGAGTCCCACAAAGGCACCGCCGCATATAAATAAGATATTCGTGGTATTGATCTGAATAAATTCCTGCTGCGGGTGTTTCCTTCCCCCCTGCGGAGGGATATTGGCCACGGTCCCTTCAATGATCTTCAGAAGCGCCTGCTGGACCCCTTCGCCCGACACATCTCTTGTGATAGACACATTTTCGGTCTTTCGGCTGATCTTGTCTATTTCGTCAATGTAGATAATGCCCCGCTGCGCCTTTTCCACATCGAAGTCGGCTGCCTGCAGGAGTTTCAGTATTATGTTCTCGACGTCTTCGCCCACGTAGCCGGCCTCTGTGAGGGTCGTGGCATCGGCAATGGTGAAAGGCACGTCAAGTATCTTGGCCAACGTCTGGGCCAGGATGGTTTTCCCTGTGCCTGTTGGGCCGATAAGGATGATATTGCTCTTTTGCAGTTCAACGTCAGACTGTTTGGGATTGTTTATCCGTTTGTAATGATTGTGCACTGCAACAGACAGTATTTTTTTTGCCTGCTCCTGCTCGATTACATAATCGTCAAGAAAACCCTTTATCTCTTTCGGGGTCGGAAGTTTACGGGACAGGTTGATATCGAAGGACGTTTCGATTTCCTCGGCCATTATTTCATTGCACAGACCTACACACTCGTCACATATGTAAACTGTAGGTCCTGCGATGAGTTTTCGGACTTCTTTCTGCGCCTTGCCGCAAAAAGAACATTTCAGAATATCGCCATATTGCTCTGCCGGTTTTTTTTCTTTCATATAATGCTACTCTTTCCTCATCGATTCTATTACCTCATCCACAATGCCGTATTCTTTGGCCTCATTTCCCGACATGAAGTAATCTCTTTCCGTATCGACCTTAATCTTATCAAGAGTCTGTCCTGTATGTTTAGCAAGGATGCCGTTTAGGGTCTCTTTCATCTTTAATATCTCTCTTGCGTGGATTTCAACATCAGTGGCCTGACCGTAAAAGCCCCCGATTGGCTGATGTATCATCACGCGGGAATGGGGAAGGACAAAACGTTTCCCTTTTGTGCCTGCCGTAAGCAGGAGCGCGCCCATGCTGGCCGCCTGTCCAATGCAATAAGTGGAAATATCTGGCTTGATGTATTGCATCGTATCATAAATGGCCAGGCCGGATGAAACCACGCCGCCGGGTGAATTTATATAAATATGGATGTCTTTTTCAGCGTCTTCGGTCTGAAGAAACAGCAACTGGGCTATGACGGTATTTGCCATATTATCATCTATCGCGCTGCCTATGAAAACAATCCGGTCTTTTAAGAGCCTTGAATAAATGTCATAGGCCCTCTCCGACCTTCCGGTCTGTTCTATTACCATGGGAATTAAAGTCATTTTATCTCCTGTAAAGTAAGTCAAGAATATTTCTCTTGATCATTATTATAATTCAATCCAAATTTTTTTAAACTCCTGACTCCTAACTCTTGGTACTACTCTATTGTCGACTTCTCCAGGATCATCTCCAGCACTTTGTCAGCGAACAACCTGCTCTTTAATGCATCCATTGAGCCTTCTCTTACGGTGTATAATTTTGTCACCTCTTCGGGCTTCAGATTGTTGCGGGTTGCGATCTCCTCTATGGCCTTTTTAACGTCCTCATCGGTTGTTTCAATTTTATCTTTCTTGCCGATTGCCTCCAGAAGGAGAACGCTTTTTACATTTTCCCTGGCCTTTGCCTCAAATTCCTTTGCCAATTCCGCCTCAGGCCTTACTTCTCTCCCCCGTCTCTCAGCGTCCTGTTTTTCATGATGGATCATGGACTCGATTTCTCCGTAAACCATGGAAGTAGGCACATCAAAATCATGCCTCCTGATGAGTTCATCCAGGATCTCTTTTTTATAATTGAGATTGATCTCGCCTTCTTTTTTCTTGCTGAGGTTTTCGCGGATCGTTTTTCTCAACTCTTCCACAGTGCTGCAGTTGGCGCCCTGCGCAAGTTCATCGTCTACAGGCGGGACGTTCTTCTTTTTGGTCTCCGTGACCGACACTTTAAATAACACTTCTTTCC
>JACRQA010000092.1 GCA_016222915.1 Nitrospirota bacterium | reverse complement strand
ATCAGGGCCAAGGGGCTCTTTATGATGGGGCTTCCCGGTGAGACAGAGGAAACCATAAAGCGTACAACTAAGTTTATTAAGGAATTAGAACTTGATGACATTAACATGACAAAATTTACGCCCTTCCCCGGAGCGCCTGTGTACAAGACCATTCATGAAGAAGGTGTTTTTAATGAAGACTGGGAATTGATGAATTGTCTTAACTTCGTCTTTGTCCCCAAGGGAATCGAATCAAAGGAAAGACTGGAAGAACTGTATAAGCAGTTTATAAAGGGGTTCTATACGAGCACGAACTGGGTCAGGAAGTTTTGGCCCTTGCTGTTTAAATCCCCTGATAGTACATTGAGAATGTTAAAGAACCTGCCTGCGTTTTTGAGGATCAGAAATGATTTCAGGCCGGTGGGCAAGATTTAATGTATATGCCGCTCTTTAGCAACCCCCTTCTTTTTTGAAATCTGCTAAAATTAAACATGTATTTCAAAGTAATCGGCGAAATAACTGAAGCTGAGACTATCGCTGTCGGACATGGAATTAAGAATTTAAATAGGTTGCAAAAAATTTATGGCAAAACTACCTGGAGAAAAATAAAAGGGAAATGCAGGGTAAAGTTGAAAGATGGCACGGTCGTTAACGCTGAAGTACATTGGTATGAAGGACACGGCATAGGGAAGAAAGAAATAAAAATCAAAAGATATTTGTGAGGGAGAGCTTATGAAAAGACATTTTATGGTTTGCGTAAATAATCAGGGATATGAAGCCTCATTGGAGATCAGAAAAATATACGAAATATTAGCGGATAAAGCAGCAGAAAAACATCATCAAATACGAGTTATAGATGAATCCGGCGAAGATTACCTGTATCCTTCCGATTATTTTGCCTCCATACGTCTTCCTGCCGGGACTAAAGAAAAATTAGAATTAATTGCCGCCTGACCACTGAATATGCTTAAGATAAACAGTGTCGTCTTTCTTCATAGCAACTCAACCAGTTCACCTTGAATATAAGGCTTCAGATGCGGACTGATAGAGCCTATAGTTATCACATCGAAGTTTTTTTTAACTTTCTTTTTTAATAAATTTTCAACGTGCACCAGGTCCAATAAAGAGAAATCCTCCGGGGGTTCTATTGCAATATCAATGTCGTGGTATCCCCTCTGTTTTCTCGCAAAGCTGCCAAACAGGTAAGCCTTCTGTATCCCGTGCTTCAGGAGAATTCGTTTTATTGTCGA
This sequence comes from Nitrospirota bacterium, assembly GCA_016222915.1. Lineage (GTDB taxonomy): Bacteria > Nitrospirota > Thermodesulfovibrionia > UBA6902 > UBA6902 > UBA6902. The sequence continues at coordinate 29,457 of JACRQA010000092.1, read as the reverse complement.
AATGAGGAGCTCTCGTGTCATGATGTTCTTACCCTGTGAAATTATAGCATATTGGCTGCCTCCCATCTTAAGAAGTGTATAGGTTTCATCCAGAATATAATCAGAGGTGCAGATAACAAGTTTGTCCTTTTGAATTTGTTTATAGATGGCTTTTGCTTTGCGGTTATGCTGGTCTTTAGGAATGGCAAGGGCGCAGAAGGCGCCTGTATCAATAAAGACTTTCAATTACCGGCCTCACCATACTAAGGGGGATTAGAAAGTTCCCCTCAATCAAGACCAAAAGTAGGTGCTTTAAGCAGGGCTTGAGGGGTGTGTGGTTCTCCTCTTTGCCAAAGAGTGGGATTGCCACGAAAATATCTTTACATGCCCCCTGCCATATGGCATAATATTTTACTAATTCTCTCGTAGATTAACCCATTGAATCGGGACGTTATCAGCGCTTGTATATGTTATTTCCCCCATGAATAAGAAACACGCTTAAGAAACATTCCTGAATTGCATCTAATGATTCAGGGATAATATCATTCATTGCAGCATGCGTTTCCCCTCTAACAAGACCAACAGTAGGTGCTTTAAGCAGGGGATCAAGGGATGTGTAGGTCCCCTCTTAAGTTTAAGAGGGGGGGGAGTTAAATTTTGAATCTTTAATTTTAAATATTAAATCCCGGTTTCAGCCGGTCAATACAGGAGGTAGCATGAAACACATCATAATCTTAATCGGAGCAGTTTTATTGTTAGCATCAAACGTCTTTGCCGATGACGTGTACATCGACAGCAGCGGCAATGTAACAACAGGAGTACCGAGCGCAGGCAATCTTGAAGTCACAGGGTCTTCAGCGGAGAAGGCCATAGTGGGCCAGTCCAGCGGCACAGGTGGGGCAGGTGTATATGGAATAAATAGTACGTATGGCAATTATGGTTTTCTTGGGTATGGCGATGCTGCAAGCAACTATGGTGTATATGGTTACAGCTCAAACGGCTACGCAGGGTACTTTGGCAGCAGCAGTGTCGCGGTGTACGGCTACAGCGCAGGCGGCTGGGCCGGGTATTTTCAGGGCAATGCAAGGGTGACAGGGAATCTGACGATAGACGGGCAGTTGCTTGGGCCTGTGATTGGTGACATAACAGCGGTCAATCCGGGCACAGGATTAAGCGGAGGAGGCGCAAGCGGAGATGTTACGCTTAATGCAAACACAACTTACCTGCAAAGAAGGGTAAGCAGTTCATGCTCAGTTGGGAGCAGCATCAGGACCATAAATGAAGACGGGACAGTGTTATGCGAGCCCGACGACATAGGGACAACAATTGAGACCGATCCTGAGGTAGGCGGCAACACGACAAATTATGTTCCGAAGTGGAACGGCTCTGCATTAGTGACAGGTTCAATCTATGACAATGGCAATGTGGGCATCGGGACCATACCATCGCAGAAGTTGCACATATTCGGGACCAATCCGAGGATATTGATAGAGGCAAGCGCATCTAATTCAGAGATTAATTTCAAGACCTCAGGCGACACGGCGTCGGAGGTATGGGCGCTATACAAGGATGCGTCGAATGATAATCTGACGTTTTATCAAAACGGCAACAGGGTAACGCTTCAGAGCGGGACCGGCAACGTGGGAATAGGGACTGACAATCCCACGTCGAGGCTGGAAGTGGTGGCAGCAAGCGGCACGGGGATATCCGGCGACGGAGGTCTTATCGGAGTGCATGGAAAGACCTCCTCCGGATTTGTGGCCTCCGGGGTTTGGGGTGAGAACCTTTCCGGCAGCGGGGGCATAGGCGGTTATTTTACTGCAACCGGTGTTAACGGGATGGGTGTTTATGCGCAGGCAACCGGTTCAGGAGGCTCCGGTATCGTTGCCGTCGGCGGCCCGGACGGTTATGCGGCAAAATTTGAGGGCGATGTGTCAGTCAACGGAACGATCCAATATGCTGACGGCACAGTGCAGAACAGCGGAACCCCGATCCAGCAGAACCCCCGCGCCAACGTCATAACCGCAGTGGACTCTTCCGCGGGTTCGCTGCCATCAATAACGATAGGCGCTGACGGACTGCCGGTTATTTCTTACTGGGATTACACAAACGCTGATCTTAAAGTGGCCAAGTGCGGTAATGTCTTCTGTTCATCCGGCAACACCATAACTACAGTGGATTCTGGAGGAATGGTCGGCTCAGACTCGTCAATTGCAATAGGCACGGACGGGCTGCCGATAATTTCTTACTACGATTTTACCAACGGTGATCTTAAAGCTGTAAAGTGCGGCAATGCCTCCTGTTCATCCGGAAATACAATAATTACAATAGACGTAACGGGAACGGTCGGCCTATACACGTCAATCACGATAGGCACGGACGGCTTGCCGGTCATTTCTTACTATGACGGTTCAAACGGCGACCTTAAAACAGCCAAGTGCGGAAATGCATATTGTTCATCCGGGAATACAATAAGCACAGTTGATTCCGGGGGAACGGTCGGATCGGATTCGTCGATAACAATTGGCACGGACGGCCTGCCGGTCATTTCTTACTGGGATTACACAAACGGGGACCTCAAAGTAGTCAAATGCGGAACTGCTTCCTGTTTATACGGTTCCGCAGTTGCGGTAGACTCTGGGGGGACCGTCGGTTCATATTCTTCGATAACAATAGGTATTGACGGCCTGCCTCTTGTTTCCTACTATGACGGCTCAAATGGCGATCTTAAAATTGCAAAGTGCGGCAATGCCTCTTGTTCATCCGGTAACTTCATATATATAGTGGATTCAGCAGGAGACGTCGGACGTGATACATCGATAACGATAGGCAATGACGGCCTGCCGGTTATTTCTTATTACGACAACACGAATACTGATCTCAAGGTCGCAAAGTGCGGCAATACGTACTGTAACTCAGGAAACTCACTGAATACAGTGGCCTCAGCGGGGACTGTCGGGCAAAGCACATCGATAACAATAGGGACAGACGGTCTGCCGGTCATTTCTTACTATGATTCTACAAACGGTGATCTTGACGTTCTTAGATGCGCCAACCAGTTCTGCCTTAACAACTGGTCAAGGAGGTAGCCATGAAAAAGGTTATGACCATGATCGGAGCATTGTTATTGTTGGCAGCAAACACCTTTGCCGATGACGTGTCTATCGACAGCAGCGGCAATGTAACAACAGGAGTACCGAGCGCAGGCAATCTTGAAGTGACGGGGTCTTCAGCGGAGAAGGCCATAGTGGGACAGGCAAGCGGCACAGGCGGGGCAGGTGTATATGGAATAAATAGTACGTATGGCAATTATGGTTATCTCGGGTATGGCGATGCTGCAAGCAACTATGGTGTATATGGTTACAGCTCAAACGGCTACGCAGGGTACTTTGGCAGCAGCAGCGTCGCGGTGTACGGCTACAGCGCAGGCGGCTGGGCCGGGTATTTTCAGGGCAATACGCGGGTGACAGGGAATCTGACGATAGACGGCTCTCTTATCGGGCCTGTAATCGGTGACATTACGGGAGTGAGTGCAGGGACTGGCTTAAGCGGCGGCGGGACAAGCGGAGATGTTACGCTTAATGCAAACACAACGTATCTGCAAAGAAGTGTGGGCAGCTCATGCGCGGTTGGAAGCAGCATCAGGCTAATAAATGAAGACGGGACAGTCCTATGCGAGCCCGACGACATAGGGACAACAATTGAGACCGATCCTGAGGTAGGCAGCAATACCACGAACTATGTGCCGAGATGGAACGGCTCTGCGCTTGTAACAGGGTCGATCTTTGACAACGGCAATATCGGCCTTGGGACGGCAGCGCCACAGATGAAGCTGCACATAGTCGACAACAATCCGAGGATATTGATAGAGGCAAGCGCATCTAATTCAGAGATTAATTTCAAGACCTCAGGCGACACGGCGTCGGAGGTATGGGCGCTATACAAGGATGCGTCGAATGATAATCTGAGGTTTTATCAAAACGGCAACAAGGTAACGCTTCAGAGCGGGACCGGCAACGTGGGCATAGGGACTGACAATCCCACGTCGAGGCTGGAGGTAACGGCAGCAAGCGGCACGGGGATATCCGGCGACGGAGGTCTTATTGGAGTGCACGGGAAGACCTCCTCGGGATTTGTGGCCTCCGGGGTCTGGGGTGAAAACCTTTCCGGCAGCGAGGGCATAGGCGGTCTTTTTACTGCAAGCGGTGTTAACGGAATGGGCATGTATGCTCAGGCCACAGGCACAGGAGGCTCAGGACTCATAGCCGAAGGAGGAGCAAACGGCTATGCAGGCAAATTTATGGGCAAGGTCTCTGTCATAAAGGGGATACGGTTTCCTGACGGCACAGTGCAGAACAGCGCAACCCCGATCCGGCAGAACCCCCGCGCCAATATCATAACCACAGTGGATTCTGCAGGAATTGTCGGCCGGTACTCGTCAATAACCATAGGAACGGACGGCCTGCCGGTCATTTCTTACTATGACGGTTCAAACGGCGACCTTAAAACAGCCAAGTGCGGCAACTCCTCCTGTTCATCCGGGAATACAATAAGCACACTTGATTCCGGGGGAACGGTCGGATCGGATTCGTCAATAACAATTGGCACGGACGGCCTGCCGGTCATTTCTTATTCTGATGAAACAAACGATGATCTTAAAGTAGTGAAATGCGGAACTGCCTCCTGTTCATCGGGAAATATTATAACTACGGTTGACCCAGGGTTTGTCAATTCATCCACTTCGATAACAATAGGGACGGACGGCCTGCCGGTTATTTCGTATGGTGTTGGATTACCCCCCGATCTTAGAGTTGCGAAGTGCGGCAACGCCTCTTGTTCATCCGGCAACACCATAACCATAGTGGACTCTTCCGGGAGGGATCCATCAATAACAATAGGGACGGACGGCCTGCCGGTCATTTCGTATTATGAATACACAAGTGGTTTTATAATTAAAGTGGCGAAATGCGGAAATGCTTCCTGTTCTTCCGGCAACGCCATAACCACAGTGGACAGTGACGCGGCGAGCACATCAATAACAATAGGGACGGACGGCCTGCCGGTTATTTCGTATTATGATGAAACAAACACCGATCTTAGAGTTGCAAAATGCGGCAACGCCTCGTGTTCATCCGGCAACGCCATAACCATAGTGGACTCTTCAAGTGACGTGTGGGATACATCAATAACAATAGGGACAGACGGCCAGCCGGTTATTTCGTACTATGATGCAACAAACGGTGATCTTAAAGTAGTGAAATGCGCCAACCAGTTCTGCCTTAACAACTGGACGAGGAGGTAAGAGGATAACCCCTCCCGGCCTCCCCTTAGTTAAGGGGGAGGTTTCCCCTCTAACAAGAGGGGATCAAGGGGTGTGTAAGTTCCCCATCTTAGAGTAAGAGGGGTGTAGGGGAGTTAAATTTTTTGCGGGAGTTAAAGGAAGAATGAAGTCAGATAAATCTTATCTGGTTTTCCAATTCTTCAGGAGAAAATGTTTGAATGATGTCCAATAGTCTTTTAATGGTTTCAAGAGAATTCCTCTTGCGGCCGGCGACTATTATGCCGAAATGGTCCTTGCCGGAAGAAATGTATTTCTCATATAAGATGACGAAATGTTTCTTATTATGGGTTAAAAAAGTCCTTTGCTCAGCAACGGCTTTATTCAACTGCTCTTCATCGCTTGCGCCCATCAGCCCGGCCTCAACTGCGTGTAAGACGTCAAAGCCTCTGTTTTTCAGATTAGCAGCTATTCTTACTGAAACATCTTCATCAAGGTATAGTGATATGAAGAGTTTCTCTGCAGGCAAATTATGGCTTATCCTTCTCCACGATATTTTCAGCTATGTATTTCTCAATTTCATCGCGGTGATCGGCATAATAGCTCAAGGCGTCAAATATCTGGGAAAGGGTGAGATGAGGGAGGTTTTCCAGGACTTCTTCAGGAGACGCGCCGAATTTCCACCATTCGACAACAGCGCGCACAGGAGTTCTTGTGCCTTTAATAACAGGCTCTCCACTAAGGATTTCATTATCACGGACAATGTATGGGTGTTCCGTAGCCACTATCATAATGGCTCTATCTTATCATATTTCCGAATGAAGTTTCCGGTTGTGGCAGAGCCACTCATATTTAAGAGGGGATTTTGGGAGCTATCAGGTCACTTCTTATGTTAAGAGGGGGCCAGGGGGAGGTAACTTTTTTAATTTTGAATTAAAATCCCCCTCACCCTGACCCTCTCCCACAAGGGGAGAGGGAATCCGCAAACCTGATGACTTTATGCAGGGACGACAGGTTTATCTAAGGAAAGACACGCCTACAAGAAACTTGCTCGAATTCAGCGGTTCATTGGGGTCGGCGGTGTTGGCGTTTGAGATGTGGTGCAGCCGGTAGTTGAAATTAAGCACGGTCTTTTTATCTATGAAGTAATGTATCCCGGTGCCGGTTTGATAGTTCCCGTTGACCTCCCTGCCCAGGCCGGGGATATCAAGATTTGTATAAACCAGTCCTCCGCCGGCAAATACGTATGGGACTATCTTTTCCGATGATGTAAAGTCCCAGCAGGCAAGGACGTTTATTCCAGCCATAATAGCGTTCTTTGGATCATAGACAATAGAGAAGGGAAGTTCAACCATGATTTCATGCCTGACCTTGTACCAGGACCTGCCGCCCTCGCCGGTCAGGAAGCGCCCGTATTGCAGGACCAGATCGGCTTCCTGGACCTTTGTGCGTGTGCTGCCCATGTTCGTGTGAGTTATTCCATAGCCGCCTAATAGCGTCCAGTGGCCTTTGGCATTGCTGAAGCCCGGTGTCTTTTCTTCTTGGGCATGAGAGACAACCGGGGATAATAATATAGTTAGAATCAAGACTGCTGCGTTGAGGAAGAAGGATATATGTTTTGTCATGGCTCTTATTAAGAAACAGTTAATAATAATCTTCTGCCGCTATATTTTCAACTGTGTACGCAAGGAGTAGAGACGCAAGATTTTGCGTCTCTACCGTTTCACCAAATTAAAACGTGTATAATATCTGGTATCTTTTTAACTAAATATGAGACCTTCATATAAAGTACATCAGGACCAGCGCGGCAATATTTTACTTATTGTGCTTGTACTGCTCGCTGCCGCAGGCATCTGGTGGTATTGGTTTCAGCCAAAGCCTGCCTATGATCCAAAGGCAAAGCCGCGCGCAGTCACTGCAAGGGGCGACCTTGCCGAAGATGAGAAGAACACGATTGAGCTGTTTGACACAGTCTCTCCCTCCGTTACCTATATAACGAGCATCGAGCTGCGCAGGAACATTTTCAGTCTCAATATCTACGAGATCCCCAAAGGGACCGGTTCGGGATTCATATGGGACCGGGAGGGCAGGATAGTCACCAATTACCATGTTATTGAAGATGCGAGCAGGGTGGAGGTAACGCTGTCCGACCATTCCACGTGGAAGGGAATTGTGGTGGGGACCGCGCCGGACAAGGACATTGCGGTGCTACAAATAACCGCTCCTCCGGACAAGCTAAGGCCGATTATAGTCGGTGAATCGAATAACCTTAGAGTCGGGCAGAAAGTCTTTGCGATAGGTAATCCCTTCGGACTTGATCAGACCATGACAACAGGCATTGTGAGCGCCCTGGGACGTGAGATCAAATCCGTCACCGGAAGGACCATTCAGGACGTTATCCAGACTGACGCTGCGATCAATCCGGGCAATTCAGGAGGCCCGCTGCTGGACAGCGCAGGAAGGCTCATCGGCGTTAATACTGCTATATACAGTCCGTCAGGGGCGAGCGCGGGAATCGGGTTTGCCGTACCGGTGGATATCGTGAACAGGGTTGTCCCTGAGATTATCAGGTACGGCAAGGTGACTCGTCCCGGTCTCGGCGTTTCTTTAGCGGATGACCGCATTACAGCGCGCATGGGAATTAAAGGGGTGCTGCTTATAAACATCCAGCCGGGCAGCGCTGCTGAAAAGGCTGGGCTGATAGGGACCCGAAGGATCGGAGATGACATAATATTAGGGGACATCATAGAGTCGGTAAATAATAAACCGACCTCTTCCTATAATGATTTGAGAAATGAGTTTGACAAATATCATGTCGGCGATGAGGTGACCCTTGGGATATTGCGTGATGAAAGGCGAATGAAAGTGAAAGTGCGCCTTGAACGGGTGGAGTAAGCCTATTTTATATTTCTGAGCCGGTCGGCCACTGCCCGTGCAAAATCCGAAAGGCTTTCATCCCTCGCACCGAAAACTATATATGTCTCGTACTCATTGACCCTGCTTAAAACCTCTTCCCTGCTTTCAATGACTTCTACTGATTTTCCTGCGGCGTGTATTTCATGCGCAAGGTCCCGGCTTGATATGTCTTTGCTTGCAGTTCCTCCAATGTAATATATGGGAAGCAGAATGAGATGGTCGGAGTCATGCAGGTTATCCACGAAGGTCTGGATGTACTCTCTTTTCATCATCCTGGTGGGCGCAAACCCATGCGGCTGGAATATGTAGCAGACTTTCGGGCGCAGGCGTTTGACCGTTTCCATAAGTGACGAAATCTTGTGCGGATTATGGGCGTAGTCGTCAATGACGAGGTGTTTGCCGTCATTCAGATGAACTTCAAAACGCCTGTCGATGCCCCGGAATTCAGGCAGCGCGGCTGCAATATCATTCAGTTTAATTCCGAGCTCGGACAGGAGGGCAATGCACGAAAGCGCGTTATAGAGATTGTGTCTCCCCGGAAGTGAGAGGGTAAATCTTGTCTTATGTAATACAAAGTCCGTCCCGAATGGTTTGTAACCTACTTCATCCGCCTTGAAATCAGACGGTTCGTCTATGGAAAACGTGATCGCCTTTTCCCCTGTCATCATGGAGAGGTTCTTGTCATCGGCATTTATAATGATCTTTCCCTTGGTATGCTGAATAAGGTCCTTAAACATCCCGGCGGTCACATCTACTGCGTGGTGGTCAAGCGCGAGATTCAGTATGATTGTGTGCTGTGGCCTGTAATTCACAATAGAGCCGTCCGATTCGCAAGCCTCTATGACCAGGTAATCCGAATCGCCGGTGAGTGAATTGCCGGGGTTAAAGGGGGTCTTGAATTGACTTACCCTGCCTCCGCCGATGAAGTTAGGGCTGAGTCCCAATTTGTACATAAGAAAGGCAAGCATACCTGATGTAGTTGATTTGCCGCTCGTGCCTGAAACAGCTATGGTGTTGAAGAGCTCGGTTATCTCCGTCAGGTACTCAGGCCGGGTCAGTACCGGGACCCCAAGCTCTTTGGCCTTCAGGACCTCAGGCTTATCGGCTTCCACCGCAGTGCTGAATACCGCCAGATCAAAGGAACTGTCCAGGCCGCTACCGTCCTGGGGGACTATGGTTATGTTTTTTGATTGGAATGTCTTCTTCAGAGGATGGTCGGGATTGAGATCAAAGGCCCTGTCCGATCCGGCTATGATATGACCTTTGTCCGCCATGAATGCGGCTATGGCGGAGACACCGCTGCCGGCTATGCCGGAGAAAAATATTTTCTGTTTTTTGTCTTGCATTCCTGCGGAGTATTGTACCTCATTTTTCTATTCTAAAAAATATCTTTCAAGAATTTCTTCATGTCCTCCCAGGATTTTTTGTCGGCTGCGGAATTGTATCCAACAGGTATTTTGAATTTTTGGGCGTATGAATCAGCCTCCGGATTGGTAAAGCTGTGCTTTGCATCTTTGTACGTAATAAATTGCATGTCAGCCCCGGCATCAGACATTTCCTTTTTGAATGCCGCAATCTGTTCTGCTGTAATAAAGGTGTCCGCTTCGCCGTGGCAGACCAATATCTTTGCCTTCACCGCCCCTGGCCTGGCCGGGTTATTGGTTGTCAGGCCCCCGTGAAAACTGACTACGCCCCTGAGGTCCATTCCTGAGCGGGCCATGTCGAGGACCACGCCCCCTCCGAAACAATAACCGATTGCCGCTATACGGGCCGGATCAACGCTTTCCTGTTTTATCAGGAAGTCCATCGCAGCCATGAACCGGGAAATCTTCACGTCCATATTGCTTGAAATTTCCTTTGCAAATTTACCGGCATCGTCAGGATGCTCAGCCTGTTTGCCGTCTCCATACATATCGACCGCAAGCGCCGTATACCCGAGCCCGGCTAGCATCATGGCCCGTTTTCTCGCATAGTCATTATGTCCCCACCATTCATGGACGACCAGTATACCGGGCCGCTTGCCTTTAATACTGTTATCGTAGGCAAGATAACCTTTAAGGGCCACATTGCCGGATGTGTACTCGACGGGTCCTCCTTTTATCTCCTTGCAGGAAGAAAGAATTCCGCACAGCGCTATTGTCAGGCCGATGGTAATGATTAAGCGTTTCATGTTCATTCCCTTTCCTCGTGGTTTACAGATAATTGTTTGCAATATTATTAATTACAAGCCTATAATCCCAATTATATCGCAGGACCTGATTAATGCAAGCACAATGACAGGGCGCCGTTGACATAAAAAATATGAGTGTTGGAAGCCAAAGTGAAATGTGACATCAGCGCGGTCACGATTTGATATAATTAAAAGACTCAAATTTGGAAGGTTATAAGGTCAAACTAAATTTATGAAAGCGCCTGATTTAAAGGGACTTGACATCCTCGTATTTGAGACCGACTACCCGTCACTGAAGCAGATTGAAAGTGACTTAAGAAATATCGGCGCAGATGTTTATACTGCCGATACATTCAGCCAGGTCGTAGGTATCTTGCATCAGACGCATATCGAGGTAATCATCGCAGCTATTGACCTGGTGGATGAGCAGTGCATTGAAATGATTAAAGAATACAAGACACTGCATCCGGAGGTCCTTTTTTATGTGCTTGCCGGCAGGGAATATGACTCGGTCGAGTCGTCACAGGAATCTGTCAGGCTGATAGTGGATGATTACATAAAAAAACCGCTGAATATAGTCCGTTTTGCAAGGATGGTCGAAGCGAGTGTCGGCAGGCCTCAGGCAGCAGGGACTTCTTTGACCGTCATCGACCCGCTTGTTGCCAAGATCAAACCGTATTTTATATTCCGCTCGCCGGTCATGCGGCGTACCCTTTATCATCTCCCGCAGATAGCGGCTTCAGAACAGGCAGTGCTGATTACCGGGGAAACAGGCACCGGCAAGGAGCTGATCGCCCGGGCCATCCACGTGTTAAGCCGCCGCTCTTCCGGGCCGTTTATACCGATCAATTGCGGGGCCATTCCTGAGAGCCTGATCGAAGGCGAGTTGTTCGGACATGAAAAAGGCGCTTTTACCGGAGCGGTCGGCACCCGGAAAGGCAAATTCGAAATGGCCGACAAAGGCACGATCTTTCTTGATGAAATAGGGGACATGCCGCTTAATCTCCAGGTCCGTCTTCTGAGGGTCCTCGAAGAAGGCAGTCTATACCGGCTGGGGGGTGAAACCCTGGTCCCGGTCAATGTTCGGATCATTGCCGCTTCTAATGCGGACCTGCAGAAGGCGGTTGATGACGGCCTGTTCCGGGATGACCTGTACTATCGTCTTAATGTGCTCCGTCTGAATCTCCCGCCTCTCAGAGAACGTGTAGAAGACATCCCTTTGCTCGCGGTCCATTTTCTGGAAAGGGCCTTTGTCGAGATGGGCTGGCCCAGTCCTTATCCAAGCCTGTCGCAGGAGACCATTTACCTGCTTGAACGCTACCCCTGGAAAGGCAATGTGCGTGAGCTCAGAAACCTTATGACACGCGTTGCAACGTTACTTCCAAGAAATACAGGCCGCATCTTCCCGTTTCATATTCATCCGTATATAGATGAAGCAGCGGCAAGCCCTGAGATTGACCGGGGACCGGGGAAGGAAGGGACTTTTATCCCTGCAGGCACAAAGCTCAGTGACGTCGAAGATATGCTGATTAACGAAACCCTTAAACACACCAATGGCAATAAGACGAAAGCCGCTGCTCTTCTCGGTATCAGCCTCCGTAATCTCCGCAGGAAACTGAATAAGTAAGCAAGGGCCAAATTGGCCTGAAGGCCATGTTGACCTATCCTGAATGGGGCAATATGTCCCGACGATCATACTATCCCTCGTGCAACTTGTGATAATCAATTAAATTTTGTACCGGCACGGCCTTTGCGATAGTACAGGTAAAATCTCAAAGAAGGGAGGAACTGACTATGACAACCACTTATCTTGAAAGACTTTTAGACCCATGGAAGGAATTTGACCGGATGAACAGGTTATTGAACATGACGGCTTCATCCGGAAGCAGCGAGTATCCGGCTGTTAATGTATGGGTAAATGGAGACAAGGCCGTTATTACCACAGAGATACCGGGTGTAGACCGTGAAAGCATGGATATTTCGGTGTCCGGCAACACGGTAACACTCAGTGGCTCACGCCCGGCAGAAGAGCCGGAGGAAGAGGGGTCATATCACAGGCATGAACTATGGCACGGCAAGTTCAGCAAGACCATAAAGCTTCCTTTTAACATTGATGGCGACAAGGTAAAGGCAACGTACAGGAATGGTGTTCTCCGTATATCGCTGCCGCAGCTAGAGGCCGATAAACCAAGAAAAATCAATGTCAGTTAGATATGGAGGTGAATAATATGACAGATACATTAAAAGAAATACAGAAGAAAGAGGTTGAACTTGAAAAGGGCGTTGAGCGCACGAGAGAAACAAGGGTATATACTCCGGCAGTCGATATCGTTGAGAAGGATGATGATATCGTCGTCTTTGCCGATATGCCGGGAGTGGATGAGCATTCTGTCGACGTCACGCTTGAAAAGGACCTGTTGACGATTTACGGAAGGATCGAACCGGAGGTCCCGGAAAACCACAAACTGGTAGTTTCGGAGTATGGTGTAGGCGACTATCAGAGGACCTTTACACTTTCCGATGAAATCGACAAGGACCATATCCATGCAACCGTCAGGGACGGTGTATTGAGACTTGTGCTGCCAAAGGCGGAAAAGGCGAAAACAAAAAAGATCCCGGTGACGGGAACTGCTTAACAGAACAATAATGCTGCAGCACAAGAGCGAAAGACATATTGAAAGGGGGTGAAGTTATGACATTCAGAGATATTGTCCCATCATTCGGTAAAAAGAGGGTCCCCGTAAGATATGAGAGCAGGCCCTTCGGGCTGCTGACTGAAGATGTTAACAAGATGTTTGACTCCTTCTTTCATGGCTTTGACACGGACCTGTTTGGCGGACGCACCGGACCATTCAGCCCCAATGTCGAAGTATCCGAAAACGAGAAGGAGATAAGGGTTGCTGCAGAGCTCCCAGGGCTGGACGAGAAGGACATTGACATAATACTTACGGACGACGCCCTGACAATCAGCGGTGAGAAGAAAGAGGAAACGGAAAGCAGCGGGAAGGACTTCTTCATGAAAGAGCGGACATACGGTTCATTCAGCAGATCCATACCTCTTTATTCTGAAGTTCAGACAGACAAGGTCAATGCTCATTTCAAGAAGGGTGTTCTTACAGTGACTCTTCCGAAGTCTGAGAAAGAGACAGAAAGCAAGAAGAAGATCACTGTCAAAATTGAATAGTACAGGACGAATGTCGGAAACGAAAGAAGCCCGTCTCTGCCTCATTGAAGAGGTGGGGGCGGGTTTTTTTTGTTTATATTCCGTTTAAGATTTCTGTCTGAAATGCCGTAAAAATACACATGAGAAAATTGATGATAATAGCAGGGCTTGCCCTTTTTGCCGCTTTATTCTTTACGACCTATTCCTCTGCTGAGTGCCGGGACGGCAAATGCGCTGATGGATACAAAACCGACAAAACAGAAGACGGCGTAATATTCAGGGGTTATTCAAAAAGCAGCAAGCACGGGCAGGGGACCATGAAATGGCCTAATGGTGATGAGTATGTAGGTGAGTGGAAAAATGACAAAATGGACGGGCAGGGCACAATGACCTGGGCCAATGGCGATGTTTATGAAGGTGAATGGAAGGATGACATCATGAACGGGCAGGGCACCTATATCTGGGCCAACGGCGACGAATATTCAGGCTATTGGAAAAACGGTGAGCAGGATGGAGAGGGCGCATTCACTTCCGCAGACGGCGAAGTATTTGCCGGTTTATTCAGAAACGGGGAAATGTCCCGGTAACGTATCTCCTCGCAGTTAACAGGCAATTCTTTTTCAAATCTAATAAAATAGTCCAGTTTATTTTTCTAATTCTTTATCCTAAACGCAGTTAAGGTTAATTGACCCTAATGTTGCATAAATAAGGCAAGTGGCCTTGCCGTAACACCTTTACAATGCGATAGTATATTGGAATTAAACTTTGGCAGCAGGACGTAACTGTTAGTGAAGTTCAGAAAGATATTGCTTCTGCTTTTATGAATCTTGCTAAGGTATCGCAGGTAAAAGCTTTTACGGCAAGCCCGCTCGCCTTATATGGATAATTAAATGCAACTGTAAGGTTAACAATGCAAAAAGACAACAAAAAAGCGATCTTCGGATGGGCGATGTATGACTGGGCCAATTCGGCCTTTGCCACTACGGTCATGGCCGGCTTCTTCCCCATTTTCTTTAAAAAATTCTGGAGCGCGGGAGCCGATGTCAATGTCAGCACCGCAAGGCTGGGGCTTGCCAATTCTGTCGCCGGAGTTGTCATTGCATTACTGGCCCCGGTCCTTGGCGCAATCGCGGACAAGGGGTCTTCAAAGAAGAAATTCCTTATGTTCTTTTCATTCACAGGTATTGTCATGACCATGTCTTTATATTTGGTTTCAAAGGGCGACTGGTCTTCTGCAGTCTTTTTATACGTTATAGCCACCGCGGGATTTTTAGGGGGCAATATTTTTTATGACTCTTTGATTGTAGGCGTTGCATCGGAAAAAAGGCTGGACTTTGTTTCGGCGCTGGGTTTTTCAACCGGCTATCTCGGCGGCGGGCTGCTCTTTGGATTTAATGTGTGGATGACCCTCAGTCCCGGGACTTTCGGTTTTGCGGATGCGGGAGAGGCGGTGAAATATTCATTCCTGACTGTAGGGATCTGGTGGGCCGTTTTTTCAATTCCCATCTTCCTGTTTGTCAAAGAGCCGGAGACGGGCAAACCCGTATCGGGAAGTGCGGCCGTTAAAGCAGGACTCGGCCAGTTTATGCATACGTTCAGGGAGATCCGGCACTTAAAGACAGTATTCCTCTTCCTTGCGGTCTACTGGCTCTATATTGACGGTGTGGACACGATCATAGTCATGGCTGTCGATTACGGGATGTCTATCGGATTTGAGTCAAACGACCTTATTGTGGCATTGCTTATTACCCAGTTCGTCGGCTTCCCCTCGGCAATCGCCTTTGGTTATATCGGTCAGAAGATCGGGGCCAAGCGGGGTATATTTATAGCTATCGGAGTATATTTATTTGTTTCGGTGTGGGGTTCATTAATACGGGACAAGCATGAATTCTATATCCTTGCAATTATCATAGGACTGGTGCAGGGCGGTATCCAGGCGCTGAGCCGGTCGTTCTACGCGAGGTTAATACCTGCCAATAAGTCAGCCGAATATTTCGGTTTCTATAACATGATCGGGAAGTTTGCCACCGTACTTGGTCCCATAGTCATGGGCGGGGCCGGTCTGCTTGTACGGTCAATGGGCTACAGCAGTGATATCGCTTCGCGAGCAAGCATTTTATCCATTTCGCTGTTCTTTATTGTCGGTGGGACACTGTTATATTTTGTAGATGAAGAAAAGGGCAGGGAAGAGGTCAAATATCTGGAGGAGGACAGTTAAATATTCCCGTCTCTGAAAGGGCCTCGCGCTGAGTCGCTCGTTAACTTTTCAATTCAACAGGCAAGCGGCCCTGAAAAGCTGTTTCCCCTTTCAGGCATTTTACAACTGAAGACTGGGCCTGGGCTGTCGTATCATACGCGGCGATGAGCGCATCAGCCTCCATGAAATGTCTGAGCACGTAAGGGTTGCCGAAGGATATCACGATTGACGTGCGGGACTTTTTTATCAACTCCCTGATCATATTTATGTCCTCGTACCGCATTCCTGAACCTTTCATCAGCTAAGAACATAAGGGAAACATCCTGAACATTCTCAAGCGGAGCTAGTTGAGATTTCCTTTTCACGAGAGTAACGGACCTGTCGGATATCGATCCTGAAATCGTTCTATGTTTATCAATATCTACCCGGACCTTTTTGATGTTTTTTATTTTAGCTTTGTATTGCAATATCCTTGCTATAGCTGTGTCGATCTTCTCTTCTGATACTCTTCCTGTTTCGACAGCCTGCCGGAGCTCTTCAGCTACCGCATCCGGATTTTCAGGATGCAGGAGAATATCAATTCCGGCATTCACGCAGGTAACGGCGACGTCTTGCATTTCTCTGAGGGCATGCATGTTCAAAGCGTCCGTAAGAATGAGCCCTTCATATCCAAGTCCTGTTCTCAACAGATCGACGGCCTTTTTTGAAAGAGATGCGGGCAGATTGTCAATGGCCGGTACGCTGATGTGTCCCATCATGATACTGCTTACATTTGCTTTTACAGCTTCAATGAACGGGACCAGGTCTACGGCATTTAATTCCCCGATTGATTTTGAAATGACCGGAAGGGATATGTGGGAATCAACAGCAGTGTCGCCGTGTCCGGGGAAATGCTTGGCACAACTGATGAGCCCCAATTTTTCAAGCATGCGAATATATATATTACCGAACTGTGAGACAACTTCCGGCTTATCGGAGAAGGCCCTTGAACATATTATCGGATTATCAGGGTTGCTGTTTACATCCAGGACAGGGACAAGAGGCATATTTATTCCAATGTCAATTGCCTCATATGCGATGGCCTTGATTGCGTCCTCAAGGACCTTCAGACTTTCGGAGTTGTGTAAGTCGGTCGCTGCTGCCATGGACATCTGGCCGGGGAAAGTTGTGGTCCCGTCGATTTGCTGACCTACGCCTCTTTCTATGTCGGAGGCAATAAATAAAGGTGTATCAGCGAGTGACTGCAGCTTATCAATAAATGATGATACCTCTTTTTTCTCTCCGCCGAAGACGATAAATCCGCCGATTCCCTTCCGGACAAGATCAATAAGCTGCTCCCGGTAAACAGTTGATAACAGCTTGTGTCCGTCAAGCCTGCTGATGATAAGCTGATGGAATTTCTGTTCAGGGCCGGGCATAGTACATTATAAACTACAGGGATTCATAAATGCCGGGGTGGCCGGGTCTCTGCGGATGCGGTAAGATCAAAATGAAAAGGACAGCCGTTGAGGCTGTCCTTTTGTAATTCAAATCCGGTTCGTATCTCTAATGCCCATCGCAAACAAGTGAAGCAGTCATGGTTGATTTTTTCTTGCCGAGGTTGTCATCTATGGAAAGATCGGCCCCTCCGGCAAGCAGGGTATCGACAGTGTCATCGTGCCCCCTCGCCGATGCCAGCATTACGGCAGTCCTTCCAAGGGAATCTTTTACAGAGATGTTGGCGCCTTTGGAAAGCAGTGTATTCACGGTCTCGGTGTGCCCCCGGAGTGAAGCATATATCAAGGCAGTTACTCCCATGCAGTTCTTTGCGTTGACTTCAGCGCCGTTGGCTATCAGGGTATTAATTATCTCTGATTGACCCGCATTTGCCGCGTATATGAGAGCAGTTTCTTTTTTAACGTCGGTAGCATTTATCTTTGCGCCGTTATCAATAAGAATTTTTACTATCCTGGAATGTCCTGCAAAGGCGGCTTCCATCAGGGCAGTCTCTTTTTTCAGGTCGGAGTCATTGACGTTGGCCCCTTTAGAGATCAGGATTTCCGCGACGTCGGCCTGACCGGCAAATGCCGCAGCCATCAACGCGGTCTCTCCCTTGACATTCGCGGCGTTTACATCAGCTCCGCCGGAGATCAGGGTATTTACGATCTTCGTGTGTCCCATCAGAGAGGCGATCATTAAAGCGGTTTCACCATCTTTACTTTTAGCGTTGACATCAATGTCCTTGGCAAGCAATGTTTCCACTTGTTTAGAAAGACCTTCAAAGGCTGCGAACCTTAAGTCAGCACCCGGGTCCGCAAAGACAGAAACAGAACAGCAGAACAGAGTGACAGCAATAATAAAAGCAGCCATTAAAACAACGCCTGATGATCTCTTCATATTTTATTACCTCTCTTTCTGTCCGTATTAGGACAATTAAGATAATGGTGTTTAATAACTATATCACAAGTTTTTTTAAATGAAAATAAAATTATAAGAAAATTTTATAAATTTAAAACGGTATATACTATAAAGCAAAAGTCCTGCCAAGACCAGAATCCTTAAAAACCATTCGATTAGATTTTTCGGTATAAAACAGTCTGTCAAAATGGCGCACTGATTGCGGATCCGGCATTGACATATATAAATAAATTTTTTCTGCGATGCGCCGGGGAAAATTGTACTGTATGGGTACCCGGAAAGTGATCAGTCCTCTTTTTCTGCTATCCCGTACTTCTTCATTTTATACCCGATCTGCCTTGGTGTGATGCCGAGAAGCCGCGCCGCTTTTGCCTGGACCCAGCCTGATTTGTCGAGGGCATTGAGGATATTGGCCTTTTCAAGCTCCTCGATATTGCTCGTTAAGGATGATGCCTGGTCTGAGGCTTTCAGACGACAGATATTCATGGATACGGGCAGGTCTGTCGAGGTTATAATCTCTGAACCGGACATGACAACCAGTCTTTCAATCGTGTTTTCAAGTTCTCTGACATTTCCGGGCCAGTGGTAATTTAAAAAAACCTGTAAGGCGCTTTTATCCATGACTACTGAACGGGAATTTTCTCCATTGAATTTATTTAAAAAATGATCAATGAGGATCGGGATGTCCTCTTCTCTTTCCCGCAACGGAGGCAGGAAAAGCGGTATTACAATGAGTCTGAAATACAGGTCTTCCCTGAATTTCCCCTGTGATACCAGGGTCTCAAGGTTTCTGCTCGTTGCTGTAATTATTCTGACATCAACTTTTACTGTCCTTTCACTTCCGACCCTTTCAAATTCCCTCTCCTGCAGGACGCGAAGGATTTTCGGCTGGAGCGCTGTAGGCAGGTCCCCGATTTCGTCCAGGAAAATGGTCCCTTTATTCGCAAGCTCGAACTTGCCGCTTCTAGAGGAGACGGCGCCGGTGAAGGCCCCTTTTTCATGGCCGAACAGCTCGGATTCCAGAAGTCCTTCAGGTATCGAAGCGCAGTTGAACTTGATAAAAGGCCCTTTGCTTCGCGGGCTCATGTAATGAATGGCCTTTGCGATCAGCTCTTTACCTGAGCCGCTTTCACCGCGCAGGAGGACGGTCGCCTTTGATGGGGCGACTCTGTAGACAGCCTGAAACACCTCCTGCATTCTGTCAGAGTCGCCGATAACATTTTTAATGCCGTATTTGCCTTTTAACTCTCTTTTTAAATGCTCTTTTTCCTCTTCAACCCGCTCATAGCTTTCCCATAATTTAATAAACTGCGCAATCAATGAAGCAACTATTTCAAGTACCCTGAGATCGTCATCTACACTTCCCTGTTTTTTTGAATAAATCCTGTCAACGCTTAAGACCCCAAGCACTTCATTTTTGATCATAATGGGGATACACAGGAAAGATATGCCGTCTTTTTCAGGCCTTGAGCCTGTCTTGTTAAGAAACAGCGGCTCCTTCCCGATATTGGGGATCACCATCGGTATTTTCTTTTCCAGGACCCTGCCGACAATCCCCTCCCCTATGTGATATTTGCCTCTCTCAATATTATCTTTCGTCAGCCCGTGTGCCGCAACTATACGGAGCTCTCCGGTGCTATTGTCGAGAAGAAATACGCAACCTCGCTGCATCTCCAGAAGGGTTCCCAGCGTGGACATTACGGACATCAGATTTTTTTCGAGGGCAAAGGATGCGGTAAGGACTTTGCTTACTTCAAGTATGGCAGTCAGTTCCCGGTTTCTCCGGACTATGAGGTCAGGTTTTTTATTTCCGTCTGCGGGGGATTTCATTGATTGAACGCACTATGTTTGGTCCATATATGAACGAAATATAAATTGTCTTTATTTTCCATTTCAAGAATGGATAATACTAACATCAGGTCAAGATTTATATCAACTTAGGGATTATTAATGCGTTCCGAAGTTTGTTCCTTGGCGTGCCGCATGTCGCTAATCCCGGTTTTTATCGTAATTGTGAATTTTCTTCATGAATCTGTATAATAAAACAATTAGAATTCATCAAGGCATTTGTATTCAGTGATAACATTCATATCCGCCATAGAAATTCATAGGTTAAATACTTACGCAGCACATAATTCTAAAATATTAATTCATTTTATGGAGTAAAAATGGCAAAAGGTTGTTGTGACAGCGGCAGAGACCAAAGGATTAAACAATACGATCTTAGGGAATGGAAGATTGCAGATCCCAATCTCAAGGCGTTCAATTCTGATGACATCCTTTATTCCCCTGAATATATAAGTAAACGGAAAAACGGTATCTCACTCTTTATAGACCCCAAGTCACCAAACTGGATCAGTGTTAACCATACCGGAGCAGAAATTATTAAGCTATGTGATGGGAAGCATACCTTGTCGGATATTCAGGATACTATTAGCCGGAAATATGAAGTGACCGATAAAAATAAAGTAAAGGGGGAAGTCTCGGAATTCCTCAGCGCGGCCGGTCTGCTTGAATTTGTGTCGACCAGCCGCTTTGAAAGGCCTCAATATCAGGGAAGAAGCAGTGTAATTGCCCCCCACAAATTAGATGAACTCTGGATTTATTATACCCTTGCCTGCAACCTCAGGTGCAGGCATTGCCTTGTCAGCGCGGGGAAACAGCTTAAGAAGGAATTGACGACAGAAGAGATCAAGAAGGTCATTGATGAGGGGATAAAGCTTGGGGTAAGGCGTTTTTATATTACAGGGGGCGAGCCGTTTATTAAGGAAGGGATTTTCGACCTCATTAAATATGTTACAAAGACGAAGAAGCGTGAATTGATCGTTTTAACTAACGCCACACTTTTCGATGACAAAAAGATAGCGGCCCTGAAAAAATTGGTCGGCCCGAAGCTCCTGTTACAGGTCAGCCTGGAAGGGCCGAATGCTGAAATCCATGACAAGCTGCGCGGCAAAGGCAGCTTTGACAAGGCGGTTGACGGTATAAAGAGACTTATCAGCATCGGGATCACCCCGATTGTATCAACTGCCATCAGCAAACTGAATGAAAAGGACATTGCCAGTACCTCCCGCTTTCTTTCAAAGCTTGGAATCCAGGAACATAATGTCCTCTGGATGCATGCAAAAGGGCGCGGGGCCAGTAATCTGAGCGACTTATATGTGCCTTCCGATAATATTGCCCTGGCGATGAAGAAACTCAAAAAGGAATATAAAGAGCAGGAGATGATATTTGATAACGTCGAGTCCCTGAAGGTCCGGGTCCGGACAAAGAGGGGGAGGAAGAATGACCTCTGCAATAACTGTTTTGAGAAAATCTGCGTGAATTCGGACGGCCACGTTTATCCGTGCGCATCACTTAACGGAGACAAAAATTTTGACGCCGGCTCTGTTCGTAAAGCTTCACTGAAGGACATATGGCTTAATTCAAAGGTGATGGACAGGGGCAGAAACAACAGTGTACAGAACAAACCTGAATGCAGGGAGTGCTACCTTGAATATTTTTGCGGCGGCGGCTGTACGTCTCACAGTTACTATGCGTCTGAAGTAGATACCGGCAAGGGTTCCGTCACAGCTCTTGATCCTTATTGCTCTACCTACAAGGCATTGTTTGAGGACATTATCTGGGAGCTTGCTTCTGAGGGCGTCACTGCTCAAAATGGAAAAGGTTACATACCTCCGCTTGTCTACAATGCCATGGATTCAAAGCTGCCCGGACATATCGGGGCCGGGATCAAATCGATTGATAAGAATTTTGACGTGGGGTGCTATCATTGCTCATGCGTGCTGTCGGTTGACGTTGAGGATGATGAAGAAGTCTGTAAGCCTGAGATAAAGGGACACGTGACCAAGACCGTAAAGAAGAAGTTTTCCAAGGCCGCATATAATCCTGTCGCCGATTACTACTGTCCGACCGGTTATGATCCGAAAGAGTTGGCGCATATACCGAATGAAGTTCTGGATGTTTCATATGGATGCGGAAATCCCGCTGCGCTGGCCGATATTAAAAAGGGAGAGACAATCGTTGATTTAGGCGCGGGCGGCGGCATTGACTGCTTTATTGCCGCGAAGAAGCTCGGCAGCGAAGGCAAGGTCATCGGGATTGACATGACAGATGAGATGCTGGAAAAGGCCAGAGAAAGCGCCAGAAAAGTTGCAAAGGTCCTGGGGTATGACATCGTAGAATTCAGGGCCGGAAATATCATGGAGCTCCCTGTAGAGAGTGGCTCTGTTGACCTGGTGATATCCAACTGTGTCATCAATCTTACTGAAGACAAGGCTAAAGTATTGGAGGAGATATATCGAATATTAAAACCGGGAGGAAGGTTTATCATCTCTGATATTGTCTCGGACAAACCGGTCCCCGGATATTTAAAGCGGGACAAGGAACTCTGGAATGCATGCCTGTCCGGGGCGCTTACAGACATCAAGTTTGAGACGATTGCCAGGGATACCGGATTTTCAAATGTGACCATGACCAAAAATTACCTGTATAAGAAGGTTGAATATATAGAATTTTATTCAATAACGCTTAAGGGGAGCAAACCCACGAAGGTAGGTTGCTGCTGCTCCTGTTGATGAGAAGTTAATCCAAATATAATCAAGAAACGAGGTAGGGACATATGAGAGTAACTTTAGTAAATGCTCAGGTTTTAGATGGCAATAATGTCGTGCCGCCTCTTGGACTTATGTATATTGCCGCTGTACTGGAGAAGGCCGGACATGCTGTCCAGATATTTGATTCCGACCCCGAATACCAGGATACGATGTTAAAGGAGATAAAGGAATTTAAGCCGGACCTGGTTGGCTTCAGTTTCCTGACTGTCGGTTATCAGAGGGCATTTAATCTGAATAAAAAATTGAGGGAAGAGCTCCCGGGTATAAAATTCTGCGCCGGAGGGGTCCACACGACTGTAAAGCCGGAGGAGACACTAAAGGACTTTGCCCTTGATTTTATTGTGATCGGAGAAGGCGAGGACACGGCCGTCGAAGTTTGTGCGAGACTTGAAAAGAACGAAGGTCTTGCCGGAGTCAACGGTGTTATGTACGTCGATAACGGGAAAATCATCAGAAATGCGCCGCGTGATATGATAACCGACCTCGACACCATTCCCTTCCCTGCGCGTCATCTGATCGATATGAAGCCTTACCTCAAACCGCCCGGAATTATCAGGGGCTATGCCGAAAAGAACCAGACTACCATTGTAACAAGCAGGGGGTGCCCGTTCAAATGTATCTACTGCGGCAGCCACAACATCTTCGGCAGGAGGACCAGGAGGCGTTCGGTAAAAAACGTCGTGGATGAGATAGAGCATCTGGTCAAGAATTACGACATGAGGGGAATATATTATTGTGATGATACGTTTACTCTCAGCTCCAAGTGGGTAAAGGAATATTGTGAAGAGCTGAAGAGGAGGAACCTGAATATTAAATGGGGCTGCCAGTCAAGGGTGGACCAGACCGACAGGGATTTAATGCAGAAGATGAAAGATTCCGGCCTGGTGCAGCTTGACTTTGGGGTGGAGAGCGGCTCTGAAAAGATACTCAAGGTGTTGGGCAAAGGAGGCGCAGGCGACAGGACTTCACAGATAAAACAGTCTTTCAAGCTCTGCAAGGAGCTGGATATCAGGACCCTGGCAACATTTATTATCGGCAATCCTACGGAGACAAAGGAAGATATAGAAGAAAGCTTCCAGGTGGCAAAGGAGATCAATGCCGATTACACGGCCTTTTATTTCCTGACGCCATATCCGGGGACGGATATATATGATATGGCAATTGAAAACGGCTGGCTCGACCGCAACATCCCGTTCTCGGAGATATGGGCGCACAGGCAGCCGGAGCTTCCATTGATGGCCATTACTTTCGGCAAGGAAGAGCTCAGGGACATCCGCAGGCATCTGCAGAACCAGTTCTTTGTAAGAAATTATCTCCAGGCTTCGGGTAATATCAGTTTCTATTCGATACTGTTCAGCATCATATTCAGGCATCCCAAGGTCATCCTGGATTGCCTGGGCAAACTCATCAGGACCCGCAGGATTGACTATATCGTTGAGACACTTAATGCGGAATACTGGAGGATGAAGAAGTACGAAGGTGCTTAAGATCAAGAATTAAAAAGCAAAGATAAAAAATAAGGAAGAAAAGAGGTAAGAGCATTGATTGAGATGCGCTTACCTCTTTTATATTTCCTGAAAAAATTCTTCTTGTATGAACAGGGAATAAGTTATAATAAGCTACAAGACATATCATAGTTCTCTTGATATTAAAGTTTTCTGACTATCTGCAATCTAATGGTCCTTCACTGTAAATTTTTTGGATTCGTTACCACAATATTGAGGATATTTTTGTTCCTTGCCGGGCTCTGCTGTCTTTTGCCGGGACAAACTTCTTATGCGCAGAAATGGTCTCCTCCCGGACGGCCTGATGTAATTCCAGCAATCAGTCAAACTTACGCCAATGACAAAGATGGAGACCGGATGGATGACGGCTTGTTTGATAAATCTGAAAGTGCGTTGATGTCGGAGCAGTCGGCAATTACACCGGATGAAAAGAGCAAGGCACAGGCTGAGCTGGCCAGGCTGGTGGACGTTGAGCTTATTTTTTCAGGGCAGGTCAATCAAAATCAGATCGACGATTTCCTTTCATTGGGAGGAGAGATCACCCATATTTACAAGGCAGTTTCTTTTGGGTGGAATGGGAGAATCCCTCTTGGCAAGTTAAGGCAGATTGCGGCGAAAATGGGGAAGGAATTGGTCTTGATCGATGAACCCAAATCAGCTCAGCTCCACATGCGCATGGCCACACAGACGGGACGCGTCAGACCTGTCTGGGCCAGTGGTTTTGCCGGCAGCGCGGGTTATATTGGGGACAGCAGTGTCGGTATCGCTATTATCGATACAGGCGTGGATGACAGCCATACTGATCTGTCAGGACGCAATGTATACTGGCACGATTATTCTACCGATAATGAAGCTTTGCCCCGCGATATAATCCAGCACGGCAGCCATGTGGCGGGTATTGCGTTAGGCTCCGGTGCGGCGCTTGGTACGGGGACCACTTTATATTACACGGATTCGGGCAGTCTGAGCGGAGTTCCGAGCGGGAGTTTTTATCCGAGCGTCATTGATTTTCCACCTGTAACGACTGCGTGGAGCACAACCGCCAACTGGCTGGGAGGCGGCACAACAACACTTTATCATGTTTATACTGCAAAAGGCGCTTCGACATGGTATGGTCAAAACTCAATATCCGGCACATCAGGACTGACACTCAATACATCTTTTACCCCACTGATCACAAAGGCTTACAGTGCGGCTCTTCTCTCAAACGGCAGCATATCGACATATGCCTTAGCCAGTTCCATGACCAACTTCTCAGCGGTCGGAGACGGATTCAATACATTGAGCGGAGTTGCTCCGGGAAGCCGGTGGGTGGGCGCAAAGGTTTTTACAAATAGCGGCAGCGGCATACTGACATGGACTGGGGCCGCCATTGATGATATGGTGTCCAAGAGGGCAACCTATAATATAAAAGTCATGAACCTAAGCCTGGGTGCCACAGGGAACCCCGGGATTGATACATCTACAAGACAGAAGATCAATAACGCTGCCATGAACGGTATCCTGCCGGTCATATCAGCCGGCAATGACGGCCCTGGCAGCGTCGCAAAAAACCAGGTCGATGATCCGGGCCGGGCCGCAATGGCATTGACTATAGGCGCTGCAAATGACATTAACCAGTTGACTTCGTACACAAGCAGCGGGTTCCTGAATCCCGGTTCGACCTCCGGGCAGGAAGAGGATTACAAACCGGACGTGCTTGCGCCGGGGGGATCGGATTATTATTCCAATATCATGTCGGTTGATTCAAATGACGCAGACGGTGAAACCGCCTCCTTCGCAGATGCGCGTAATAATGATTATTATAATATCTCCGGGACTTCAATGGCATCGCCTTTTGCCGCCGGCGCGGCAGCCCTTGTTATCGACGCCCTTCAATCCACAGGCAACCTGACCGGTGCTTCGTGGAATTTCTCTAGCAGCTCAGACGTCCGGCTGGTGAAAATGCTTTTGTGCGCTACTGCAACCGAAACAAACTCAAGCCGCGAGGCAGGCACGGGTTTTAATCCCACACTCCAGCGCGCAGGCAGCGGGCCCAATGGATTTCCTGCCGGCAAAGACAGGTATGAAGGTTACGGGATGCTCAATGCGGATGCGGCTGTTGAAGGAGGGTCGGTTTATTATTCCATGGGGGACACTGAGAATGATGTTTTGGGCGGTAGTGAGACGGCGCGAAGGGCCTGGGCAAGAAAGGTCAGTCTGACAGCCGGTCAGGCAATTACCCTTTCTCTGTCAGTCCCTGCAACGGGGGACTTCGATTTATATCTCTATAGGTTTACTTCTAATTCATACGGGACGCCGGTAATCCTTGCATCAGGCACTAACTCCGGCAACGGCGTGAGTGAGCTGATTAATTT
The DNA here is from genome assembly GCA_016222915.1 of Nitrospirota bacterium. Classification (GTDB taxonomy): domain Bacteria; phylum Nitrospirota; class Thermodesulfovibrionia; order UBA6902; family UBA6902; genus UBA6902. The sequence continues at coordinate 2,879 of JACRQA010000092.1, read as the reverse complement.
TACGCCTGCCGACTCCGGCAATGCGTTGCTTGTAGTTAAACTGATATCCGGGCAGGGTCAATTCACGCTCACCGGTCATTTGTTGATCTATACACTTGATGTATCGAGAACAGGGTCCGGGGCCGGAACGGTAACCAGTTCTCCGGCAGGCATTGATTGCGGGGTTGATTGCTCACAGGATTATATGTTCGGCACGGTTGTATCTCTGACCGCAGACCCGGATGCGGGGTCCGTTTTTACGGGCTGGAGCGGAGATGATGATTGTTCAGACGGTATCGTTACCATTGATAATTATAAGACGTGCACGGCCACTTTTAATCTTCAAACATTCAACTTAAGTATCAACAAGACCGGTACGGGTACAGGATCAGTCATTAGTTCTCCTCTGGGAATCGACTGCGGGACGGATTGTTCACAGGATTATCCCTATGGCACAATCGTCACATTAAGTGCCGGGCCGCTCGGCGGGTCCATCTTTACCGGTTGGGGCGGGGATGCCGACTGTTCAGACGGCATTGTGACCGTTGATGCGGTAAAGACATGTACTGCTGTTTTTGACAGCGTTCAGTACCAGCTTATCACTTCCGTATTTCCATCAGCAGGCGGAAGCGTAAACCCCGACTGTTCAGGAGGCTGTTGGTATGACAGTGGGACCTTAGTCGTTTTAACAGCATCGGAAAATGGCGGCTATTTTTTCGATAACTGGATGAACTGTGACTTGCCATCCAATGACATTTGCACCGAGACAATGGATGCCGATGATACAGTGACGGCAAATTTTCAGCCATGTTATCAACCCATCAGGATTGCGGGCGCAACGCCAGTATATTATCCCACGCTCCAATCGGCTTATGATGCAGCTATAGATGGAGACACTATTCAGACCCGCGTTGTTGTTTTTACGGACGACATGAATGCAAACCGCAATATATCCGTAGCGCTGGAAGGCGGGTATAACTGCAACTATACTTCCGTTACCGGCAAGACGACATTTAACGGCATTATGACGGTGAGTGATGGGGTGGTTGCAATAGGGGATTATGTGTTTGCGAATTAACTCATAAGGCGCTCTTCGGAAAATACACCGAGAAAGTGCTCCCTTCACCTTGCCTGCTGGTAACTTCTATTTTCCCGCCGTGCTTATCGACGATTGCCTTCACGATGTTCAGGCCGAGACCTACCCCTCTTGTCTTGCCGTTGGCCCTTGACCGGTCGACCCTGTAAAAGCTCTGGAATATGTTGTCGATCTCGCTCTCCGGTATGCCGATGCCCGTGTCTTTTATGTCGGTCTTTAAATCCCCGCTGTGTTCTCCTGATGATATTGTTATGGAGCCGCCTTCACGGTTGTACTTTATCGCGTTCTCGATAATATTGATAAAGACCTCAGTGACACTGTCCTTATCTCCCTGAACATTAAGGCCTTCGGGCAGGGATGAAAGTTCAATTGTTATGCCTTTCTCGTCTGCCAGGGGCTGGAGAAGGTGCGCGCTTCTTCTGATAACGTCACAGAGGGAGAACTTTTCTTTCTTAAAGACGTACATCTTCTGTTCGAGCCTTGAGAGCGTAAGCAGCCTCTCGATCAGGTTGTCCATCCGGTTTGCGCTGTTCATTATTATTTCAAGGGCCTTTTTGTATTCTCCCTTGTCCCTGTCCTTTTTAAGGTGTATCTCACAACTGCTTTTTATGACCGCGGTGGGGGTCCTGAGTTCATGGGAGACGTCGGAAAGAAAACGCTTCTGCTGTATGAACGCCCTTTCAAGATTGTCCAGAGTTGTATTAAATGATGCGGCCAGGTCCTTCAGCTCGATATCGATCTTCTTTTCATCCATTCTCTTGTCAAGGTTTCTTTCAGTGATGTTGCCGACCTCACGGGAGAAACGTTCAAGCGGCCTTAGAGAAAGCCAAATGATCAACAGCCCACCAAGCCCTGTGGCCAGGAGTGTTACCGGCACGCTGAAGTAGATTTGCATTCTGAGCGAGTCAAGGAACCTGTATACGCCGCTGAGCTCCTCCGCGACCTGTATTATAAAGGAGTATTTTTCATCTCTTATGTTTATCGTCACCTTTTGACTGAATATCCTGAGGAGTCCATTGTCAGGTCCGGGGACAATATCAAAATAGTCGCCGTCCGAGACCCTGTCAAAGGAGACCGGCAGGACAAATTTCCCAAGAGAAGGCGATGACGTGAGTGTGTCTCCGTCAGCGAAGTAAATGTGGAAATAATGACCTGAACGCGGGATATCGTAAATGGTCCGTGCCCTTTCAAACCCTGCCTTTAACTCCGTGGGCTCAAAATCCACCCTGCCGTCGTCATATACCTCGATAAGCCCCGCGAACACCTGCGCCTGTGAGACCAGGTGCCTGTCGACTGCGGCAAGGGAGGCCTTTTTCTGTTGATAGTACACATAGACATTGGAGCCTATGGACAAAACCGAAAAGGCCAGCAGGAACCAGATGAAGAGCTTCAGCTTGATGGATTTTGATATCATTGTTTCCTAAGTATGTATCCCGATCCCCTTACCGTGCTGATAAGTTTGTTCGTATGGCCTTTATCGATCTTGTTTCTGAGGCTGTTGATGTGGACGTCTATGACATTGCTGTACAGGTCAAAAGAGTCATCGTAAACATGTTCAATTATATTTGTCCTGGAAAGCACGGTGTCGGGATTATAAGCCATGTATTTAAGGATCATATATTCCTTCGCGGTCAGTGAAATGACCTTGCCGTCCCTCTTCACTTCCTTCCTTGCGGTGTCCAGGACCAGTCCTCCTATTTCAAGGAGAGCGCTTTTTCTGGGGGTGGACCTCCTCAGCAGCGCCCTGAGCCGCGCGAGGAGCTCCCCGAAATCAAAGGGCTTGGTCAGGTAGTCGTCGGCCCCT
>JACRQA010000091.1 GCA_016222915.1 Nitrospirota bacterium | reverse complement strand
CAATAGTCAACAACTGAACGATGTCATCTATGGATATTCCCGATGGCCGTCTTCAGAACTTTGTTCATGCATGTTACTAATGAAACGTTCATGCTGACTTACATTGCCGAGACAAATATTATTTAGTTAAGGTCAACTGAAGTGATACCTTTTAAAGACGACAATCCGACGCGACATTTACCGATTATAACAATTGCTCTCATTACAGCCAATCTCGCCGTATTTATATTTGAGTCCCTCTTCATATCCGACCATCAGGAGCTTGCGTATGCATATGGAGCCATGCCCCATTCCCTCTTAACATTCGATGTCATACAACCTGTGCATCCATTTGTAACCATTTTCACATCCATGTTCATGCATGGAGGACTGCTCCACCTCGGCTCCAATATGCTTTATCTCTGGATATTCGGAAACAATATTGAAGACAAACTGGGACATGTGAAGTTCATAATATTTTATATATTGTGCGGTGTGATTGCCGCATACACTCATGCCTTTGCAAACCCTGCATCCACAGTCCCGATGATAGGAGCAAGCGGCGCTGTATCAGGAATACTGGGAGCATACATTCTTCTGTTCCCTCATGCAAGAATACATACTCTGGTTTTCTTTATTTTCTTTGTTCAGGTAATAAAACTACCGGCCATCATCGTCATCGGTTTCTGGATCGGAATTCAATTAATAAACGGCGTCATCAGTCAGGGTTCGTCCATTCATGGCGGAATTGCGTGGTTTGCACATATTGGCGGTTTTATATTTGGCATTTTGATAATTAAATTTTTTGTGAAAAACAAAAGAGGGCATTCATTTCATTAATATTTCAATTGTATCTTTCTTTTTCATCTGGGAAGCGAAACAAATTAACCATAATTTCCCCATGATAAATCAGAAATTCTGAGATAATTAGAGTTTATCAGGTATAATTACCCGATAATATCCGATAGAGATAATTATCTGCTATTAAGAAGCCTTGTTTTAGAAACTGATTAATATTATATTAGCACTCGCCTCGTTAGAGTGCTAAAATCATTACAAAAACCATTAACCAAACAAAGGCAGTTTTCAACTTAATAAGAAAGGAGAGACAACTATGAACTTAAGACCACTTAAAGACAGGGTGCTGATTAAATACTCTGAAGAGCCGGAAAAAAGCGCAGGAGGACTCTATATTCCCGACACTGCAAAAGAAAAGCCGCAGAGGGGGGAAATAGTAGCAGTTGGTTCAGGCAAGGTTACTGAAGACGGCAAGGTCCAGAAGATGGAAGTAAAAGTCGGCGATGTCGTGCTTTTCGAAAAATATTCCGGTTCCAAGATAAATATCGACGACACTGAATACCTGATAGTCAAAGAAGATGATCTTCTTGGAATTGTAGAAAAATAATAAAATTAATTATGCCCAGCTTAGAAGGAGGATAACATGGCAAAACAATTGCTATTTGATGAAGATGCAAGAAAGAAAATACTCAAAGGTGTAACTACCCTGAGCGATGCCGTAAAGTCGACTCTTGGTCCAAAAGGAAGAAACGCAATCCTTGATAAAAAATTCGGGGCCCCGACAATTACAAAGGACGGAGTGACGGTAGCCAAGGAGATCGAACTTAAAGACCCTTATGAAAACATGGGCGCGCAGCTCGTCAGAGAAGTAGCAAGCAAAACATCCGACGTAGCAGGTGACGGCACCACTACAGCCACTGTTCTCGCATATGCGATATACAGAGAGGGCATGAAACACGCAGCAGCAGGCGCAAACACCATGGACATCAAGAGAGGTATAGAGAAGGCGGTTGAGGCGATTGTTGCAGAGTTAAAGAAAAACAGCAAGACCATACAGGACAAAAAAGAGATCGCACAGGTTGGAACGATCTCTGCTAATAATGACTCTGAGATCGGCAATTTAATTGCAGATGCAATGGACAAAGTCGGCAAAGACGGAGTTATTACCGTAGAAGAAGCAAAAAGCATGCAGACAACACTTGATGTAGTGGAAGGCATGCAGTTTGACAGAGGTTATATTTCTCCTTATTTCGTGACTGATCCTGAGAGAATGGAATGTTCCATGGATGACGCGCTGATACTGATCCATGAGAAAAAGATCAGCTCCATGAAAGACCTGCTTCCCATTCTTGAGCAGACCGCAAAGATGGGAAAGCCCCTCATGATAATCTCCGAAGAAGTGGAAGGCGAAGCCCTTGCCACGCTTGTCGTAAACAAGCTCCGCGGCACTCTGCAGGTATGTGCAGTGAAAGCCCCCGGCTTTGGCGAGAGAAGAAAGGCCATGCTTGAGGACATCGCGATACTCACAGGCGGGACCTTAATTGCAGAGGACCTCGGCATAAAACTCGAAAGCATAACCTTAAACGACCTTGGAAGGGCAAAAAAGATCACCGTTGACAAGGAAAACACTACCATTGTTGAAGGCGCGGGCAATACCGATAAAATCAAAGGCCGTGTCAAACAGATCAAGGCCCAAATTGATGAAACCTCTTCCGATTATGACAGGGAAAAGCTCCAGGAGCGTCTCGCAAAAATTGTCGGCGGAGTTGCTGTAATCAATGTCGGGGCCGCAACTGAAACAGAAATGAAAGAGAAGAAAGCGCGGGTTGAAGATGCACTCCATGCTACAAGAGCAGCTGTTGAAGAAGGAATAGTCGCCGGCGGCGGAGTAGCGCTGTTAAGGGCAATCCCCGTATTGGACAATCTAAAACTGGATGTAGACCAGCAGATTGGTGTAGACATAGTTAGAAGAGCCCTTGAAGAACCGATCAGACAAATTGTAAACAATGCAGGGCTTGAAGGTTCTGTTATCGTAGACAGAGTAAAGAACGACAAAAACAAAGACTTCGGATTTGATGCCAATGCAGAAGAATACTGCGACATGATAAAATCAGGCATCATCGACCCGACAAAGGTCACGAGATATGCCCTTCAGAACGCAGCTTCCGTAGCTGCATTGATGCTGACCACAAGCGTCATGATATCCGACATTCCGGAAGAGTCAAAGGCCCCGGAAATGCCGGCAGGCATGGGCGGCATGGGTGGTATGGGCGGAATGTACTAAAACAGCCGGTCAACTACACAATACCAAAAGGGGTGAGGAACATTCTTCACCCCTTTTTTTTATCGGCGCTGCCTATTAGTCGCATATGTCCTATAGGCCGAATAGGACCCCATTTCATTGTCAAAAGAAGCGATATGTGATATGCTTTTTACTGTTAACCACAAGACTGGTTACTGACAAACTCAATTTAAGAAGAGGTTTTTAAAAAACTTATGAAGAACATTTATTTTATAGAAGCAAAATCCCCGGGGTCCCATATTTTCAGCTTTACCGCCCTGCCCCGGCTCGGTTCAATTCTACTGGCGACCATTTTAAAGGACCGCGGATATAATACAAAGGTTTTCATCGAGGACCTTGTGGCCCCTGACTGGAAACAACTCGAAGATGCGGACATGATCTGCATTTCAGCTATTTCTTCGACAGCAATACATGCTTTCAATTTAGCAGAGAGATTCCGGAATCTTGGAATCCCTGTCGCACTCGGCGGTGTCCATTCTACATTCCTGCCGGATGAAAGTCTGTTATATGCCGATTATGTAGTCAGGGGTGAAGGCGAAGAAACCCTGGTCGAGCTTCTCGAACATCTCGATGCCGGCAAGCCCCTGGATTCCATCAAAGGGCTGTCTTTTAAAAACAGCAAACATGAAATAGTGCATAATCCTCCCAGGGAACTTCTCAAAGACCTCAACGAGGCGCCGATTCCGGACTTCAGTCTCGTTTACAAATGGGCTGAAAAAGCCAAGGTCACCCCGGTTGCAACATCAAGGGGATGTCCCTTTGCCTGCAAGTTCTGCTCCGTCATTCCGATGTTCGGCAGACAATACCGCTTCAAGTCGATCGAGCGGGTGATAGAGGAACTAAAAGCTGCTTCTTCTCATAAGGGCCATGTGTTTTTTATAGATGATAATTTTGCCGCCAACAAGAAGAGGACCAAGACTTTACTTCAGGCGATTATTGACAACAAGATTAAAATCGAGTGGAGCGCGCAGGTTAGGACCGATGTTGCAAAAGATACTGAACTGCTCGACCTCATGAAGAAAGCCGGATGTTATGCGGTTTATATAGGGTTTGAATCAATTAATCCGGCCACATTGTCACTTTACAATAAAGGCCAGGGGATCGAAGATATTGAAAATTCCATACGGGCCGTGAAGGGCCATTCAATACGCATTCACGGAATGTTCGTATTAGGCTCTGATACGGATGATATTCAGACCATCAGAAATACAGCAACATTTGCAAAGAAACTCGATATCGATTCCATCCAGTTTATGATGCTGACACCGTTACCCGGCACGCCGGTATTTGAAGAACTGAAGAGCTCCGGACGCCTTATCCATACAGACTGGAGCAAGTACGATGCACATCACGCTGTATTCGAGCCTAAACTCATGACAGCCTTTGAACTACAGGTTGAAACCCTGAAGGCAATGGGCAAATTTTATTCATGGCCGGCCATATTCCGCAACCTGTCACAGTTCGACTTCTTCTATGCAGTCGTAGGCCTGTATGGTAAAAAGTCCATCAGAAAGGCCCTTGCCGAAACTAAAAGCTACGTTGAACAGTTGAAAGAATCGATATCTGCAGAGTTCGACAGGAAAACAGGTAAGCTCAGACAGTACATTCAGCAAAGACATGGCAAATCCAAAAATATCATCTTAAATACTGCCGCGCTTGAGAAAAATGAATCCACATTCTTTTCAATCTATCTCAGCTATCTTGATAAAGAGCTTATTGTTGACAAAGAAGATTTTAAAGTGCAGAAAAACACGATCGCAATTACCCCGTTTGTTGAACATATCAAAAGCAGGCAGCAGCAGGGCAAGCAGATTCTGTCCGAATTTTATGAGACACATAAAGACAAACTGGCTTCCACAAAAGTGGTCAATATGGAATCAATATACATAAAGACAAACTGGCTTCCACAAAAGTGGTCAATATGGAATCAATATCGCTCTTCAAAACATGCGAGAACATCGGACTGCTTTTAAATGCAAACGCCAAAAAGATCCGCAAGGCATATGAGAAGGCATTGAAGAGCATAGGCGGAAATGCGTTTGAATGCAACCTTGTGCTGGTAATGGTCAAGAAATAAGCCGGCCGCTCTGCTCCTCAGGGAACCGGCTGAAGCTTTTTCATATATACGACCCTGGCATCACCGTCTGCATAATAGTCCGGTATGCGGGCCACTTCGTGATATCCGTGCTTGATATAAAATTGCCTTGTCTGCTGATAGATCTGCAAGGAAGATGTTTCAATATAAATCGCAGCGCCGCCGAGATCTTTAATATTCTTCTCGGCGTTGACCAGCAGCAGGCTGCCGATCTTTTTACGCCTCAGCTCTTTTTTGACCGATATCCAGTATAAATCATATCTCTTGTCGGTCACCAGGATGGGGCCGTAGCATACATACCCTGCTGTTTTCCCCTCATATTCGGCCAGGATAAAATTGTAGTCGCTGTTGCTCCCCTTGACTACACTGTCTTCAACAAGTTCAAGCGCCACCTCAATCTCTGAAGGCTTGAAGAAGGCGTCATCTTCGAGCAGCCTTCTTATTTCATTCAAATCGCGGGACATTACAAAATTGCGGAGACTTATCTTTTTATCTTCGGTTTTCACCATGGATCACCTCATCGAAACTTCCAGCACGGCATTGATAAAATATGAATCCGGATACCCCGCTTCCCTGAGGGCCGCGATAAATCCTGAATCCGGGGAGATACAGGGGTTGGCGTTGATTTCAAGGACGTAGACCGTGTTGTCTTCTGCAAGCCTGATGTCGACCCTGGCGTAACCCTTCAGCCTGAAGACCTTCCAGCATTTAAGAGCAGTGCGCTCTAAAACATCAATCCTCACGTCCGGAGGATTAAACCTCCTTTCGGTGTTCCGGTGCTCAAAGGAGTCCTTGTCCCATTTAGCGCTGTAGCCTACAATCCTCGGTTTATTCTCAGGCCAGTCATTAAATACTATTTCCGCAACAGGCAGGACTTCAACCTGCCCCCCCGGCTTCTCCAGAAGAGAGACATTAAATTCCCTCCCCTCGATGTATTGCTCAACTATCAAGGCCTGCCTGCCGTGTCTCTCATATATCCTCGGCAGGGCTGCCAGCATATTCTTCTTATTACGGTAGACGGAGGTCTCGTCGATCCCGATTGAGGCGTCCTCAAGCGCGGGCTTTACTATCCATGGTGGCCTGCCTGTTAATCCTTTATTAATACCCCGGTATTCATCATATGCCGGAGTGGATATATTGAAGCCGCTCATAAGAGTTTTAGCGATACTCTTATCAGAAGTGCTAAGTATGGCGCTGTACCCTGAGCCGGTAAAGGGGTAGCCGAGATACTCGAAAAGTAGGACAAAGAATTGTTGGTATACGGGGTCGTCATTGACCCCCTCCACAAGATTGAATATTGCATCAGGTTTATATTTTTTCAAATGGAACATGAGATAGAAAATAGCTTCATTCAAAGAGGCGGGGGCATTCTTCGACGCTACTGAGTTCCCCCCTGAAACACACCCGATGGGAAAGAGTTTATGATTATGTCCGGCATCCGATAGTAAGCTGACGGCAAAGTCGACTTCATCGAGGACGTCTTCCGAGTCGGGTTTTCCCTTTACCGGTTCATTATAAATAA
>JACRQA010000090.1 GCA_016222915.1 Nitrospirota bacterium | reverse complement strand
ATTAGCAGCACAATTAGGATTTACAATAGAGAGGGATACCCGCAATTATTTGAGGAAACATTCATCAAAGATAAAAGAGACAGCATCAGAAAGGATAACTCAAGAGCTTTTCAAACTATTGATGACAGAGAATGCCTCATATTACATGTCGCTGTGCGAAAAAGACAAGGTATTGCATAAGATATTGAATGTAACCAATGCTAAGATAAAGGATAATTTATTAATGCTTATCAAATTCGATCAATTTATTAAAAGATTTGGAAGTGGTAAGTTCAAAAAGTTGTTTTATTCCAGGATATCTCCGCTCTTAAACAGTACTATTAGTCAGGGACTATCCAGAAGCGGATTGATAAGATTATCCATTTTATTAAATAACATGAACAGAGCCAATGCAAATAAATGTTTCAACTTAAGATACAGTAAATCTATCATGAAAAGAGTAATGAATATCCAGGATGGAATGATGCTAACTACAGGAAGGATTACAAAGAGCAAATTATATGATGTATTCACGGCTGCAGTTGATTGCGAATACGAAGCTGCCTTAATAGTATCAGTAACGCGACAGAATAATGTGGATAAGTTTATTAATAGAGCGAACGATTATATTAAATTTAAAAAATATCCACTTTTGGACGGACATGAAATTCAAAAAATATTAAACATCGGTCCATCAGCATTAATAGGAAAGATACAGGTCGAAGTTCACAAGAGGAGGTTCCTTGGAATTATAAGAACAAAGACCGAAGCACAGCATTGGATCATATCTAATTTAACATAATATATCTTATCGGACATTATTACTGTCAAACATTTGTTTAAAAGATGTTAAAACTATGCCCCTACCTCGCCTCGAAGAGGCTTGGGATATAGCTTTTCCAGGGTTTGCATAACTTTTAGGCAGGATAAATATTTTTAAAATACAGGCAGTTAGTATATAATTAATATTAATTGAGAGGTTCTGCAATCATTCCATTTTCTGTCAAAGATGTGACTCTTACTTTAAGCCTATCCCCTGCAGCTACAGCATCGGACATGAGAATAACCCTCAGATAATTATCTGAAATTGCCCGATAATATCTACTAGTCAGGTCTTTATCTTCAACAATTACATCCAAATTACGTCCTATATTTCTTGCCATATAGGTCTTTTTCTTCATTTTATTTATCTCATTGATTAATTTGATTCTACTCTTTTTCACTCTACTATTAACTTGATTATTAAGTTGAGATGCCTCAGTATTTGGTCTCATAGAATACGGGAACACATGCAGATAAGTCAGTGGCAGTTTATTAATCAAATTTACAGTGTCATTAAAGTCCTTATCACTTTCTCCAGGGAAACCTACAATTATATCGGTCCCTAATGCTACGTTGGGATAATGGGTTATTATGTTGTTGATAACTTGTTCAATTAATTTCGTGTCATACCTTCGGTTCATTGACCTGAGAATATTATTTGAACCGCTTTGAATAGGTATGTGTAAATGAGGACAAATGGAGCCATCGACAATTAATGATATAATTTCATGCCCGATTTCCAGTGGTTCTATCGAACTCAGCCTGATCCGAAGCTGAGGGAAATTATCGACCAATCGCTTAACAATATCAGCCAATGAGCTCTGAGGCGTAAAATCCAGGCCATATCCACCAATATGTATTCCTGTAAGGACAACCTCTTTATACCCATCATTTACAAGTCTCCTTGCAGAATTAATTACATCTTTCCGGGCCAGACTTCGACTTTTTCCCCTGGCAAGAGGGACAGTGCAGTATGAACATGAAAAATTACATCCATCCTGTATTTTAAGAAATGCCCTGGATCTGTTAGAATGATAAAACTGATTTGTTAATGAAGCATCAGGAGGACCAACGTCCGTCACCGGCTTTCCGTCTTTATTCTTTAGCTTCGCGAGATAATTTAAAATATCGGTCTTACCTGAATTTCCTATAATGATATCGATTCCTTCAATTGAAGATACTTCATCAGCCTTTAATTGCGCATAACAGCCGGTTGCAATTACCCTTGCCCCTGACCTCACGGCTTTTCTGATGAGCTGTCGTGATTGATAATCACTCTTGGCAGTTACAGTGCAAGTGTTTATGACAATGATGTCCGGATTGTCGGTATAGTTCACGACCTCATAATTGTTGCTGATTAAAATGCCTTCGATTGAAGCGCTTTCTGTCTGATTAACTTTACAGCCTAATGTTTGAATAGCTACTTTCAAGAAAGCTCCAATTTAATAAACCCGTTTGCCCGAGCATGGACCATTTATTCTGTAATTGTTTCATATGTTAAAATAATAAATCCTTCTATGTCCAATGATCTTATTACAACAATAATCAGTGAAGACGCGGCACTTCGCAACCGCTCGGTGCGATCATTTCTTAGAGATATGGATCTTGGTGAACTTCTGCAAAGGGCGGCAGAGCTTGAAGGTTTTCGTAAGTCATGCAGTAATCTATACCATAAGGTCAGGGCATCTCTCTTCCTCTTTGTCATATACAGATACTACCTGGGAACAAATAAAGACGTCCTTCAGCAGGGAGAAATTCCCTTTGATGGAATTAAGGCCGCTTTTGTCAGGGACTTTGAAAAGGCAATAGATTTTTATTCTAACGAAATCTTTAATAAGGGAAACAGGAACAGCGCTTTATTCAGCGCGATAGCAGAATCATATTACAAGCTGTCATTTAAATATCTGCTTGACCAGGTCAAGTTGTCCATCAGTCGCTGCAATGGGAATTATCACCTTTATAATATTAATGGACTCAATGATTATCCTTTCTCCGTTCCTGCAAATCTATTAACTCCCGATGTTAAAACAGGACGTTACCCTGTTGGATTTGATGTTTCACCTGTACGACTCGATCCATCGCACAGCGGATGGTCGGACATCTTTTTTCTCGGAATGGACTTCCCTGAGGGAGCGAGAGTCGTCAACATATCTGTCAATCTAAGAATTCATGGCAGCAATGATCAGGTTTCACCGCCATGTGAATGCTACTGCCGGTTTATAGGTGAACCCGTTATTCATCTCAGATCGATTGACTTGAAGACTTCAAAGAAAATAACCACTTTAAATGAATTGTTCAACTTCGGCAATGATTACCTATCCCTGTTAAAGGCCGGCGTAGTTGCTTCGGGTGTTGTTCCGCCCTGTTTTGAAAATAAAGATGTCCCTCTCGGAGATATCTTGCATAAACTTCTTGGTAAAAAGGGCGGAGTGGAACTTATAACCAGGGTCAACGGGATCCCGAAAGGTTCCCGCCTGGCCGTAAGCACAGCCCTTCTTTCAACAATCATAACCCGTTTAATGAGGTTCAGCGGGCAAATAGCGGAGCAGACCGGGCCTCTCTCGGAAGCACAAAGAAGAGTTGTGGTATCCAGGGCCATACTCGGCGAATGGCTCGGCGGCTCCGGCGGCGGATGGCAGGATTCCGGAGGATTATGGCCCGGTATAAAGGTAATAACCGGGAAGCCGGCTGAACAAGGTGATCCTGAATTCGGTGTCAGCCGGGGCTGTTTATTACCTGACCACAAAGTATTTACCAGGGAAGAGATTCCCGAAACAGTTGAAGATAAGATACTTAATTCTATTGTGCTGGTCCACGGCGGAATTTCACAGGATGTCGGACCGGTACTTGAAATGGTCACGGAGAAATACCTGCTGAAATACGAGAAGGAATGGAAGGCCCGCCTTCATGGAATTGAGCTGTTCGATAAAATCGTCGCTGCGCTGAAAGCCGGTGACATGAAAAAGTTCGGCAGGCTGACAACAGAGGACTGGGAGTACCCGATTCAGAATATTATTCCATGGGTCAACAACGCATTTACGGAAGATTTAATACACAAAGTAAAAGAAGAATTTAAGGATGACTACTGGGGATTTCTCATGCTCGGCGGGATGTCAGGTGGAGGAATGGCGTTTATCATAAATCCGGAAATCAATAAAGCCTTCAAGAAGCGGATCGGGGAGATTATGATTGAGCTGAAGCAAACTTACAAGACCTCCCTACCCTTCATAATTGATCCCGTAGTTTATGATTTTGAGATTAATCATGACGGCATTATTGCCGGGTTACTGGAAGGAAGCGACGCAAGCATGCCGGAGATTGAGCCCAAAAATCCCCCCTCATCCCCCCTTTCAAAAAGGGGGGAATTACAACCCCTCTTTGAAAAAGAGGGGCAAGGGGAGATTTTAATATTAAATCACTCCTCAAATAAATCCTTGACCGAAGCCGACATTAAGACCCGGTGCGGTTTTGACTCCCGCCCGCACGAACACATGAAGTCACTACTAAAAGAAGGCCAGATCGGCCTTGCCAAAAACCGCCTTCCATTGTCGATAGAAATAAAGGACATCGAGCATAGTGATATCGCCCATTTTGAAGATGGAATTGCGGATAGGACTTTTCATGAAACAGGGATGCAGGCCTTAAAGAACAACGAGGTCGCCGTCGTCACTTTCGCAGGAGGTCTTGGCAGTCGCTGGTCTCACGGGGCTGCAGTTGTGAAGCCACTAAATCCATTTACAAAAATAGACGGCAAATACAGGACCTTCATCGAATGCCATGTGGCCAGGAGCAGGAAGACAGGACGAATGTCCGGGCCTATGCTGCCGCATGTCTTTACAACAAGTTATTTAACGCATGATGCTATTGCCGGTTACCTTGAGAGTGTTGATAATTTCAATTACAGTGGGAGCATATATCTCTCGCCCGCAAGATCCATAGGACACCGGGTGTATCCCACAGAGCGTGATCTGAGATTTTACTGGGAAGAACAACTCCGGCAAAAAATGGAGGCCAACGTCCAGAAAGTGCAAGATGATTCGCACAGGGCCTTAATGGAATGGGCCAAGTCCAAGGGAGAGGGAGAAGATTATTCTGAAAACAAACCCGTCCTTAGATTCAATCCCCCCGGGCACTGGCACGAGGTCCCCAATCTGCTGAAAAACGGGGTGCTTGCCCGCATGATCAGAGAAAACAGAAATCTCAAGTATATGCTCTGCCATAACATTGATACGCTGGGGGCCTGCGTCGAACCTGCGCTGCTTGGAATGCACATTGCCGGGAGTTCGTGTCTTACTTTTGAAGTAACACCAAGGAGAATAGAAGACTCTGGAGGAGGACTGGCAAAAATAGACGGTCACATCCGGCTTATAGAAGGTCTGGCCCTTCCCCGTGAAGAAGATGAATACAAACTGAGCTATTACAATACACTGACCAACTGGGTAACCATCGATACGCTCCTGAAATATTTCGGTCTGAACAGGAACATGCTTTTAGAAGCTGAAGGAAATGCGCACAAGCAGAGTGATATCCTCGATGCAATTCATAATATTGAAAAAAGAATACCCACATACGTAACTATAAAAAACGTAAAATACGTCTGGGGCAGCGGACAGGAAGATGTTTATCCGGTGGCGCAGTTTGAGAAATTATGGGGTGATATGTCAAGCTTAGAAGACCTAAAGACAAATTATGTGTCGGTCACCCGGTATCGCGGACTGCAGCTGAAAGAACCTTCCCTGCTTGACATGTGGATGAACGATGGATCATTTGAGTATGTAAAAAGCAGGTGTGCATTTTAAACCTTAACGTTTCGAGCATGATCGCATTTAAATCTCAAACAACAAATCCCAAATCTCAAATAAATACCAATAATCAAATTCAAATAACCACATAAACCGCCACCTATATTAATTGTGATTTGGAATTTATTTGTTATTTGGAGCTTGTAGTTTGAAATTTTAACACTTGGGGGTTGTAATATGAGCGATAAAAAGAAAGCAGCTTTGATAAGAGGCGACGACAGAAAAGGTAACATCAAAAAATGTCTTTCGCTGATCAGGGATGATTTGGGGCCGATCAGGGATGCAAAGAATATTCTGATCAAGCCCAATCTTGTGGCCCTTAAACCGGACTTTGCCAATACCAATGTCGAAACCATTGAGGCCGTCATTGAATTCATAAGAGATATCGTTCCGGACACGCCGATCACAGTAGGCGAAAGCTCCGCCTCTGCCTTTTATAAGGGCTTGCCAACAACGAAGGTGTTTGAAGACTACGATTATTACCGTCTTGAGAAGAAATATAAAAATGTATCATTGACAGACTTTGATAATGATAAAGATACAATTGAAAGTCCCATCCTTTCCGTCGTCGGAGATACACACCTGAGAATTGCCAGACGGATTGAAGACTTCGATTACAAAATATCTCTGGCGATACCCAAGACCCACAATTTCGCTGTCGCTACCTTCGGCATAAAGAACATGGCGGGTCTTGTATTGAGAAAAGACATGGCAATGATCCATGGGATGAAAGGCGGGATTGAAGTTGACGCCCCCAAAACCCTCCTGGACAAACTGCCTCCTGGTACAGTATCCAGGGCGCGAAGGACGCTTCCGAACTGGCTCATAAACTTTCTTTTCAGGCAGTATCCTACTTATCGGAGAAGCGTCAAGATGATCCACAGGAATATCGTCGAATTCGCCAAAAGGACGTGGCCCGACCTGGTTGTACTTGACGGCTTTGTTTGCATGGAGGGCGACGGACCGGTAGACGGTTCGGCAGTTGTGATGAAAACAGCGATTGCGTCCGCTGATCCGGTCAAGGCAGACGGGATCGGCGCCCGCCTGATCGGTTTTGAACCGGAAGAGATTGGTTATCTGTATTATCTTCAGAATGAAGAGAAGATGGGGGAATATTCCCTTGACAATCTCCTTGGTGATGATTTAAATCAGTGCAAGAAGAAATTCAGACGTCACGGGACTTATGATATACAATGCCAGTGGCGGGAAAAGAAACATGGTTGAGCAGTCTGATTGTCCCTTTGGAAAAGGGATCTAATAATGGAACGAATACCCGAACCTGATTTAATGGATGACACAGAGCAGGCACGGGCCTACGCTGAAACGGATTTCTCGGAGGCCCATGATGCCTTTGTTTCACACTTCAAGTCGCGTTTCCCTGATTTCGATAAAGGGCATGTCCTTGATCTGGGATGCGGGACTGCCGATGTGATCATACGCTTTGCGAGGGCTTTCCCTGGATGTAATATTACCGGTGTCGACGGAGCGCAAGCAATGCTGGACATCGGTATGCGGGACGTAAAGGCAAGAGGATGCGCCCATCAAATCAGGCTGCACAGATGCCTGCTGCCCGATTATTCATTATCATCAAAATGTTTTGACGCGGTAATTTCAAACAGTTTACTGCATCATCTTAACAATCCTCTGATAATATGGGACACGATAAGAAAGTGCGCCGGACAGGGGACCCCGATATTCGTGATGGATCTCATACGTCCGGAGAGCCCGGAAGAAGCCGGGAAACTGGTCCAGCTCTATGCCGGTGATGCGTCGCCCATATTAAGAAAAGATTTTTACAACTCTCTGCTTGCAGCTTATAAACCAGATGAGATAATACATCAATTGAAAACAAATGACCTGGATTATCTCACAGTCGAAGTCGTCAGTGACCGTCATGTGCTTGCATGGGGAACTAAACGATGAATAGTGACAAAAGCGAATTTATCGGAGCCGCGTTCAGGGCCGCGATGCTGGCTGGAGAACACATTCTAAAAAACCTCGGCAGGATATCCAAAGAAGATATCGACACAAAGCAGGCATCGGACTTTGTTACCCATGTTGACAAAGAATCTGAACAGATCATTTTAGCCACTATAAAACAGAGTTTCCCTGATCATCATTTCCTTGCTGAAGAATCCGCAAGGGACGATGCCGCGGGAGAATATCGCTGGATAATAGACCCACTTGATGGAACAACAAACTTTATACACGGATACCCCGTATTTGCTGTATCAATTGCTCTTGAATTCAAGAGTGAAGTAATAATGGGGCTTGTCTTTGACCCTTTACGAGATGAAATATTTACTGCTGAAAAAGGAAAGGGCGCGTTTCTGAACGGCAAACCTATAAAGGTCTCTTCAGTCGCTGATCTCAGCAGCAGCCTGGTTACCACAGGCTTCCCCTTTCGGAGAAAAGACCTGATCGATCCCTATCTGAGTCTCTTTAAAAATATATTCTACAAAGTCAGCGACATCAGGAGGGCCGGCTCTGCGGCCCTCGACCTTGCTTCTCTTGCAGCGGGAAGGTGTGATTGTTTTTTTGAAATCGGTCTCGGTCCGTGGGACATAGCCGCGGGGAGTATCCTGATTAAAGAGGCAGGCGGAATCGTTACTGATTTCGGCGGAGGAGCTGATTACCTTCTGACCGGAAATACGGTTGCCGCAACCCCGGTGCTGCATGCAGAGATATTGGAAGAAGTAAAAAAGGTTTTCGGAGGGAGAATAGATAAATAGGAATCGGAACAGCGTCGATGAAGATGCTGTTGATCCGGGCAAGCTCTTCGGAGAGGGTCACACCCGGCCCTTTCTCAGACGATTAATGTAGTCCTGAGCATCTTCGCCCTTCCAGGGCCCTTTGCCGAGACCGTAAAGGTTCTTCCAGTCGCGTTCTTTCTTCACAGCAAACCCGGTCTTTCTCAACTGGTGAGCGAGCTTCTCTACTAGCTTGAGTTGGTCTTTCGGAGAAAGCCTCTCGATCTCTTTTTCAATTTTTCCAAGTGTGCTTGCCCTTGTCATACTTCACTCCTTTGTTGATTTATATGAATATCATACCACACAGGTATTTATCAATTCCTTATTTCATTATCCGGACGGCAAGTCCTCCTGTTTCCTTTTCCCGGATGAAAAGGACATTACTCTGGATCATCAAAAGGGAAAAAATCATCGCCATCAAGAAGATGGTATTGGATCTCGGCGGATACAGTATTACATCGATGTTTTTTCTTCAATAAGTCTATCGATCCAATATCGCGGTTCCCTGTGCAAATGAGCTACTGCAACAATGATAACTGTCCAGGAATCAATGCCATAGATAATCCCATACGGAAAGCGTGAAAGCAGGCAACGTCTTACATCTTGTTCAATTTCCACACTTGATAGAGGATATGCCGTTATTCTTCTAATGGTACGGTCAACATCATCTAAAAATTGTGTTCCAAGCCCTCGCGATTGCGAATCATACCATGCAAAAGAATCATCTACTTCAGACTGTGCAGGTTTTAAGAAGCGGACTTTCATTTAGCGCGATACTTCTCCATTACCTGTTCATAAGGCACTGTCTCCAATTTACCAGCCTTGTAAGCCTGCCAGCGTTTTCGTGCCTCGTCCGCCCAGATTCGGTCAATTTCCGGGTCTGGCTTATCAAGCTGAGTTAAGATAGAATCTACCAACTCGATCTTGTCGGTATCCGGCAATGATTTAATCTTTTCTGCAAGTTCGTTGCTGATTGTTCCCATAGTGTTGTCTCCTTTTTTATATATTGTACAGATTATTTATTCCAATGTCTCTCTGCTATCGAGATATAGGGCACCTTTCATTTTATGAGAATAAATACTGCACGTAGAATATATTATGTGTTCCTATTAGTTTTCACGGTTATTACCAACTTCGGTGGAGGCCCTGATTATCTGCTGACCGGGAATACAGTTGCAGCAATCCCGGTCCATTTTAAAAACTTCATTCACCTTGCCTATCTTCTTGAAGACGTGCTTCATCGTAAAGTGGAACTTATAACCCCTGAGAGCCTAAGCCCGTATCTGAAACCTCATATCCTCAAAGAAATCGAATATGTCCTATAAGGATCAGAGATGCTTTGTGGTTGAAAGATAGGAGGAGAGAATATTGATTATTCAGCTCTTCTGCTGACAAAGGAGTAGTGTAAATAGTTCCAACTCCATGAATGCATCATCAGTAAAATGTACTTCTGAAGTTATGGATTACATCTAAATATTCTCAGAATTTATTGAGACCGAACCTCGTTGATACTTCGCATAAGTCAATGGAGTTCCCCCGTTTTGGTGGACACTTTGTAAGGTTAGGCTGCCATGTTCTCCAGTTCGAAAGCTACAGGAGAACGATATCCCAATGCTGAATGTCTCCTCTGACGATTATAATACATTTCAACATACTCAAAGATACT
>JACRQA010000072.1 GCA_016222915.1 Nitrospirota bacterium | reverse complement strand
AGAGGGAAACGTCCTGAGCGCCTTTTGATCATTGCGATACCCTTGAGGATATTCCCCTCTGTCTTTGCCTGAATCCCGGGAAGGCCTTGGAGCTTACCTTCCTTTGCGTGTCTCTCAAGGTCGTCAATATCTTTTATTTGCAGTTTGTCAAAAAGCAGCTTCGCGGTCTTGGGGCCAAGGCCGGGAACGGACAGGAGGTCAACCAGGCCGGAGGGGACTGCCTTTTTCAATTGATCGTAGAATTCCAACCTGCCGGACTGCACATATTCATGGATCTTACCGGCAAGATCGGCCCCGATGCCGGGAATATTGTGCAAGTCGTCTACGGACATGTCAGCAACGTCTTTTGCCAAGCCGTCAATGTTCTGAGCGGCCCGCCTGTACGCGCGTATCCGGAAAGGGTTGTCTCCCTTGATTTCAAGAATATCGGCGATGTCATTAAATATTTTTACGACTTCCTGGTTGCGCATACAAAAAGTATATCATCATGCACTTGTTTAATATTATTAATAAGAGGCTGGGGAGGCTGCCGGAAAAGCTTTACCTGCGATACCGTGGTGAGATTCCGGACTGCATAATTGACGTTTGTTGAATCTCACTGATCGTAGTTCCCGCCGATACTTCTTTATTCAAATATCACATCGCTTTGTAAAGGTTTTCGGTAGCCTCCCCAGCCCGTTATGCAATATTAAGGCTATCTATGTGTTACTACCCCGACTTTACTGCAGAACTTCTCGATGTCGCAACTGGAGCACATGGGAGAGACCGGTCTGCATATGCCCTGGCCGAATGCTACTAGAAGGCCGTTTATCTCAAGCCAGTATCTTTTGGGGAGTTTTTCTCGAAGGGCGAATTCCGTCTTCTCCGGTGTTGTTGTCTTCACATAACCCCATCTGTTCGTGATACGATGAACGTGTGTGTCGACGCAGATGCCGGGTTTATTATAGCCAAGGGTAATAACGAGATTTGCCGTCTTCCTCCCCACCCCTTTCAGTTTTAGCAACTCATCTATTTCATCCGGCACTCTTGAATTATATTCTTTTATCAGGGTAATACATAATTCTTTAATCCTCTCAGCTTTTACCCTGTAAAAACCGACCGGATAAATCGCCTTTTCAATTTTTTTCACCGGTAGCAATGACATTGATTTAACATCAGTGGCCAGTTTAAAGAGCCGCTCTGACGCCTCCCCTGTGGTCTTGTCCTGGGTGCGAAGACTTAAGATACAGGATATAAGCACTTTGAAGGGGTCTCTGTTTAGTCGGTCCTGATGGACCATGTTTTCAAGCCAGGGCACATCAAGGCCTTGTACCTGTTTTTTCAGAATAGGGATGAGCTTGTGGATGTCATGAGTATTCATAAAATACTATTGGACTTCCGCGACTCCAAAATTCTGAAGCGGGAAGGATGAAAGCCTTCTGTCATTATTTCTTTTTTGCAGGTTTCCCGGGGGTCTTTTTGACGGCCTTTTTCGGTTGTTGCGGACGTGTTTTCTTAACGGGTTTGGGGACTGTCTTTGAGACTTGTTTCACGGCCTTTTTTTCAGCGGTCTTTTTTACAGTTTTAGCGGCAGGTTTTTTCTTCTCCGCCATTTTCTTTACCGCTTTGACCTTTTTTGGTTTAGGTTCATCAGATGTAATTAATGATTTGGGGATAGTGCTTTCAAGGATTGATATGAGCTCAAGGGCGTTTTTCGGGGCATATGCAAAGGCGTCATTGTTAAAATAACAATATACGTCTTTGCCCAGCTTCATATACTCTTTTATCTTCTTTGCGTCATTCTTTAACTGTTCGGTTGTATAATTCGTCGCATAGCTTCCGCCCTCACCATGCCTGCGAATATATACAAAGTCCGCGGTCGGCGGCAGGTCATTGATAAATTCGGGCCAGTCAGCATTGCAAATGCCTATATTAGCGGCAGACATGAGATTATAGACTTTTTTGACAAGCCAGCTCTTATGCCGGAATTCAAATACGTGACGGACCGGATAAGGCTTGAGATTTTCCACAAAGTCTTCAAGGTTTTTCATATTGAGTCTCAAATTCGGCGGCAACTGCCAGAGGATCACATCCAGCTTTTCCAACAAAGGGGCTGTTGCGTTAAAGAAAGTTGAAAGAGGGAGTTCAACGTCCTTGAGCTTTTTTACATGGGTAATAAAACGGCTGCCTTTCAGACTGAATCTGAAATCGGAAGGCGTCTCTTTATACCATCTTTCAAAGGCCTCCTTTTTCAGAAGCCTGTAGAAAGTGACATTCAGTTCGACTGTGCCGAACTTCCCCTGGTAAAAAGACAGCCATCTTTTATGGGGAAGCTCCTCGGGATAAAAGGCGCCTCTCCATGAATCATACAAGAATCCGCTGCATCCTATCCTGTACTTGGGCATTTGACGATAAGTATACACTGTATTACGAAAAAATTAAACATAAAATTTTACTCTCAAAAAAAACTTTATTTTTATTCAATTATCCCCCCTCCAATAACAGTATCGTCTCTGTAAAACACCGCGCTCTGACCGGGTGCGGGGGCCCATTGGGCCTCATCAAATTCAACTGTCACAATATCGTCTCCCTTCGGGCTGATCGTCGACGGGACTGCCTTCATTGTTGAACGTATCTTTACGTCGGCCCTTAATGAAGCTGCCGGGGACGCGACAGATACCCAATTCAATTCCCTGACACTAAGACTTGTTCTGGTGGCGTCCTCTCTTGAGCCCACTATTATCGTGTTATTGTCACGGTCTATATCGGCGACATAATACGGCGTTAATGATGAAATGCCAAGACCTCTTCTCTGCCCTATTGTATAAAACATTATGCCTTTATGTTCGCCGACCACTTTGCCGTTCATATCGGTAACAGGGCCGGGGCGCAGAGCTTCGGGAGCGAAATTTTTTACAAAATCAGCATACTTATCATCTCCTACAAAACATATTTCCTGGCTTTCAGGCCGCATGGCCGTCACAAGGCCCAGGTCACTCGCTATCCCGCGGGTCTGCTCCTTTGTCATCTCACCAAGCGGAAACAGGGTCATTGCCAGCTCCCGCTGCTTCATAACATATAAGAAGTAAGATTGGTCTTTCTTTGAATCGACCCCTTTTTTCAGCAACCAGCGGTCCCCTCCCTCTTGCCCCAACGTGACAAGGGTGGGGTTGGGGGGAGACCCCTGTCTTTCTATCCTTGCATAGTGCCCCGTGGCCACTGCTTCCGCTCCCAATTCCGCGGCCTTTTTCAGAAGGAAATCAAACTTGATATACTTGTTGCACAATATGCACGGATTCGGCGTGGTCCCCATTATATAGGATTCACAAAATGCTTCAATTACATTACGGTAAAAAGCGTCCCGGACATCTACTGTGTAGTGTTCTATGCCGAGATTACGGGCCACTGATTTTGCAAGCTCGATAGTTTCTATGGAGCAGCAGACATTGGATGCCTTCAGGTCCCTTTTGTCCCAGAGTTCAAAACTGACTCCGGCAACTTCATGTCCTTTTTTTTTGAGGAGATAGGCGGCAACAGACGAATCGACCCCGCCGCTCATGGCAACAAGAACTTTCATGGCCTTTTATTGTATCACAGAAGGCGTGAGGCATCGACATGCAATTGCCAACTGACCGGCATGATAAGTTAAGATAGGAAATTGACAATCGGTTTCGAGACAATATACATTGAATAATTCTTACTGCATATGAAGAAAAACAAATCCGCATCTGAAAAGGTCAAAAGATTTTCTTTCCCGGAAGATGAGAAGAAACTCCCCTGGCTCAGGCTTCTTCTGGAGGGTTATTTCATTGTAGACAAGGGAGTGGCAAAGGCAATTGATTCAGAACAGAAAAAAGGGAGAAAGCCCGCCTGTTCAAAGGGGTGCTCACATTGCTGCAGCACGCATAAGGACATTCCCATTTATCCGCTGGAGATCGCCGGAGTTTCGTGGTACGCAGCTGAACAACTGAAAGAGACTGAGAGGGAGACCCTGAAAAAGCAGCTCGCTGTCTTCAAGAAAAATGACACATGCCCGTTTCTGGTTGAAGGGTCATGCGCCGTCCATCCGATGCGGCCTATGGCATGCAGACAGTTTAATGTGTTCGGCATTCCGTGCGGAGAGGGAGAAGACCCTTACTATTCACGGCGTCAAGACGTTATGGAGCCGGTCAAGAAGCATGTTGATCAGGCTTTTTTGGTGATGCTCCCCTTTTATGGTATTGACAAAGAACCTGAACAGATTAAGATTATAGAAACCGGCGCGTTCCATAGAATGGTCAAAGAACTCCATGGATGCAACTGGAAAGAGCTGGCAGAAAGGATGGAGAGGCTGGACAGGAAAAAGTTTTAATGAGTTGTTTTTAAGTTGAAGGCCTGAAACACGAAGGGGGGAGTAACGACAGAGCGCCTGATAGTTACAGCTAAAGAAACAATATTAAAAGCCGAGTAGATAAGTACCGGATTACAGAGGGGCCATTACATCACGCCCCCTGCTCCCAAATCTAACTAAATAAAAATAATAACAACCTGTTATTCGGGAGAATGATATGAAAAAAAACAACAACAATAGTCGAAAAGAAGGACCTCAGGACCTCAACGCACTTTACCGCGACATTGTAGATTCCACCAACACACTCATATGGCGCACCGATGTTGAGGGGCGATTCACATTTCTCAATCCGTCCTGGGAAAAAAACTACGGATACAAAGTTGAAGACATCCTGGGCAGGCCTTTTTCGGATTTCCAGGTCCAGGAGGCTGCTGAACACTATATCAACGCATTCAGGAACTGTCTTATCGGCGAGGCGATAATCGGACATGAGACCACTTTTTTTTCAAAGAGCGGGGATGAGGTCGACCTTGTAATCAACATGATCCCGTTGTATGACAGTGACGGCGCTGTTACCGGAACTCAGGGCACTGCCTTTGATATAACCGAGAGTAAACGCGCCGACGAATTGCTCCAGTACATAAGCGCAAAAGATGAGCTTACCGGCTTATACAATCTTCATACATTCATGAGCATGACCGAGCAGCAGATCAAAACGGCAAACCGGGAAAAGAAGCAGATGTTGATAATTTACACCGGGGTAGACGGCATGCAGGTCATTAATGATGATCACGGCAGGGAGGCAGGCGACAAGATATTGGTCGATGCTGCCAATGTCCTCCGTAAGACCTTTCGTGAAGCAGACATCCTGGCCCGGACAGGCGGCGATGAATTTGTTATCTCCACGCTGATTGCGTCCAAAGACCATGACAAGCTTATCATGACGCGTTTAAAGGAAAATCTTGATCACTATAATGCCGATAAAAGCGACCCGCTCAAATTATCGCTGAGCTTCGGATCTTCATTTTACAATCCGGATAAACCTCTTTCAATTGAAGAAGTGCTTTCAAGGGCAGATGAAAAAATGCACGAGAATAAAAAAAACAGGAAGCGGTAAATCGATAACCGCCCTTAAGAATAAAGTCTTGTCGTTGCCCCGCCATTCAAGGCGATAACCTAGGGCGTTTGCGTAATTTCACGCACAATATGGGAGTTCCCCCTCATAGAGATAAACGGGGGGACATTGAAATAATTTCTTTTTTTCAACCAGTTACAATAATATCCATTAATAGCATTGATCTTGCTATATCCCTTTCGTATTTTTTGTTGAGAGAGGGAAGCGATGGAAAAAAAGAATTGCTGGGAAATAAAAAAATGCGGCAGAGAGCCCGGAGGCGCCAGGAGCAGAGAGCTTGGAGTGTGCGTGGCAGCCTCTGCTATGTCAGTCGATGGATTAAACAACGGCAGCAACGGCGGGCGGATATGCTGGGCCATTGCAGGCACGTTATGTCGCGGTGAAGTGACTGGACTGTTTGCAAAGAATGAGGTTTCATGCATGGCCTGTGAAGTCTTTAAGCTAGTTAAGGCTGAAGAAAAAGCGGATTTCATAATATGGAAATCCGACCAGACGTGTGAGTCTCAGGTCATGCTGAGATTATTGATGAATAACTTTGCGAGACATGAGTTCCAGAGATAATTTAATTATTAGTCCGGATTAAATTTCCTCAGTACCAGCACCGCATTAACACCTCCGAAGCCGAAGGAATTAGAGATTGCGATATTTATATCTCTTGATATCGTGGAAGTGGCGAAGTGAAGTCCGAATTCCGGATCAGGATATTCAAGATTGATTGAAGGCGTTATGATGCCCCTTTTTATGGAAAGCGCCGTGATCGCCGCTTCCACCGCCCCTGCCGCACCCAGCATGTGGCCCAGCATCGATTTACATGAGCTGATATGGATGTCCCCTACTCTCGCGCCGAAAACTTGTTTAATAGCCAATGCCTCTGCAGCATCCCCAAGAAGAGTTGATGTGGCATGCGCATTTATATAATCGACTTCTTCAATCGGTACCTTTGCGTCCTTCAATGCCTTGTCCATTGCGATGGCCTCACCCCCGCTGTCAGGCCTGGTTTGATGGAAGGCGTCCGAAGATGTGCCATATCCTGCCAGCTCAGCATAAATGACCGCGCCTCTCTTTAATGCATGATCACGTTCTTCAAGGACAAGAACGCACGCGCCCTCTGAAACAATAAATCCGTCCCTGTCCCTGTCAAAGGGCCGGCTCGCTTTATCAGGTTCATCATTTCTCCCGGATAATGCGCCCGATGCGCCGTAACCGCCGACAGCAAGTCTGCATACGGGGGCCTCGGCACCACCGGCTAGCGCAATATCGATATCCCCGTGTTGTATCATTCTGAAGGCCTCTCCGATTGCATTGGTCCCTGAGGCGCATGCTGTTGATATTCCGAGGGCCGGACCCTTGATGCCTAATCTCATCGAGATATAAGCTGATGCCATATTTATTGTGCTTGCAGACATGAGGTACGCTGAAAAAGGCTTGCCCTCCCGGAGATTCCTCTCCAGCGCCTTCTCCATGCTGGTGATCCCGCCCCTGCTCGATCCGATAACAACCCCTGTTTCCTGGCTCCTGACTCCTGAGTCCTGGATTAACAGTCCTGCATCCTCACACGCCATCAACGCCGCTGCCGCTGCATAATGCACAAAGGGGTCAAGCCTCAAAATATCTTTGGGGGAGATATATTTTTCAGGTAAAAAATCCCTCAGCTCTCCGGCAATCCTGTTCGGCAATGCCGCTGCATCGAATTTCGTTATATGCCTTATTCCGGAGTGCCGCTGGATTATATTGTCCCATGTTGAGTCAATATCATTGCCCAGAGGCGTAACCGCTCCGATACCTGTAATTACCACTTTTCTCATTGTGCAGTTATATTACCACAGGCACTTCCAATGGGTCACAGGTAAGAGGCAGTGAGAATGGATAGAATATTTTGCAGTCAGCGGTTATTATACATACATGTCTAAAGCCGAGGATGCCCTGTCATTTTTTAAAAAAGGTTTCAACTGAACACAGTCCCTCCTTGCAGCTTATGGAACTGAGCTGGTACTGGATGATGATACTTTGTTGAAAATAGGAAATGCCTTCGGAGGGGGAATGGGCAGGACAGGTGAAACATGCGGCACGGTAACAGGGGCGCTCATGATCATCGGCCTTAAATACGGAGCAGCATCTAAAGACGACGCTGCTTCAAAGATGAAAACCTATGAGCTAGCAAAAAAGTTTATGCGTCGATTTAAAGAGCTGGACCGTTCATTGACCTGCAGGGACCTCATTGGTTTTGATATCGGCTTAAAGGATAAACTTACCACCGAGGATTGGGACATAATATCCAAATTATGTCCTAAATATATTGCAGATGCTGTCGGAATACTGGAGGAAATATTGTGAATAAACTTACCCACATCAATAAAGAAGGCAAGGCAACAATGGTTGATGTAAGTGATAAATCCTCAACAAAGAGAGCAGCAGTGGCCGGCGGTTCTGTTTATATGAAAAAAGAGACCCTCAAGTTGATTGCCTCTGAACAAATAGTAAAAGGCAATGTATTTGAAACAGCACGCCTTGCCGGGACCATGGCCGCAAAAAAGACGTGCGACCTCATCCCCCTGTGTCATCAGCTTAATCTGACATCCGTTACCGTTGATTTCAGGGCCGACAGGAAAAACAGTAAAGTCGATATCGAAGCAATGGCCAAATGCACGGGACAGACCGGCGTGGAAATGGAAGCACTGACAGCCGTCTCGGTCGCTGCCCTTACAATCTATGACATGTGCAAGGCCGTGGACAAAGGTATGATTATCTCTGACATTAGATTGATGGAGAAACGTGGTGGGAAGAGCGGGGAGTGGAAGAGGGATAAAGCCTGAAGGCCGCGAATCAGATATACGATTAATCTTTGACCCGACCCCAGCTCACATCAAAGTCCGCAAGCTTCCGGGCTAGTGTATCGATTATATAGTCTCTTTATATCCCCGGAAGCCATCGATTAAATGCTTGAATGAAGTTGGCTTGTATTTCTCAAAGCTCTCTTCATCTACATAAACGAAGTCGTACTCCACGTCTTTCTGGCCCCGGTTGATATCTTCACACCATTGCCGAAGCCGCGCCATCTTCAGCGGCACATCCAAGTCTTCCTGCCCTTTCGTTTCGACAATAACAATCCGCTTCCCAGGCAGCTTGACTATAAAATCCGGGTAGTAGTTGGAAATGTCGCCGTCCGCTTTCACGTAATCGAGCTTGAAATTGACGGACCAGTAGTTCTTCGCGTAAGAGACCACGTCGCTGCAGTCCTCCAGGAATGCGGCAAACCGAAGCTCCAGCTCGCTGTCACCAATAATGCGGTTGAAGACGCTTTTCTTTGGGACAATGTAGCCTTGAGTCTTGGCAACAAAAGGCCGGGTCTGGCGCAACTTGATCGTGTCCCGGATTTCGGCGTCGCCTTTGTCCCGGACGGTCAGCGCGTTGATGGCCTTTTTGAAGGACTCAATCAGCGCCTTGGTTGCGGCCAGTTCCGACATGTTGCGTAATGTGTTGGGGTCTTCCAGGTCCACCGGGCGGTCAAACAACTCCGCTTGCACAAATGCCTTGACCTTGCCATACAGCGCGTCTACAGCGCGTCATAGCCACTGACCAGTCGCAGGTCCTTCATGATGCTTTGCGCGAAGTAACCGATCACGCTGCGGTAGTCGGCAACGCCGGCTGTGTCGAGAATCGTCGTATGCGTAATTTCTCCGGACACGATGTCCTTAAAAACAATCTCACGCTGTTCTTCTTCGCTGAACTGCAAATACAACAGGCGCTGATGCCCCATTGCAGTGATGTCCAGATCGCCCAGGCTTTTGTATTCCCGGTAGACACGCGGCGTCAGCACCGGTATTTCAATGTCCAAGGCGATGATGTCCTTCTTCTCGTTCTCCTTATCAACTTCGACCACCAGCGGGGTCTTCGGCCCTGTGCCTTCACCCATTGGCTTGCGCTCAAGCACCACTCCTTCAGCCTGAAGAGATTCCACGAACTCCATGAAGGCCTTCGTGCCGACCACGCTGACGTACTCCTCCACATCGCCGGGATACATCTTGCGCAAACCCCGGCCCAGTGTCTGCTCGGGAAGGATATTGCTCTTTGAGGAATAGGCGCGCAGACCTACTATGGTGGTTACATTCTTCACGTCCCACCCCTCTTTGAGCATCATCACCGAGATAATGGCTTTGTACGGGCTTTCCATTCCGTCGATCTCATTCGCCTGTTTGCGCAGCTTATTCAGTTCATCCTTGTCCTTGCCAGAGGCCGCCTCGGAAATCTCGCCGTTGTTCTTGGTGTGAATGACCAGCACAGCGTCTTTCAAGTCCGGGTAATGGCCCGCCAGATACCCGGACACGTCGTCACAGTTGCGCGTGTCGTCGGTCATGACAAACAAGATCGCCTTCTTGCCCATCTTCTCATGTTCGGCATAGGCCTTGCGCCATTCGATCACACCCAGATGAATATAGTCTGCGTATTTCTCGGTGTACTTGGCGCTCTGCCGTTCGCTCAACTTCGCACGGCTCGGCGCGTCGGGTAGAACAGGATGCTTCACCACATTTTGCTTGATGGCCTCCACCAGTGGGTAATCAGCCACGGTCTGCACAAAAATCGCCCCGTTGTTGTGCTTGGGCGTGGCTGTCGTGTCCACCTGCATGGAAAGGGCCGCCCCCTTCTGCTTCAGCCGGTTGTGAATATCTTCGATCGATTTGAACCAGGCCATGCGTGGGTCGTGAATATGGTGCGCCTCGTCATTCAACACCATCAACTCATCTATATCCCGGACAATCATGCCTAAATCCACCTTGGAATCCGTGGTCGCACCTGTAGGCCGCTTGCCCAGAAAATAATCCCTCATGTCTTCATCATCCGGAGACGGCGGAATGTCTTCACCCGAGTAAACCCGATGAATGTTCGTCAGGAAGATGTTGCCCGTAGGCCGGGTGATACGAACTTCGTCTTGCAGATGCAGAGTCAGTTGAAAATCGTCGCGCCAGTTGCGCCCGTCAAATCCGTTATCCGGCAGCACCGGATCATCGAAGAAGATACGGAGGCCCTGGAAATCCCGGTAAACACGGTCCAGGACAATGATGTTGGGCGTAATGACCAGGAAGTTGCGCGCCAGTTCGGATTCCGGCTCGTACAATTTGTGAAAAAAACTCCACGCCAGCGCCAGGCTCAGCACCTTGGTCTTGCCGCTGCCCGTCGCCATTTTCACCACGAACCGCCGCCATGTCTCGTCGAACATGCTCCCTGATACAAGGCCGCTTGCATCAAAGCGCATCATATCGTGTTTGTC
>JACRQA010000071.1 GCA_016222915.1 Nitrospirota bacterium | reverse complement strand
TCTGCAAGTCCTAAGGCCCAGAGGGTCGAAGTAAGGTTCCCTGATCCTTCATGCAACACATACCTTGCGTTATCCGCAATGCTGATGGCAGGACTTGACGGTATCGAAAACAAGATACATCCCGGAGAGCCTCTGGACAAAGACCTCTATGATCTTCCGGCTGAGGAGCTGAAAAACATCCCGCAGATGCCGGGCAGCCTTGACGAGGCCCTTGACACCCTGGAGAAAGACCACGCCTTCCTGCTCAAAGGAAACGTCTTTACTAAAGATGCAATTGAGAAATGGATTGAGTACAAGAGGAAAAACGAGGTCGATGCGCTGAGGCTCAGACCGCACCCTTATGAGTTCTTCCTGTATTACGATATTTAACAGATTGATCATTTCAAAAGCACTGCGCGATAAATGCAGGCCATACACGTCACTATCCTTCCTCCTCCATATAGGGGGAGGAAGGATTTTTGGTTCTCAATCCCGGAAGTGATGACCGCACTATTGATTCCGGTCAGTCAATTACCCATGAAAAATATATTTCTGATAGATGTAACAAACAGGGACGGGGTCCAGACCTCCAGGATATTACTAAGCAAGCTTGCAAAGACAATGCTTAATATATATCTTGATGAAATGGGAATATTTCAGAGCGAGATCGGTTTCCCGACGCTGAAGCAGGAAGTAAATTACATCAATGCCAACCTCGCACTGGTGAAAAAAGGGACCATAAAGAACATACGCCTTGAGGGATGGTGCAGGGCGGTCCCCGAGGACATTGAGCTGACCTTCAAGAACTGCCCGGAAATCAAACATCTGAACATATCTGTTTCTACATCGGATATAATGATCAAAGGAAAATTCCAGGGCAGAAAAACATGGAAAGACATCCTTGCGTCCATGGTCAGGGCGCTGAAGCAAGCGAAGGCCCTTGGCGCTGAGACCGTAGGAGTCAACGCCGAGGACGCGTCACGAACTGAAACAGACAAGCTTATAGAATTCATACTTGCAGCCAAAGAAAACGGGGGCGACCGTTTCCGTTACTGCGACACTCTTGGAGCTGATGATCCCATAACGATATATCAAAAAATCAGCAAGATCGCCAGGGCCACCCTCTTCCCTCTTGAGATGCACTGCCACAACGACCTTGGCATGGCAGAGGCTGTCTCACTTGCAGGCGCGCAGGGCGCGGTTGAAAACGGAATTGACGCATATATAAATACAACAATAAACGGTTATGGCGAAAGGTCCGGCAACTGTGATCTTGTTTCAACCATACTTGCCCTGAAATATTCCCATGGCTTTGAAGACAAGTTCCATCTGGACAAGCGTGTTGACCTCAAAAAGTCATGGAAGATAGCCCGTTACGCAGCCTATGCCTTCGACATCCCCATCCCCATAAAGCAGGTAGGGGTCGGCGCCAATGCCTTTGCCCATGAGTCCGGGATACACGCCGACGGCGCGCTGAAAGACAGGCGTAATTACGAGCTTTACGATCCGGAAGATGTAGGCAGGGGCGAACCCGAACAACTACATACAGGCAGGGTAATAACGACAGGGGAATATGGAGGACTTAAAGGGTTCATGCATGTCTATGATAAGCTTGGCATCTATTTCAAGAATGAAAGAGAAGCAAGAAGAATTCTCGAATTAGTGCAATATGCAAATCTGCTGAATCAGAAGCCACTGACAGATGATGAGTTAAGATTCATTGCCGGGCATCCCCAGGAAGTATCGCAGATACTGACGGTGACTCCCGATAATTAATCAATGCTGTAAGCCGGCGACCTTCTTGGTTCATCTTCCGCATACCTTGCACTGAGCATCTTTCAATGTCTTCAGTTTTCTGAAATCCATATTCATCGTATTAAATACCAGCATTTCAGAACGAAGAGGTTTCCCGTATCCTGTCAGCAGTTTTATAGCCTCAATGCTCATCATGCAGCCGAGTGTGCCGGAGACAGCCCCCAGTACAGCGAACCCCAGTTCCTCCCATTCCGGGTTGTCATCAGGGAACACACAGTTAAGGCAGGGCGTCATCCCGGGGACAATATTAAATAAATATCCCTCCATGCCGTTCATTGCAGCTTCAACCATCGGGACCTTATTATCAACACAGGCCCTGTTCAGAAGTCTGCGTTCATGAAAATTGGGACGCGCTGAAAGGACAATATCGGTCCCGTCAAGAAATCTGCCGACATTTTGCTCAGTGAACCGCTCGTCTATTATTTCAACATCAACGTCAGGGTTTATTTCCGTTATGGTTTTTTTCGCCTGTATTACCCTGCTCTTTCCTATCCAGCCGTGCTTCATCAGAATCTGTCTGTTCATATTGGAAAGGGTCAGGTCCCCTGAGTGGATGAAAACCATTTTCCCAATTCCCGCCATAGCCAGATACAGCGCTGCGGTGCCGCCAAGACCTCCGACTCCTGCAATGAGTGCAGTCGAGGCCTTAAGCTTCTGCTGATGCTCCATGGTAAACCCTTGCAGCATCATCTGCCTGCGGTATCTTTCCAGTTCCCTTTCTGTTAGCGCGGTATCGACTTCAGTTGACCATTTCACAATACTCTTCTCCTATCTTTGCATGCAGTGTTTCGAGTTCCATGTCTTTGTCTTCATTCAGGGTGCCGCAAGCGTCTGCCCTACATTGCCTGCAGTGGGTCATCTGGGGCATAAAATGCCTGCACCTGTCCCGCATTTCTGTAAGAGCTGTGTGAGTGGGCCTTTGTATTGCCTCAAATTCGGCCTTTGGAATCAGTGGCATTATGTTATGAATTGTTGCCTTTCTCATTTTGGCCAAACTTGCTATCAATGGGATTTCAGCGTCATTTATTCCGGGAATCATTACCGTGTTCACTTTTACGACAAGGCCGGCTTCAGTCGCCATGTCGATTCCCCTCCACTGATTACTGATAATAATTTGTCCGGCCTCTATACCTGTAAGACGTTTCGAGTTAAAGATTGCCCATGAATATATCTTTTGAGCTGTCTCAGGCAGGACTGCATTGACTGTTACGGTAATACTCCCGACCCCAGCATCGATAAGTTCTCTCAGTCTGTCCGGAAGGAGCAGCCCGTTTGTTGAGATACAAAGTATCAATTCCGGGAATTCTCTGTTGATGGCTTTCATGGTTGTATAGGTAGCATCATTTGCAAGAGGATCTCCAGGGCCTGCAATGCCGATTACCGTAAGCTTTTCATTCCGCGAAACAAGCGACCTCACCCTTTCCAGCGCCTCATGGGGAGTCAGTACCCTACTGGTAATTCCGGGCCTTGACTCATTGGCGCAGTCGTACTTTCTTATGCAGTATTTACATTGTATATTGCATGCCGGGGCTACCGGCAGATGTATCCTGCCGAACCTGTCATGTGCCCTTTCTGAAAAGCACGGGTGTTGATCAATATTGAATCTGTTGCCGTGTGGTCTTGCAGTTGATTTCATTTCAAGCCTCTCTTTCTGTCATCAGATCGTTTATAGATGATTAGTAAAGAGCAATAGCCGTGCCAGTGAGCAACTAACTGATTTTTAAGAATAGCGAAGTTTGTACTGCTTTGAGGAATTACAACATTGTAAGCATTGGGACATAATTGAGTTGACGAATTGTCCGTGACAGATGTTAAGCAGGCCAGATATTTTATAGAGAGAGGAGCAGAATGATCAGCTTGTGAGCATTTTCTTTATCAATAAAGCAATCGCCACGAGTATCACGGCACCCAGTATCTTTTGCATGGTTTGAGGTTTGTATCTGGCGGCCCCCATGAATGACCCTGAAGCGCTGCCGATCACGACCGCGCTGATGGGAAGTATGATCTGGGAGAGATCTATCGAGTTGAACTGAAGCCGCGCGATCAGGCCGGCCACGGAATTAAGGAGGATGAAAATCACTCCGCAGGCCGCGGCCTCCTTTTCCGAACCTAATCCCAGAATAATTATTATTGGGACAAGATAAATGCCCCCTCCGATGCCGACGATACCCGCAACGAGTCCGAGGACAGAACCCACAAGCAGAGAAATGGCCATTTTCCCCGATGTTCCGATGTTGATGGTCATGGCCACCTTTTCCCAGACATATAGACGCAGCGCTACAAAAATTAAAGTTGTAAGGAGTATCCCGTAAAAGAGTTCTTTGGGAAGTTGAAGGGACCCTCCCAGGTATGACATGGGTATTGATGTCACGAGGAAGGGGAAAAGAAGTTTCAGCCTGACGTGCTTATACCGGGTAAAGTTAACACTGCCCACTGTGGTCACAAGCAGGTTCAGCGTTAAAGAGATCATGGGAATCGCCGCTGCACTCACCCCGAAAATTGCCATCAGCGCGGTATAAGAAGACCCGCCGCCGAGACCGACAGAGGAATAGGCAAAGGCCACGGCAAAAAACAGGATGGACAGTAAGTAGGGTGAGATGATTATGTCTTCCAACTTGGACGTTCTCCTTTCCTGTTTATTCTTCTGCGAACTCTTATCATACAGAGAAGTCGTGCGTCTTTCCACCACTGGCAGAGACAAATAAAATCACCTTCTTACTGCCTGTTTCCTGCAGCCTCTATGCAGCTTCAACATGGGTGTGGCATTTCTTTGTGCACGTCCTGGCGCATGACTCGCAGCCTATGCAGTTTTGGGGATTTGTTATCGACATGACTTTATTGCCCATGTCGTCTCCATACTCGTCTTCACCTTCAAAAGGTTTTTCAATAAGCTCAAGCACGTCCCTGCCGCATACTTTATAACAGCGGCCGCAACCGATGCATTTTTCGACATTGATTGATTCAAGAAATTTCGGCGTCCAGACCTGTCCGCCTCTTGTGTAATTTGTAATCGTCATTTTATGAAATCGCCTCCCCATTCCTCTCACTCGTTCTCACTCTCACAGCGCCTTCAATGGGTGAAACAAATATCTTCCCGTCTCCGCGTTTGCCTGACTGGTTGACCTTGATGATCGATTTCACAATCTTGCTTACAACATCATCAGGGACAACTATCGTGAGCATCCTCTTAGGAACATAGAGGGCGACCTTCGGCAATGTATGTTCAAGAGCATACGCGGACGGGGTCGGCTTTAATTTAACTGTAGTGCAGAAGCTCTCAGGCATTTCAGAATCCATCTCCGCGCACATCGCGCCCTTTTGTTTTCCTCTTCCATCCACACTCTGAATTGTGAGGGAAGAATATCCCAGTTCATCAAGGACCTTTTTGGTTTCAGGCAGCTTGTCTCT
>JACRQA010000070.1 GCA_016222915.1 Nitrospirota bacterium | reverse complement strand
CGCATATGAAGTCGATATGGATGAGGTCTTGAAGGCAGCAAAGGAGACAGGGACGTCAATAGAGATAAATGCCTATCCGCTCAGGCTTGATTTAAATGATATCTATGTCAGAAAGGCAAAAGAAATGGGCGTGTCTTTCGTCATCAATACCGATGCCCATGTAAATTATCAGTTCGAATTTATGAGCTACGGCGTGGGCACAGCAAGAAGGGGATGGCTTGAGAAGGGCGATGTCCTGAATACATTCTCCTATGACATGCTGATTAAACGCCTTAAAAGAAAGTAGGGGCAAGCGTTGTAGGGGCACGGCGCGCCGTGCCCCTACAACGCTTGAATTCTTTTGTGCGTTCTGGTAAGTTAGCCAGTCAGGAGGCCATTGCTTGAGAAATAATTATTATGTGAATTCATACTCTGCAGGTCAGGACGGAAAGCTTGCCGGTCCTTATATTGATGTATCACATATTGCGCAGAGGTCGATCATGCTACTCTGTCCCGTGTTATTTCTTTTACTGATATTTTCATGCGCCTCTGCCCCGACGATGGAAGATGTAAAAAGGGCCGAGACCCTCAATAATCTTGGTGTAGCTTATTTAAATGACGGACAAATAAATGAGGCCTATACAGAATTCCAGAAAGCCCTTGCGTTGAATCCCGGCAAAAAAGAAACACTTAATTATCTTGGCTACATCAGCACAAGATTCAAGAAATATGACGAAGCGATCTCTTATTACAAGAAGGCAATATCCCTGGACCCGAATTACGCCGATGCCGTTCATAATCTTGGCGTGACATATGCCGACATGGGGTCGTGGGATGAGGCCATCAAATACTTTAAGGCGGCATTGAGCAACCCGGTCTACAGCACGCCTGGACAGGCTTATTCAAATTTGGGTTATGCGTATTATAAAAAAGGTGATTTTGTCAACGCTGAAAAGTCTCTTAAAGACGCGCTGATCAGAAACCCAGTCTACCCGAGTGCAATGTATATTCTTGGGCTGGTCTACATTGAGACCAACAGGGAGCAATCCGCCATTGAAGAATTTAAAAAAGCGATAGGCATCCTGCCTGAATATGCGGATGCCCACTGGGAGCTCGCAAAGGTCTACCTCAAAACAGGCCAGAAAGCCAGGGCGCTGAAGCATTTCGAAGTGGTCGCTGAAAAGGACACCGATACGGCGCGGAGAAGAGAAGCATTGGTCCATATTGAACAGCTTAAGTATTGACAAAGGCGCTTGCCCGCTGGTATCTTTCATCATCGATGTTTTTCAAACATGATAATTTCAATAATAAGAAAGGGATAATGGTATGACGAAGACGGAACTGATCGATGCAGTGGCGCAGGGAGCAGCAATATCTAAAGCGGCTGCTGCAAAAGCTGTTGATTCTTTTACAGGCGCAATTTCTAAATCACTTAAAAAGGGAAAGAAGGTCACACTGGTAGGCTTCGGCACTTTTTCCGTATCAAAGAGAAAAGCAAGAAAAGGCCGCAACCCCAGAACAGGTGAGGCAATAAAGATCCCCGCCGGCAAGACCCCAAAATTTTCCGCTGGTAAGGCCCTCAAGCAGGCAGTAAAGTAATTATAAAATCTCAGGGAGTCCCGCTTGCGGGATTCCCTGAGATTATTTTATTTGCAGAAAATTATTCGGGAAAAGTAAATTGCAGCCGCTGTATCGCAGTCGACAATCCGGTCCTTGGATTTACTTCAAGCACAACGCAGGAAAGGAGGGTCTCTCCTTTGGCTGTTTCAAAGCGGACAGGTATATGGGTGAGAAATTTATTGATGATCTGTTCTTTCTTTACGCCTATGACCGAGTCAGACGGCCCTGTCATTCCGACGTCAGTTATAAATGCAGTGCCCCGTGGAAGTATTTTTTCATCGGCTGTCTGCACGTGGGTATGTGAGCCTACAACGGCGCTCACTTCTCCATCAAGGTACCACCCGAGCGCGGATTTTTCAGACGTCGCCTCTGCATGAAAATCTACGATGACGACTTTTGTTTGCTCTTTTAGAAATGGTATGTCCTTTTTTGCAGCCTGGAATGGACAGTCCAGAGGCTGCATAAATACCCTTCCGGAAAGATTCAGCACCGCGATCTTCTCCCCTGATTTTGTGTTCAGGACTATGCTGCCTGCTCCGGGGACGTCACCGGGATAATTGGCAGGCCGTAATAACCGGTTTTCCTTTGAGATATATGTGACGGCCTCTTTTTTGTCCCAGATATGATTGCCTGAAGTCAGTACATCGATGCCGAGTGAAAGAAGTTCTTCCCCTACGGATTTAGTTATTCCAAAACCTCCGGCTGCATTTTCAGCATTTGCAATTACAAAATCAATCTTCAGTTTATTGACGATACCGGGAAGACCTTCTTTCACTGCGTTCCTGCCCGGTTTCCCGATGATGTCGCCTATGAATAAAATTTTCATATATGAAATTCAGTATGACAGTCGTCCTAAACAGCGGACATAGTCAGGCATTTCAATAAAATGCCTGACTATGGCTATCAAATATTGCCTGTCTTTAAAGTGTTATCGGCCCTTACTTTGCGTACTCCACGTACCGGGATTCTCTTATAACTGTGACCCTGATCTGGCCGGGATAGGTCAGTTCGCCTTCTATCTTCTTGGCCAGGTCCCTCGAAATCTGGGCACAGGCCTCGTCGCTGACTTCCTCGGGTTTTACAATGATCCTTACTTCCCTTCCAGCCTGTATCGCATAAGATTTATTGACCCCCTCTACCGAGGTGGCGATTTGCTCCAGTTTCTCTACCCGCTTGACATAATCCTCGATGGTCTCTTTTCTTGCCCCTGGTCTGGCAGCGGAAAGTGCGTCAGCGGCTGCTATGAGCGAAGCCTCTACAGTCGAGGGATCACCTTCGCCGTGATGCACCTGAATGGCATTGACTACCTTGGCGTTCTCTCCGTATTTCTTGGCTACATTGGCGCCGATTGATTGGTGCGATCCTTCAATCTCGTGGTCAATGGCTTTTCCGATATCATGTAAGATGCCGGCCCTCTTCGCGAGCTTCGGGTCAACTCTCAGTTCCCCTGCCATCATACTGGCCAGGTAAGCGACCTCAATGGAGTGCTTCAGGACGTTCTGTCCATATGATGTCCTGTACTTGAGTCTTCCAACCAGTTTGACAAGTTCAGGGTGTATTCCGTGAAGCCCGAGGTCAAATATGGCCTTCTCCCCTTCTTCCTTGATCGTTGCGTCAATTTCTTTCCTCACTTTTTCGACGATCTCTTCGATCCTTGTTGGGTGGATTCTCCCGTCGCTGATCAGTCTTTCCAGGGAAATTCTTCCAATCTCTCTCCGTACAGGATCAAAACAGGACAGCAAAACCGTTTCCGGGGTATCATCAATGATATACTCCACTCCGGTGGCAGCTTCAAGCGCCCTGATGTTTCGGCCTTCTCTTCCTATGATCCGGCCTTTCATTTCGTCACTCGGCAGGCTGACAGTAGAAATGGTGTGGTCACTTACGTACTCACTGGCATATCGCTGTACGGCAAGGCTCAGCACCTCTTTGGATTTTCTGTCTGCATTCTCTATGGCCTCGTCTTCAATCCGTTTCGCAATCTTTGCAGCTTCATATCTGGATTCATTTTCGATCCGGGTAAGAAGCTCTGTCTTTGCTTCTTCAATACTCATATGCGAAATCTGCTCAAGCACCTCGCTCTGCTTCTTGAGAATCGCCTCATAATCCCGCTCCTTGTCCTGCAAGGCCTTTTCCCGGCTGTTGAGGTCTCTTTCTTTCTTGCCGAAGTTATATTCTTTCTTATCAAACTGGTCTATCTTCCGGTCAAACATCTCCTCTCTCTGCCTTAATCTCTTGTCTAGCTGGTTGAGCTCGGCGCGGCGCTCTTTTAATTCTCTTTCAGTCTCGGTCTTTAAACGAAGACTGGCATCCCGGGCCTCAAGCTGGGCCTCTTTTTTTATGGTCTCAGCCTCTCTTTGGGCATCTTGTAAAAGCTGCCTGGTCTGCCCCTCCACTTCTTCAATCTTTTTGCTTGTGCTTACTTTATAGTAAAAGTACGCTGATAGGAAACCGACAACAAGCCCCGCAGCCGCAACAACAATGAGCAATACTGAACTATTCATGATCTGCTCCTCCTTTCACGTAATCTCTGTCTGAATATTTTTTCGTGTCCTTCTTCTGATGGGAAAAAGAAAATCTTGTTTTTTGGTACGTACTTCTGGTCTACAGCGTGTCCCTTATAATCATGCGGGTATTTATATCCTATGCCGGCCCCCAGACGTGCAGCTCCTTTATAGCCCGCGCTCTTCAAATGAGCGGGCACCGGGCTTACCCTTTCTTCCCTGATGTTTGACAGTGCCCGTTCAATTCCTGAAAATGACGCATTGCTTTTTGGCGCCATTGCTATGTATATTGCCGCCTGTGCTAACGGGATTCGTCCTTCAGGCATCCCGATTGATTCAACCGCATGCATTGCGGCTACAGCAACCTGCAGCGCCCCGGGATCGGCGTTTCCAACATCTTCAGACGCGCAGATTATAATCCTGCGCGAAATATAAAGCGGATCTTCCCCTCCCTCGATCATTTTAGCCAGCCAGTAAAGCACTGCGTCGGGGTCTCCTCCCCGCATGCTCTTGATGAATGCGGAAATCGTATCGTAGTGTTCGTCTTCGCTGTAGTAAAGCGATTTTTTTTGAAGAACTTCTTTTGCAAGCGCAATGTCGTAACTCGTTCGCTCCGTGCTTTTCATAATGAAAATACCCATTTCAAGGGCATTCAACGCCTTTCTTGCGTCACCCTCTGAGCAGGTCGCGATGAAGTCCATGGCCTCAGGTTCCAGGGTAATGTTTGATTCCCCATAACCTCTCTCCCGGTCCTTCATGGCCCTTTCAAGCAGGACCTTGATTTCGGATTCACTTAAGGGAAGAAACTGAAATATCATGGATCTCGAAGACAGGGCCGGTATGATGGAAAAAAACGGGTTCTGGGTAGAAGCGCCTACCAGTGTCACGGTGCCGCTCTCGACATCGGGCAGCAGCGCGTCCTGCTGGAGTTTATTGAATCGATGGATTTCATCGATGAAAAGTATTGTCCTGTCTGCATCCTTTGCGTTCTTTAACGCCTCTTTGATGTCAGACACTCCTGCTGTAACCGCATTTAATGACAAAAAGAGCGCCTTTGTTTTTTTTGCTATTATGTGGGCGAGGGCTGTCTTCCCTGTACCCGGCGGGCCATAGAGAATAAGCGAGACAATGGAATCCCTTTCAATGGCTTCACGCAGAAGTTTCCCATGACCGAGCAGATGTGACTGACCGGTAAACTCATCTAAATTATTGGGCTGCATCCTCCAGGCAAGAGGCGCTTTTCTGTCTGATTTAAAAAGTTCCATCATATTTCCGGGTTGACCCGGCCCCCCTCAGACGCAGGGTGCAGAGACTAAAGAAAGGCTTGTAACAGAAGGTATCCTACACTGGCGGAAAGAATAATTTATGTGACAATCCTATATCTATGAGATTAACCTCGTAATAATCCTCAAGTGATACGAGGATTATTACATAGTACAAAAAATTAATTAATTTTTTGTGAGGCATAGAAACTTGACGGCTGCTTTTATAATTATTCATTTCCGGGAAACCTAACTGTTAAAGCAAAGATTTTAGTCAGTTCTGCTACTGCGAAATAAGGAAACCCACCTTGCCGTGAAAAACAAAAACTTGAATCCCTGTAAAACAGGTGGATACCTTGAAAGCAAGATCAGGCATAATCCCCGAAGTTTCAGGGCGCACAACACTTAACTTTCGCTGGCTTCCAGATTCTCGAATGTCGGAAAAAGTTTCTGCTTCAGTCACGAACAAGGCAGGCAAACCTCCCTTTTTTTCTCTTTTATAACAGAAAGTAATGTTATTAATCAAGATAATAAATCTTGCGTCAAGCTGGCATTCCCTGCACTAACTGCCTGAGAGCAACTTCAATCTAACTTGATTTTAACTTAATTCCGTAATTAATCAGGATGTTTTTCAACTTTTCCTTGTTTGTGTCGCTCATTGGACATAGCGGCAGCCGCATGTCTTCCCGGATCTTGCCCATTAAGCTAAGGGCGGTCTTGACAGATATGGGATTTGTCTCAATGAACATCCCCTTGTTCAGAGGCTCCAGTTTAAAATGCAGATTTCTCGCCTCATCAATGTTACCTTCAAGTAATGCCTTGCACATATTGGATACATCTCTGGGGGCAACGTTGGCTGACACGGATATGGTCCCCTTTCCACCGAGAAGCATCAGAGGGAAAGTAGTAAAATCGTCGCCTGAGATAACGGTTATTCTGTCACCACAGAGGCGTAATACCTCGCTTACCTGGGCCATATTCCCGGTAGCTTCCTTTATTGCCACAATATTTTTGATTTCAGCAAGTCGTGCAACAGTCTCAGGAAGTATATTTACAACGGTCCTTCCGGGCACATTATAGAGGACCTGGGGGATATCGACTGCTTTTGCTACCGCCTTATAGTGTCTGTAAAGACCTTCCTGCGTCGGTTTATTGTAGTATGGCGCTACAAGAAGGGCTGCGTCTGCCCCCATTTCCTTCGCCTTCCTGGTCATCATGATTGTCTCATCAGTTGCGTTGGCACCTGTGCCGGCGATAACAGGGACCCTGCCGTTTACAACTTTTATTGTTAATTCAATGACCCTGTAATGCTCTTCGTAATCCAGAGTGGCTGATTCACCGGTTGTTCCGCACGGCACAATCGCATTGGTCCCTTCAGCAATATGCCATTCAATCAGTTTGCTTAGAGCCTTTTCATCAATCTTTCCTTTCTTAAACGGTGTGACTATTGCGACAATTGATCCTTTAATCATAGTCCCTCCAAGAGATACGGTTTACAATTATGAAGTATCAAGTTTATTGCATACTTTGAATTAAGGTCAAGAGAAAAAATACTATATCAAATATTTTGATTGGCAACGTTGAGACTTTTTGATGTTTTCAATGTAAAATAGGACTTATTATTCGGTCTGCATTAATCAGTAGTAAAATAATGTATAGATAACATATACATTATCAATCAATAATAAAATGTAATTTATAGGTCTATTGTATGTTTGATCTAGGGACCCAGGAACTTATTGTAATTTTTATAGTGGCATTTCTGGTATTCGGCCCCAAGAAACTTCCTGAGCTTGGAAGAACACTTGGAAAGGGAATCCGGGAGCTGAAGACAGCTATGCGAAACGTAAAAAATTCCATTGATGAGGCAGTCCCGGACGTTACAGAAGAGATAAAGGGAGTAAAATCCAGCCTGCAGGACTCAATATATAAATCTGTAGAAAGTAACCTCAAGGACAAAGAAAACGATAAAGAGGAAGTCAAAGAGAAAGTCGAAGCGCAGGCGAGCCAGGATTTAAACAAGGAAGGCGGGGAGGGAGTTGACGTAAAAAAAGAAACGGAAAAGAATGGATAAAGCGCCCCTCACAGAACATCTCGGTGAATTAAGAAACAGAATAGTTGTATCGTTGGTAGTTGTTGGTGTTGCCTTTGGTATTTGCTTTAACTACTCCGAATATATTTTTGAATTATTAATATCCCCCCTGCATTACACCCTAGAGTTTTCTATTGACAATCCTTATCTGTCATTTGTTCCCTCAAATAAACCCGGCATTAATCTGGTATTTCTAGCGCCTGCTGAGGCCTTGTGGATGCACATGAAGATTGCTTTTATCAGCGCATTGGTTATCAGTTCACCTCTTATTTTTTTTGAAATATGGAGATTTATCGCACCGGGTCTTTTGGATAAGGAGAAAAGATATGCGCTGCCTTTTATTATTACCACTTCATTTTTATTTTTAATAGGCGCCCTTTTTTGTTTCATCGTTGTTCTACCCTTTGCAATGAACTTCCTTCTCAATTATAAGACTGAAAACCTGCAGCCTATGATTTCAGTTGAAAAGTATATGGATTTTTGCCTGAAATTTATTCTGGCCTTCGGGGCCATTTTTGAATTGCCGGTAATCTTGGTATTCCTTACAAGAATGGGTATCGTGACCCATGAATTTCTCGCGAAGAACAGAAAATACGCCGTACTGATCGCATTTGTTGTTGCTGCCGTACTGACCCCTACCCCTGACGCCTTTAATCAGACCCTCATGGCAGTCCCTATTATTATATTGTTTGAGGCGGGCATATGGGCGTCGAGAATATTTAATAAGAAGAAAAAGACGGGGTAGGGAAGACATGGTCTATGACCGGTGAAACTGAACATGGAGTCATGTCCATTGGGATAAATTAATTCTTGCCGATTGTGCCGGCCTTTATTCTCCTGTACTTTTCTTCGCCGACACACTCTTTTGCAAAGGCGCACCAATCAAGGCATGTAGGACCGAGAAGACGTGAATTCATTTTCCCGCAGTTCTTGCACTTTGTCTCTGTTTCGTCACTCCATATTTCTACTTCTGAACCGCAGTGACGACATTTGATTTCTTCCGGTTTAGGTTGTTTTATATCTTTACTGCCTGGGCATTCATTCTTAAACATAATCCCTCTTTAATTTAGCTCTATAATATAGCATGTTGTAATCAGATTGCTATGATATGAGTCATAAGTAAAGATTGAAAATATTGTAGAACAGGCATGCGACGGATTTATAATGACGAGGAGAAAGTAAGCTCCGTCGGCGGGCTGGTTCAAGAGCGCGTAATTTTTCATATATCAATTTCATTTATTTGTTCTGCAGGCGGAAAGATTGTATAAACGAAAGAAGGACCGGCTGTTTACCGGTCCTTCTTTTAATTTTAATCCGGC
This sequence comes from Nitrospirota bacterium, assembly GCA_016222915.1. Taxonomy (GTDB): domain Bacteria; phylum Nitrospirota; class Thermodesulfovibrionia; order UBA6902; family UBA6902; genus UBA6902. The sequence goes on along the minus strand of JACRQA010000070.1, from coordinate 4,787 downwards.
AGCTACTTACTTTCCCAGGGCCTCGCGACCCAAGTATCATCAGCCAAGGAGGGCTTAACTTCCGTGTTCGGAATGGGAACGGGTGTGACCCCTCCGGTAAAACCACCGGAAATTTTTATCAACCAGGTAAAAATCATAACATGAAGTAAAATTAAAATGCAACAGGTCGATAAAAAAATGGTGGAGGTGAACGGGATCGAACCGATGACCTCCTGGTTGCAAACCAGGCGCTCTCCCAGCTGAGCTACACCCCCAAAAAATTAGTACAACAAATTTTTTGAGTCGAAAGTGAAAAGTTGAAAGTTAAACTACGAAATTATTGTACAAGCAATGACTCTCAACTTTCAACTCTTAACTTTTCACTCTGATTTTGCCGTAGGCAGAATCAGCATGGTGGGCCTAAGTGGATTTGAACCACTGACCTCACGCTTATCAGGCGTGCGCTCTAACCAACTGAGCTATAGGCCCGTCAAATCATGAATTATAAAGATACCTTATAAAAAGACGCGTTGTCAATTAATTGGGTGTCTCCCGGCAGGATATACAAGCAAGATTCTTTATAAAGGTGATAATTGGATACGGGTGCGGGTCTCTGTCTTTTTTATTAAGTTCATCGAGTTTTTCTATCAAGGGTTATTGATCCATTTGTCCCGCATGCTTTTTGAGAAGAATTGAAAGATGATATTATGCTCGGCATTGCTCATCACTTTGAATCGCCTCCCGGATGGTCGTTATACGCAGTATATACCTCATCAAATTGGTCAGCTACACGGGCAAGTGCCCTCAAGACGTTCGGGTCGAAATGCTCCGGCATGGTCCTTCCGTCACCTTCAGTAATTATCCTGACTGTTTCCACATGTGAATACTCCGGCTTATATACCCGCTTGCTCCTGATCGCGTCATATTGATCACATATATTGACTATCCTTCCTTCAATAGGGATTTCCTCCCCCCGCAGCCCACGCGGATACCCTGTCCCGTCCCACCTTTCATGATGGGTCAGGGCAATGGATTCCGCCATCTGTATAATGGGATTTGAAGACTTTGACAGGATACTTGCCCCTTCGCTTGTGTGGGTCTTCATGACTTCATATTCTTCCAGCGTTAACTGGCCGGGTTTGAAAAGTATATGGTCGGTCACCCCCAGCTTTCCTATGTCATGAAGAGGACTCGCATCTTTTATGTTTCGGATAAATTCCAGGGGCATTTCCAGTTTTTGGGAAATCATCACGGCATATGTCCCGATCCTGGATACATGCGTCCCCGCTTCCGTGTCACGGAATTCCGCTACGGTAGTCAAACGTTTAATCAATTCATGGCTGAAATTCGATGCGTCCTTCATTGCAACGTCGAGTTCATTTGTCCTCTCCGCAACCGTTGTTTCAAGGTAACGCTTGTATTGCTCTTTAAATTTGACCAAACTCCCGAGTTGAAGCGCCTTGTTAACTGAATGGACCAGATAATCGGGATGGAGGGGCTTCATTATAAAATCAAAGGCCCCTTCTCTTATCGCTTTCAGCGATGCATCTAAATCAGCATATGCAGTCATTAAAAGAACCGGTAACTGCTTGTTGAAAACACGTATCTGGTCAAGCATTTCGAGACCTGATGTTCCAGGCATTTTGATGTCGGATATGACTACGTCGATGTCGTTTTCTTTTATTTCCATAAGGGCCTCATGCGCATTGCCGCAGGTAATGATGGAATAATCTACCCCTCCATTTAGTCTTTTATCAAGGATGAGAGAGATGGAGTCCCTCACGTCCTCCTCGTCATCCACGACAAGTATTTTCTTTTGGATTGCACTATTCATTGCCAGTAACCTCCTTTATTTTGATAAATATTTCTCTTTATTAAGCAACGGGAAATAAAGCTTAAATGTTGTCCCATGGCCCTGCTTGCTGTAAACATCGATATATCCGTCATGTTGTCTTATGATCCCGAAGACCATCGAAAGACCGAGCCCCGTGCCTTTTCCGACTTCCTTTGTTGAAAAAAACGGTTCAAATATCTTCAGGGCGGTTTCTTCATCCATTCCCGCGCCCGTGTCTGTTACAGACATAAGCGAATATGCGCCGGGGATACCGAAGCCGTGTGAAAGGATGAAATCGGTATCTATTTCCGTTACCTCTGTTGTAATCGTGAGAGTTCCTCCATCCGGCATTGCGTCCCGGGAGTTTGAAGCAAGATTCATCAGGCATTGTCCTAGTTGATCTTCATCGGCCATGATCATAAGATCGTCTGCAGCGGTATGGATTACAAGTTCAATGTTTTCACCGATAAAAGTACGAAGGTCCTGGACGCTGTTTTTTATAACACTATTGATATTCAGATGCCGGAGTTCGAATAACTGTTTTCTGCTGTATGAAAGGAGACTGCGGGTTATATGTGAGGCCCGCTCTGCCAGAGAAGATATTTTATCAATTGCATTTAAATAGCCGGGGTCTCCCGGCGACATGTCCCTCATTAAGTAATTGTAATTAATAATGGCGGCAAGGATGTTATTGAAATCATGGGCCACTCCGCCTGCAAGCTGTCCGACTGACTCCATTTTTTGCGCATGGCGCAGTTGTTCTTCGAGTTTTTTCATTTCCGTAATATTCTTTACTATGTGAACAGTCCCTATTATTTCATTCTGTTTATTGAATATGGGAGAGGTGCTCACCAATGAATGACAGGCTGTTCCCCGGTCGCAGCGTTCTACGGTCACAGGTTTTTTTGTCTCCAAAGTCCTGACGTGGGGACACTCTGCTTCGGGCCCTTTCCTGCCGTGAAACACTTCATAGCAAAACTTTCCCGCGAGTTCCTCTTTGCTCACGCCCAGGAAACCGGCCAGTGCCTGGTTTGCCCTTATGATCCTGAAATCGTTACTGTGGATTGAAACCAGATCGGTTATCGAGTCAAAAGTCCTGGCCCATTCCTGCGCTGAGTTGGCGGATTTCTCCTCGGCCGCCATGCGAGCAAGTATTTCATTATTTAAGGCCTCGGTCCGCTCTTTCAGTGATAGGACCATTTTATTAAATGTCAAAGTCATGCCTCCTATTTCGTCCTTTGACCCAACATTAATACTGCAGGACAGGTCACCTGCTCCGATTTTCACTGAAGCGTCCCGAAGTTTACGCACATTTCCGGATATCCGGGACGAGATGAATACCCCGGCTAAAAGGGCCAGCAATGTCACGGCAAATGAAACTACCGCTATTTTGTTTCTTAACTGAATTAATGGCGCAAAGGCTTCTTTCTCGTCAAGCATTATCATCATCAGCCAGTTAAAACCCTTGTATTCCATATGGCCTGTTGAGCCGGCTGCAGTCACTAACAAGCGGCTACTCCCGTTTCTGCGGATGAAATAGCTGCCTTCACCTGTACCACGATATTCAGTGCCCGGCATCAGGTGGGACACATTATCAAGAAATACGTCCTTTTTATCGTTTGAGAATATTATCTTGCCTTCGCGGGTAAGCAGCAGCGTCTTCATGCTGTTATGCTCAGGATATATCCCGCCGCGCGTTTTATTTTGCAGAATATCAATAACCTCTTCAATATTCAGGACTATCTTCATCACTCCGATAAAATCCCCCTTATCATCATTTATTCTTACTGCGATATCTGTGGAATATATACCTGCGCTCTCTTCATATTTTACGTCATGCATATATAGCCCATCTTTCTTTGCAAGCTGCCACCATTCTTCATCATCCTGCCTGTAATCGGTCGTCTTCCCGGTCTGCGCAACATTGGCCCCGAACTTATTTGTTGCAAACAGTTCACCGTACAGCTTATACCCGGAGTGTCTTGCATAGAAATCGACTATTTCCCGTAATTCATCGGACAAGGTATTACTTATAAGTCCCTGCATGAAGGGTGTTACCTGTTCTTTGGGCGCTGAGGTCCATTCCCGGTCTCTTTTATTGATGACGGAATACACATCAGGCATTTTGCTGAAGCTTATATTTGATTTTATTATCGTCTCCTGTAACATGACATCATTTGAATAGGACATGAACCCCTCGATCCTGTCGTGGATGGACCTGTCTATTGAATTCATCATCTCCCTGGCCAGCGTTTCATTGTTGCGGATATAAGTGTCTTGCATCGCCCTGTATCCGATTTTATAAGCGTATACCCCGGCAGTCCAGATCAGTGCCGAGATCACGAAGAAACTCACTATCAGTTTATGGACCAGCTTCATTAGAGTACGCCTTCTTCAGCAGGCATATTCAATGTGAGAAAAGAGTGAGGATGAAATAAAACTATTTCATCCTCACATGTTTCCATCAAGGAGGGGGGTATGATGGCGTGTATGTCTAAGGAAAGTTTGATAAACGGAGTAAGGAATATTTGATAAAACGGTCCCGGGAGCAAGTTATACATATTTGTCCACAATACTTATTCTTTCACCCCTGATTTCCCTTGACTCCCTCGTTAATTCAGCCCTCGCCCTTGCCTCCATTTTTGAAGCCGTGACAAGAAGTTGTAAATCCTGTAACGAGGGCTCCTCCTGAGAGTTTACGGCCCTGCGTATTTCGAGGGCTTTATTAATCGTCAATCCCGGATTATTAGGCACTTCCGAGGAATCCAGTGAAACTTTCCTTCCCGATACGTATATATGTCCATCGGGACCTGTTTGATAAATTAACGATGTGCCATGGACTGCTGCGTTTTGACGCAGTTCCCTGTCCCTGCGCTTCAGTTCTTCAACCTCGGCGCTGTCCTCTCCGGAATGCTTTACCTTATTTATCGTCTCACGCGTTTGACCGGACATAGTGGCAGGGCCTTCGATGCTG
>JACRQA010000035.1 GCA_016222915.1 Nitrospirota bacterium | reverse complement strand
TACAATGCCAGGGTGTTTCCAGATGTCCGTGGATGAGATTGTTAAAGAGGCCCAGGGCGTATTCAAACTCGGAATCCCGGCGATAATACTGTTCGGCATCCCCGAGCACAAGGATGAAAAAGGGACTGAGGCATACAGCGCAAAAGGGGTCGTGCAAAAGGCCATTAAGGCCGTCAAAGACAAGGTCCCTGAACTCGTCGTAATTACTGACGTATGCATGTGTGAATATATGAGTCACGGTCACTGCGGGATTATAAAGGGCGGCAAGATATTGAATGACCCCACCCTTGAGCTTCTTGCAAAGGAAGCGCTTTCACATGCAAAGGCAGGCGCCGACATGGTTGCGCCTTCGGACATGATGGACGGGCGTATAATGGCCATTCGTGACATACTTGATGCAAACGGGTTTGAAGACATCCCGGTAATGAGTTATGCTGCAAAATACGCCTCTGCATTTTATTCCCCTTTCAGGGAGGCCGCTGAATCCACCCCGGCCTTTGGCGACAGGCGGTCATACCAGATGGACCCGGCAAACCGCAGGGAGGCCATGAAAGAAGTGGCGCTCGATATTGAAGAAGGCGCGGACATTGTAATGGTGAAGCCCGCGTTGTCATATATGGATATAATCTCCGACGTCAGGGACAATTTTGACGTCCCTGTCGCGGCATATAATGTCAGTGGAGAATATTCAATGGTAAAGGCTGCCGCAAAGCTCGGCTGGATCGATGAGATGAAGGTCGTCATGGAAATCCTGACTTCAATGAAGCGCGCCGGGGCTGATATTATTTTAACGTATCATGCGATGGACGCTGCAAAGGAATTGAATAAGTAGAAGATGAATATAAACCTCACTTCCGGCAAGAGCATCTCAGCAGAGCCGGGCGCATCAATCTTAGAGTCCCTGAAAAAAGCGGGCATCTTCCTGACTTCATCATGCGGCGGCAAGGGCACGTGCGGGAAGTGCAAGATCATCATTAAATCAGGTCCTGCCGATATCCTGTCAAAGATGAAACTCTCGCAGGAAGAGATGAAAGGGGGCTACGCCCTGGCGTGCAAAACCTATCCTTCGGGGGACATGCTTATAGACATACCCAAGGAGTCGATGCTTACGGTCGAGGGGCAGATCGACACCGGGAAATCAAAAAACCTCCTTGACCTTTTGCATTCAGCAGGGGCGGACGTAGACCCCCTTGCAGGGCGGATCGTCCTTCAGCTTCCACGGCCTTCTCTTGATGACAATATCAGCGACCTTGAGAGATTGAAGCGGGAGCTCATGTCAAACGGCCTGGGATGCCTGAGGGTCCCATTCAGATTCATGAATAATCTCGCCCGCACGGTCAGGCAGAAGGACTGGGAAATAACACTTGCCACGATCCATTGCGAGGACTGTTATGAGATCATAAATATATTCCCCGGGAACCAGAAAATCCCTCAATACGGTATTGCCGTGGATATCGGGACTACAACGCTTGTCGTGTATTTAATAGATCTTACAAACGGCGCGCTCGTGGACGTCGCCTCAACATATAATTCACAGATACGCTTCGGGGATGACGTAATAACCAGGATCGTCAATGCCACCGAACATAAAGAGCTGGTCAATCTCAAGAGGGCGGTCATTTCAGATATTAACAACATGATCTCGCTCCTCTGCCAGACACACAACATCGGCGCCGACTCAATCGATTGCATTGTGGTTGCAGGCAACACGACCATGATACATTTTTTCCTGGGCCTCGATCCATCTGCAATAAGGGAGGAGCCATATATACCAACGGCAAATACGTTTCCCCTGTCTTATGCAGGCGAGTTAGGTATAAAGACCAATCCCAATGTCCCGGTATATGCGTTCCCCTGCGTGTCCAGTTATGTGGGAGGAGATATCGTCGCCGGGGTCCTTGCTACGCGGATACATAAGAAAAATGAGCTGAGTATTTTTATCGACATCGGTACAAACGGGGAGATCGTCTTAGGCAGTTCGGAATGGCTCATGTCCGCGGCCTGTTCCGCCGGTCCCTGCTTTGAAGGCAGCGGGATGAAACACGGGATGCGGGCCACTGACGGCGCGATTGAAGGGGTGAAGATCAACCGTGACACCCTTGAAGTTGAGATAAAGGTAATAGGAGACAACATCCAGCCTGTGGGAATATGCGGCTCAGGGATGATAGACGCAATAGCCGAAATGTTTTTGACCGGGATACTTAACCAGAAGGGGAAGCTTCAGGAAGACGTATCAGACAGGGTGAGGGCCGGAGAAGACGGCCTGGAGTTTGTGGTCCACTACGGCAGGGACAAGGATATTGTCCTCGCAGAGCCGGACATTGAAAATATAATCCGCGCCAAGGCTGCAATATATGCCGGGTTTTCAACCCTGCTCATTGAAGCGGGATTTACGTTTAATGACGTGCATAAGGTGTATATCGCAGGCGGCTTTGGCAAGTTCCTGGACGTGGAGAAGGCCATAATTCTCGGCCTGCTTCCTGAATTGCCCAAAGACAAATTCGAATACATGGGCAACACTTCGATCATCGGCGCTTACCTCTGTATCCTTTCCCGCAAGATGAGGTCCGAAGCCGAAGACATAGCCAGAAAAATGACCTATATAGAGCTTTCAGTATCAAAGTCATTTATGGACGAATATGTCTCAGGCTTGTTCATCCCGCATACAAACATAGATGCCTTCCCGAATGTGAAGGCATTGATCAATAAATAATGTAGGGCATTGCAACGTGTCCCTTGAAAAGGAGCAAATATTAATGCAAGAAAATTCTGTAAACACGGGAAAGCCGAAATATAAAAGGGTCATCCTCATTGGGATGGACGGACTGGACCCGAAGTTAGTATCGTCTCTTATGGCGCAGGGGCATTTGCCGAATTTTGAAAGACTCAGTAATTCCGGCGGGTTCTGGCCTATGGCTACAAGCAATCCGGCACAGAGCCCCGTTGCGTGGGCCTCTCTTGCCACGGGAAATAACCCGGGGCATCACGGGATATTTGATTTCCTTGGCCGCAGGGTCTCGGACTATATGCCGGAGCTGGCGATATTGAGAATGAACCCCAAAAATGTATTCGGCAAGAGAGAAGCGATGTTTCTGCCGGTGATGCATGGGAATGCGTTCTGGGACTATACATCCGACAATAATATCCCTTCCGTCATATTGAAATGGCCGATGACCTTCCAGCCGAAACAGAACCGGGCAAAGCTTTACGCTGGACTTGGAGTGCCGGACATTAAAGGAGGCCTCGGGAGATATGCATTCTATACGACTAAAGATATTTCAAAGAATGAAGAGGGCTCTGAAAAGGTCATTAAGGTCAAGGCAAGCGGCAATTCAATAAAGACGTTCATCTCCGGTCCCAATGTAGCAAAGCTTACGACAAGGGAGGCGGCAAAGACTGACATCAATATCGACATTTCCGCCCAATCAAAGATTGAGATAAACGTGGACGGGAAGAAGGTCATTGTAAATAAAGGGCAGTGGAGTGAATGGGTCGAGGTGAAGTTTAAACTCGGACTCATGAAGACCGCGACCGGCATCGTCAAGTTTTATTTAAATGACGTTAGCCCTGAATTTGAATTGTACATGACTCCTGTGCAGATAAACCCGAAAGACCCCGCATTTGTCATCTCCAGCCCGGATGAATATATAAAGGAGCTTGCGGACCAGGTTGGACATTTCTACACGCTCGGCATGCCTGAAGACACCAAGGCCGTTGAAGAGGGAAGGACCGATGAAGAGGCCTTTATCACCATGTGCGATGAAATCGTTGAAGAGCAGGAGAAGATGCTGTGGTACGAGCTGAATAAATTCAAAGAGGGATTGCTGGCCTCGGCCTTCTTTTCCTCGGACAGGATACAGCACATCTTCTGGGTCACCAAAGACCCGTCGCACCCGTTGTACAACAAGGCTTATGCTGAAAAATACGGTCACGTTATCGATGATTATTACAGGAAGATGGACAGGATTCTCGGCGAGGTCATGAAACACGTTGATGACAGCACGGCGCTCATGGTTTTTTCAGACCACGGCTTCTCCAGCTTCAGAAGGACCGTGCACATCAACACATGGCTCGTACAGAATGGCTTTATGACCCTGACAAAAAAGATCACAAAAGACGACAAGGACGGCGGCGGCCTGTTTCAGTTTGTAGACTGGAAAAAGACGCAAGCCTATGCGCTCGGTTTTGGAAGCATCTACCTTAACATAAAGGGAAGAGAGAAAAACGGCATTGTCGAAGCCGGCGCTGCCGCGGATTCCATATCAAATGCCATAGTGGAAAAGCTTTCCAAATTAACAGACCCGAAGGACGGGCAGCGGGCCATCAGGGATGTTTATAAGAGCAAGGACATTTATTCCGGCAGCCAGGCAGTCAATTCCCCTGACCTCATTGTCGGATTTGAAGACGGCTTCAGGGCCTCCTGGCAAACAGCCATCGGCGGGGCCCCGGTGGAGATAATGGAAGACAATCTAAAGAAGTGGAGCGGGGACCATATCATAGATCCTTCCGTTGTGCCGGGAATATTGTTGACCAACTTTGCCGTCAACAGCAAAGAGCCGAGCTTGATGGATATTGCCCCCACTGTTTTATCATGTTTTGGGATGACTGCTGCCGGGATGGATGGGAAGACGTTGATTTAGCGGGATCGATTAATTACCGTCATCATAGACCCCTGCATCGCAGTATGAATAGTAGCTCTCAAGGTCATGGATCTTTATCTTCTGTTCTAACAGTAACGCGTTTACAATATCTCCGAAGGTGATGACTCCTATCAGCTTCTTGTTATCAAAGACAGGCATGTGGCGGATATGGGCGGACGTCATAACGCTCATACACTCTTCAACGGCTTTGTCCGGGGTAATGCAATATATGTCCCTGGTCATTATTTTTTTGACCGGCACTTTTTTGGGAGACAGTTCCTTTAAAATTATGTTCCGCGCTAAATCCCTCTCGGAAACGATGCCGACGACTTTCTCTTTATCGATGACCACCAATACCCCGATATTTTTCTCAGCCATGATTTCCATGGCCGTATAGGCTGAATCATGGGGGTCTACCGACCAGACTGCCGAGCTTTTTGACTGTAATACATCTCTGATAGTTAACATTGCTTTGATAATGTCCTCATGCCTTTACGTCGAGCACAGCCCCGCCGAGGCCCCTGATCTTTTCATCGATCAGCTCAAGAGCCTTATTGATTGTTTCATAGCTGATATCGGGCAGTGTCCCGCCGAAGATATTCTCCGCCTCTTTAAACCCTTTGAGCATAGCGTCACGGGCGGTCTGCAATCTTTCAGGGTCATCCACGGCCATCTTGACCGCGAAATCGAAGATCCTTTGCGCCGTGTTCTTCACACCGAAAAAGCCGTCTTCACTTATCAGCGCCTTTGCCTCATCCTGGCTAAGATCGGTAATAGGTCTGCCGTTGTACATCAACTTTGACAGATCAATGCCCGCGGACTCAGAGTGTTTTTTGGTCCCGGCCTGGTTCCCAAAATGTTCTTTTGACTTGATCTTAATATTTAAATGCAGCTCGATAATCAGCTTATTCACCTGGGTGGTCGCAGTCTCGACTGTTTTTTTAGGGGTATCTTTGTCCTTGCCTTCGTGGATATCTTTTGAATTTTGACTGATGAAAGGCTTTACATTGACTTCATTGATATTAGACATCGATTCCCCCCTTTTATCCAAAACTAAGTCTGCCGCATGGACAGAAGAAAACACATCTTTACATATTAACTCGGCATAAGACCCTTTTCCTTTAACCTGTGCCGCTTATTGTCAGGACGAGTTTGAATTCCGCTCAGACTAAATCAGCGAGGTCCCTCAAAAGCCGCTCTGAATCCTCCCACCCAAGGCATGGATCGGTGATCGACTTGCCGTAGACATTATCAGATATCTTTTGGGAGCCTTCGACGATATAGCTTTCTATCATCAACCCCTTGACCTTGCCCCTCAGGGTCCTGGAATCCCTGCGGCTCCTCATCACCTCTTTTGCGATCCTCGGCTGTTCAAGGAACTTCTTGTTCGAGTTTGCATGATTGGTGTCTACTATTATCGCGGGATATTGGAGGTCCCTTTTTTTGTATGCCTCTGAAAGCCTCATCAGGTCTTCGTAATGATAATTCGGTATATTGCTGCCGTAGGGGTCAACAGCCCCTCTGAGTATGCAGTGTGTAAGGGGGTTGCCGGTAGTCTTGACTTCCCAGAAGTTATAAACAAAGACATGCGACATCTGGGCTGCCTGCACGGAATTCAACATGACCTCGATGTCCCCGCCTGTGGGGTTTTTCATCCCCGCCGGCACGTCAAGGCCGCTGATAGTGAGACGGTGGAGCTGGTTTTCTACGGAACGTGCGCCTACCGCGACATAGCTGAGGACGTCTTCAAGATAAGGATAATTCCCCGGGTACAGCATCTCATCCGCTGCTGTCAGATGGGATTCCTTCATCGCCCGTATGTGCATCTTGCGGATCGCCTTGAGCCCCTTCACCATATTCGGGGCCTCCGAGGGCTTCGGCTGGTGCGCCATGCCCTTGTAGCCCTCGCCGGTGGTCCGGGGTTTATTGGTGTATATCCGTGGAATGAGTATGAGCTTCTCCTTCACTTCCTCCTGCAGGCCCGCAAGCCTGGAGACATAATCACAGACGGAGTCTTCGTTGTCAGCGGAGCAGGGGCCGATGATGACGATGAACTTATCGCTCTCACCCCTGAAGACAGCAATTATCTCCTCGTCCCGCGTCTTCTTGATCTTGCCAAGGTCCGCTGACAGCGGTATTGAAGAGAGGATATCGCCGATCTTCGGCATCTGTCTGATATATTGAAAACTCATTTTCGCTCCGCTGTTATTGTACAATAATTGCTTAAATAGGAGCAAAGCCCGAAAGCGAGGTAAGTGTCTGAAAAATATTTTTGCCGCTGCAGAACAATTCATACCGTCAGGCAAGGTTGTCGATATCCGGGAATACGGACATGGCAACATCAACAACACCTACCTTGTGACCGTGGACGTCACAGGGGAGGACCACTTTATACTGCAGCGCATCAACACACAGGTGTTTCGCCGGCCTGAGCTTGTCATGCTCAATATGAGCGTCGCCACAGGGCATGCTATCATGCGCTTGAGGCAAATGCAGCTCAGGGAGGGCCGCAGATGGGAGGTCCCCCGGGTGCTCATGGCGCGGGACGGCAGAGACCACTGGCTGGACCCCGAAGGGTCGTTCTGGCGGGCAGTCAGCTTTATAGAGGCCGCAAAGTCCTTTGACACCATTCAGGACATCGGGCATGCGCGGGAAGTCGGGTATGCACTCGGCATGTTCCATACACTCCTGAGTGATCTGCCTCCTGACAGGCTGGCAGATACGCTGGAAGGGTTCCATATTACGCCGCGTTATATACGTCATTATGATGAGGTCTTGCTGAAATACAGGGGCGCCAAATCTCCTGAAGTAAATTATTGCCTGCAGTTTGTAAGCAGTCGAAGCGCGTGGGCGCATTTACTTGAAATTGCCAAACAGCAGGGCATACTGGATCTTCGTCCGATCCACGGCGATCCTAAGGTAAACAATATTTTGATGGACACTGCCGACGGCCGGGCCATCGGAATTGTTGATCTCGACACGGTCAAGCCCGGTCTTGTTCATTATGATATCGGCGACTGTCTTCGATCCGGCTGCAATCCTATGGGCGAAGAAACCGTGCAATGGGAGGGAGTCCGATTCGACCCTGACCTCTGCCGTGCTGTGCTGCAGGGTTATCTCGAAATGGCAAAAGGGTTCCTCACAGTAAATGATTTTGAATACCTTTACGACTCTATACGGCTGATAGCCTTTGAGTTAGGGCTTAGGTTTTTTACGGACTTCCTGGAAGGCAATGTCTACTTCAAAGTCCGAAGCCCGGAGCACAATCTCGCCAGGGCGCTCGTCCAGTTCAGGCTCACAGAGAGTATTGAAGAACAGGAAAAAACCATTCGCGGCATTATCCGGGACCTTAGATGAGCATCCGGGACTTTTCACTGAGGCCTTTTCCAGCAGACAGTCCTGTGCCTGATATAAAGATCACAGGCAGCATCGACCGGAATTCCAATGTTCTTTCCGTCAACTTTGAGCTTCTCGGCCCCTGCGCCGAACTGATTATTTCACCACTGTCAGACAAACCCACCCGCACGAACGGTCTTTGGGAAGAAACATGTTTCGAGTTGTTTTTGGGTATGAAAAATTCGAGCGCGTATTGGGAATTCAATCTCTCGCCTGCCGGGCACTGGAATGTCTACCGCTTCAATGCCTATCGTCAGGGAATGCAGGAGGAACCTGCCATAACTTCACTCCCGTTTAGAACAGAACATAAGTCAGACTCGTTCCGGCTTTCCATGGAGGTTGACTTAAATGAGATTGTCCCTGCTGATCAGGTGTTGGAGGCTGCTTTAAGCGCGGTCGTTAAAGCAATAAACGGCAAGCTATCCTGCTGGGCGCTGGTCCATCCGGGGACACAGGCGGATTTTCACAGGAGAGACGGTTTCATCATTGCATTGTAAGAAGGGCTTCTTCTACGCTTTTGCACTTCATCTACCAGAAGCATCATCTCTTCCTGCGTGCATGCAAGATATGCCCTGACCTTCAGGTCCCTTATGACCAATCCCCTCGTATACCATGCAAAGAACTTCCTGAAATGTATAACGCCGACCTTTTCTCCGAGGAATTCGACATTCGATGCAAGATGCGCCCTCATGGTGTGGGCTATTTCATCAACTTCTGGAGCGGCAGGCGCTGTGCCGGTTTCCAGCAGCCCGGCTGTCTCGCGGAAGATCCATGGATTGCCGAGCGCGCCCCTTGCCACGGCAACCCCGTCACACCCTGTCTCATTGAACATCTTCTTGATGAGACCCGGGGCCAGCGCGGCCCCGCTTGCAATCACCGGTATTGACAGGGCCTCTTTGACCTTCCTTATAATGTTGTAATCGACCTCCCCGCTGTACATCTGCTTCCTTGTCCTGCCGTGGATAACAATGGCCTTAACACCGGCATCCTCTGCCAGGCGCGCAATCTCCACTGCATTAACGGATGTCTC
>JACRQA010000066.1 GCA_016222915.1 Nitrospirota bacterium | reverse complement strand
TACGTATAAGGGGTGTCGAGGACCTGCCCAATCCCTCGGCCAATGCCCTCTGCATCAGATTGTTTCTTAAGCTTTCCTACGTGACAGGTAATGAGAGGTATCGTCGGCATGCGGAACAGGCCCTGAGATATTTTTCAGGTAAGGCTTTGGAAATAGGCATTCATGCCGGGTACTATTTCAGCGCACTGGACGCATACTTCCATAATCTCAGACTCACCCTTCATGTCAATCCTGAGAGCGAACTGTTCCGTGCTGCTATATCATCACCTTTGCCATATTCAGACATTATTTATGACCGGGACTCGGGATATGTTGTTCCATGCATCGGGGACGTCTGCTATAATCCTATTGAGAATGCCGAAGCCCTGAAGGATTTTGTTGATGTCAGAAGACACGCCGGGAACGGAAGTTGAGAATGAAATGATCGTGGCCGGAGACAGGAAAGGAAATACATGGGAAAGTACTCTATCAGAGAAGTAATTGAACAGGCCATTCAGACAGAGAAGCTGGGATACGCATTGTATCTGGCAATGGCGGAACGGTTTGAAAGAGACGAAAAGCTCAGGAGACTCTTTGAGACCCTCGCGGTAAAGGAGCAGGAGCATGAACAGACCTTTACCGACCTTAAAGAAAAAGTCGATGAGAGGCGGGTGGAGAACTGGGAAGAGGTCTCAAAATATTTAAGGGCCATCGTTGAGTCCGAGTTCTTCCTTGGGAATAAAAAAGCAATGCCGTCTCTTGAGCATCTTCACAATATTGAAGACGCGGTCCGGTATGCGCTGGCTTTTGAAAAGGAGACACTGCTTTATTACCACAGCCTTAAGGACCTCATCAGTGAAAAAGATATCCTCGATAAATTGATCAACGAGGAAAAAAGCCATATTGTCTGGCTAAGTGAGTTCAGGAAAACGATCAATAAATAACAGACTATGGACTATTCAATAAAAATAGGCGGTGAGGCAGGGCAGGGCATCCAGACGATAGGAGGCACCCTGGCAAAGGTATTTGCAAGGACGGGGTGTCATGTGTTCACCCATCAGGATTATGAGTCCCGTATAAGGGGCGGTCATAATTTCTACCAGGTAAGACTTGCCGACCGGCCTGTCACGTCATCGAGGGACGGGATCGACATTATTGTCGCGCTGGACAAGGAAAGCATAAGTCTCCATGAAAGAGAGCTCAATGAAAACGGACTGATCATATATGATTCGGAAGCGCTCAGGCAAAAGCATGAAGGGCCGCACTTTCTGGATGTACCCTTTCTGACGCTGGCCGTTGAAAATAGCGGCAGTAAAATTATGGCAAACACAGTCGCTGTCGGGGCCGTGCTGGGGATGCTCGGCATGGACCTTGAGGTCCTGTTCGGCAGCCTCAGGGAGACGTTCAGTAAAAAGGGAGACGAAGTAATAACCGGCAATATCAATGCCGCCAGGGCGGGCCGTGATTTCGCGGTGAAGTATTGTCAGAAATGTTCATTTGACGTAGGGGCAATTCATGAATTGCCCCTACAGGCGAAAATGCTGATTACCGGCGTTGACGCCATCGCGCTAGGCGCAATTGCGTCCGGTGTTAAATTTTATTCGGCCTATCCCATGACGCCATCGACCGGGATCATGAATTATATTGCCGGTAAGGAAGAGGAATACGGCATCATCGTTGAACAGGCGGAGGACGAGATAGCGGCGATTAACATGGCCCTCGGCGCGTCTTTTGCGGGTGTGCGGTCAATGACCGGAACATCAGGCGGAGGCTTTGCCCTCATGGTTGAGGGACTTTCGCTTGCAGGAATGACGGAGACGCCCATTGTTATCGCGCTCGGCCAGAGGCCCGGACCAGCCACGGGGTTTCCTACGAGGACAGAGCAGGGTGATTTACAGTTCGCGCTTTATACGGCGCACGGAGAATTCCCCAGGGTCATATTGGCGCCCGGCACGCCTGAACAGGCGTTCTATCTTACAAACAAGGCATTTGAATTGACGGAAAAATATCAGGTCCCAGTCATTATCATCTTCGATCAGCACCTTGCCGACACGGAGTGGACTTTTGAGAAATTCGATCCGGACAAAATCCGTTATGCGGATATGAGGCTGAGAGGCGATGCCTTGTCCGGCATGACTGAATATAAGCGCCATGCGTTTACCGAATCGGGCGTGACTCCCCTGGCTGTTCCTGGAGATTCCCGTCACCTGGTGGTTACCGACAGTGATGAGCATGATGAAGAAGGACATATAGTTGAAGACGCAGAGACAAGAATAAAGATGCTGGACAAGAGGCTGTTCAAAAAAATGCCGCTCATAAGGCAGGAGATAGAGCCGCCGATGTTTTACGGCCATGAGGCCCCTGAGATTGTATTGGCCGGATGGGGCTCTACATATGGAGTAATGAAGGAGGCCGTGGATGCACTTTCACCCACCCTTGATAAGGGGGGGCAAGGGGGGGGTATTGCCATGCTGCATTTCAGTGAGATATATCCATTCCCACCAACTGATAAATTCAATTACCTTGATATCCTGAACAATGCCAAGTTCGCGATCTGTATTGAAAATAACGCGACCGGCCAGTTTGCCCGGCTGGTGAGGGCTGAAACCGGATACGAATTCAAGTACAAAATCAACAAGTATGACGGAAGATCTTTTACGCTTGATGAGTTAGAAAAAGAGATTGCCGCCCGCCTCAATAAGACCAACCCCTAACATATTGTTTGCCGTTGACTTCTGTGCCCTCATTAGAACCGCTAATTGCTGAATTAGTGTAATTTACTTAAGGGAAATCCTGCCCTGGCCGATAAGAGACCAACAGTTCATATATTGTTGCTTATTGAAATATGTGAGCTTCGTATTAATTTCTGGTTAGCTGCTTGTAAGGAGAATAACGTGAAATGCAATAGAACAAGTGAAGTAATTTCATGGAAGCAGATGTTCTTGAGGTCGATTATTTTTTCAATTCCAGTCATTTGTCTTTTACTCTCACACGGAAATCTATGTGCCGCTGACTTGAAAGGGACGATCAAGATCGGGGGCACCGGGACCGCATTAGGAAGTTTTAAAGAACTGTCGGAGGCATTTAAGAAAATACATCCGGAAGTAAATTTTGTCATTCTTCCAAGTCTCGGAAGCGGAGGCGGGATAAAGGCCGTCAATGAAGGGGCGCTTGACATCGGACTCAGCAGCAGGCCATTAAAGGAAACGGAAATGCAGCCGGGCGCGGTGGCTGTTGAATATGCGAGGACCCCTTTTGTATTTGCGACTGCCATGAAGACTGAAGGGACCAACTATACCTTGATGGACATTGCCAAAATATTCTCAGGCGAGATAAAGACATGGCCGGATGGAACTCCGATCAGATTGGTGCTGCGCCCTGAGTCTGATATGGACACGGTGATCCAAAAGGGCATGTCACCTGAAATGGACAAGGCCGTCAAAAAGGCCCTGTCGCGAGAGGGGATGATGGTGGCCGCCACAGACCAGGAGAGCGCGGATACTATGGAGAAAGTCCGGGGCGCGATAGGGACGTCCACGCTTGCACAGATCATCTCGGAGAAAAGAAACCTCAACTCTATTGTGTTGAATGGGGTCATGCCTGACATGAAAAGCCTAGCGGACGGCTCTTACAAGTATTACAAGACACTTTTCATTATTACAGGACCCAAATCCGTTGCAGTCACTAACTCCTTTATCGAATTTATTAAATCCAAAGAAGGCAGGGCCATACTAACGAAGAGCGGACATCTGCCCCTTTAAGGGAAATGATGAAAAATACAAACAAGCGGATAATCAGAACGACGAACATACTGGCATTGGTACTGTCTGTTTCCGTAGCTGTCCTGCTGCCTCTCGGTTATTTTGTCCTGAGCTATCAGTCCCAGGCTGCGGTGCTTGGGACCGAGGCAGAAGCCGGCGCGTACTTTGTTAACCAGTTGATCAATGCAAACCCTGATTTCTGGCGCTTTTCGCAGCATAGGATCGAGGAGGCGCTGTCCCATCATCTTTCAAATAAATTTGAGGAGGAAAGACGGATTGTGGACGTCAGCAATAAATTTATCGCGTCCAATTCG
Organism: Nitrospirota bacterium; assembly: GCA_016222915.1. GTDB lineage: Bacteria > Nitrospirota > Thermodesulfovibrionia > UBA6902 > UBA6902 > UBA6902. Next base: position 13,522 of record JACRQA010000066.1, on the reverse strand, counting down.
GTCTCTGTGCAGGCCCCTGTCATAACACGCTCTCATGACCTGTTTGATTCAGGCAATGTCGTGGCAAGGATTGAGATCATCAGCTCCATACGTCCGCTCCTGAAGAACACCGCGCTGTTCGGGGTCCTGGGATTATTTCTTGGGTCGGCAGGCTTTATATGTTTTAAGATTTTCCCTATCCGCGCGTTGTCGGACGCATTGAAATTACTTTATGAAAGTGAGGAGAAGTACCGCAGCTCGCAGCAGATGCTCAGGCTGGTCCTGGACAATATTCCGCAGCGTGTCTCCTGGAAAGACCGGGACCTTAATTACCTGGGATGCAATAATGCCTGCGCGCTTGACGCCGGGTTATCGGGACCGGATGAAATAGTCGGGAAAAATGATTTTGACCTGTCGTGGAAAAAGGATGCGGAGGTTTATCGCGCTGATGATAGGGAAGTAATGGAGACAGGTTTACCGAAAATCAACTATGAAGAGAGCATACACAAACCTGATGGGAGTATGCGCTGTGTGAACACAAATAAAATCCCATTGCAGAACAAAGAGGGAAATGTAATAGGGGTGCTTGGCACGTTCGACGACATTACAGACAGGAAAGAAGCTGAAGAGTATACGGCCGAGCTATATGAGAGGGTAAGAGATGAAGCCGAGATATCAGGGTCACTGTTGAAGCTTGTAGAGACATTAAACGCAAGCCTTGAAGAAAAAGAGCTTGTCAGGAACATCCTGAGTCTCGCCCCTGAATACCTTGGGTTCAACAGGATGAGTTTGTTTTATCATGAAGACCAAAGGGGGCTGACATTGACAGGGTCCTACGGGTTGACTCCCGATGAGGAGCGGATATTGGCCGCAAAGACTCTTACCCCGGGAGAATATTCAGCAGTTGAAATGATCAGGAAGGGTGAAATAGTAGTCATGGAAAACGGCGGGGCCGGCCGGCTTTTAGGCAAAGAACTTGTTGAAACGCTTAACATAAACAGCGCGGCAATCGTTCCGGTATCTTTCAAAGGAAGAGTGACTGGAGCGATATACGGTGATTACACGACAGTAAAGCCGGTAGACCAGAAGGACCTTACTATTTTGAAGGGCCTGGCACACTGGATGGGGATAGCGTTTCAGAACAGTAAACTTTATAAAGACCTTGAGCACTTGCTGATAAACACTATAAGCTCCCTGGCTTATGCGATCGACGCAAAATCCCCATGGACCAAAGGGCACTCTGAAAGGGTCACGAAATTTGCCGTGGAGATAGCAAAGGAAATGGGCCTGAAGGAGAAAGATATCAGTCATATCAAACTCTGCGGGATATTGCACGACATCGGGAAAATAGGCACCTTCGACGGGCTGCTGGACAAACCGGGCAAGCTCACTGACGAGGAGTATGAGCTTGTCAAGAAGCATCCTGAAAAGGGCGTTGAGATAATCACCCCTATAAAACAGTTGAATGACGTTATCCCCGGGGTCCTTCATCATCATGAAAGATACGACGGGAAAGGTTATCCGATGGGACTCAAAGGTGCCGACATCCCTTTATGCGCGAGCATTCTCGCGGTGGCGGACTCGTTTGATTCAATGACTGCCGACAGGCCTTACAGAAGCTCCCCCGGCTTTGACTATGCTGTCTCGGAGCTTAAACGATGTTCAGGGAGCCAGTTTGATCCCAAGATAGTTGATCTGTTCATGAAGGTGCTTCAGCGATCAGACATGGCCGGCAAGATACCTGCCTGACCGTGTCATAGCAAATTAATATTTGCATTCCAACAGATTCCCCACTATAATTTTTTTATATCAGCGAAAGGACATTTCATATGCCGACATTACAGGATTACAAGGGCCAGAATCCCGCATGGTGTCCGGGGTGCGGCAATTACAGCATCCTGAAGTCATTCAAAGACGCTATGATTGAGATGGACATAGAGCCGCACCGGATCGCGCTTGTCTCAGGCATAGGCCAGGCGGCGAAATTACCGCACTATACCAAATGCAACACCTTCAACGGGCTTCACGGCAGGGCGCTGCCTGTTGCTGCGGGGATGAGGCTTGCAAATCACGGGCTGCCGCTCATGGTCTTTACCGGTGACGGAGACTGTTATGGCGAAGGTGGTAACCACCTGCTGCACAATATGAGACGGAACCTGAACATTAAACTCTTTGTGCATGACAATCAGATTTATGGCCTTACAAAGGGACAGGCGTCTCCTACAAGTATGGAAGGGATGACGACCAGGAACCAGCCCTTCGGCGTCTTTTCAGAACAGTTTAATCCCATGGCCGCGGCAGTGGCGCTTGACTGCAGCTTCGCAGCAAGGGCCTTCTCCGGTGACATGGCCCATTTAAAGGAGATGATAAAGGCTGCGTATAATCACAGGGGGTTTTCACTCGTGGACATCCTGCAGCCATGTGTGTCCTTTAATAAGATCAATACATATGAATGGTATAAAGAGCGGGTATATCACATTGGGCCGGAACACAACCCTGAGGACAGGTCACAGGCTTTTACAAAGGCGCTAGAATGGGGTGACCGTATCCCGATAGGCATAATCTACAAAAACAGCCGCCCGGCGCTTGAAGACAGAATTCCCATTATTAAAGATATGCCTCTTGTAAGGCAATTATTTGATCCGTCTAAGATCAAAGACACTCTGCAGGAATTTTATTAACCATCAAAGGAGGTACTATATTATGGCAACAAAGTCTAAAACATCCAAAGCCAAGCCATCAAAAAAGGCAGCCCTTCCAAAGAAAAAATACGTGTGCTCGACATGCGGGGCCGTGTCCGCGTCAAAGGGCCATTTATGCGCGCCCGCAGTGATGGACAAGGCGTATAAGTGTGATTTTTGCGGTTCGTTAGTAGGCAATCCCCGTCACGTATGTAAACCAAAGGTCATGAAGATGTCTTTTTATTGTGACGCCTGCGGAAGGACGGCAGTCAGTAAGGCGGAGCTCTGCAAGCCTATGAAGATATGATTCTTTATGTTGTTATTGAAAAAGTCCGCAAGCATCTGGTAATGTCATTCTGAACAAAGGGCGTCGAATGACAAAACCGGATACTTTTCCGAGACTGTCGGACGTGGTCCGGTAATTTATAAACCTTAAAGGGAGGATTCTATGGGTAGATTTAAGAGATTCGCAGCGGGGCTTATTTGTTCAGCAATAATTTTGCTGGCAGCGGCATTGTCCGGGGCCTACGCGGACGATATTAAACAATTGACCGGGATGAGGTTTGCGATGCTCGCCAGGGGAGGCGTCTTATATGATAATTGGCCTGCCGAGCTTGGCGCCAAGATAGATAAAACTCACCCGTCGTATCCTGCCGGGGGCAAGCAGAAAGGCCTGGTCACATGGCGCTGCAAGGAATGCCACGGCTGGGACTATAAAGGAAAGGCCGGGGCCTATGCCGCAGGGAGCCATTTCACGGGTATTAAAGGTATACGTGATTATGCAAACCAGGACCCTAACGATATCGTAAAGATACTCAAAGATGATAAGCATGCCCTTGGAGGGCTGCTGCCGGATGCGGACCTGGACGCACTTGCCCTCTTTGTCGCATACGGTCAAATAGATGTTGACCTGTATATCGACCGCAAGACAAAGAAATCCATAGGCGACGTATCCGGCGGCGGCAGGATATTCCTGTCCACATGCACAAAGTGCCACGGCAACGACGGAAAAGAGATCAATTTCAAAGACGCCAAGAAACCGGAATATGTAGGGACAGTGGCCAACGACAACCCCTGGGAGGTAATGCACAAAATCCGTTGGGGCCATCCCGCTTCGTCCATGATCTCGCTTGTCTTCCTGGACCTGAAGGACCAGCTTGATGTGCTTGCCTTCTGCCAGGCTTTGCCTGTGGAGTAGCTATTCAACATTTTAAAATATCGGACCGTCTGCAGGCCCCGTCAGAGAAACAAATATCGGACCGTCTGCAGGCCCCGTCAGAGAAACAGCTCTGGCGGGGCCGGTTGCTTTGGCGCTAAAGATTCCCGCAAAAAAATGCGATTAATAGAAGACAGCGGACATTATCTGCTTCCGTGTATTAATAAATGAAGGACCCATTCGGGGAGGTATTATGGAGTTTGACAAGATTTTAAATGATGCCGTGAATTACATCCAGGCAAATCAGGCAGGTTCTATCGCCGCCGGGGTGATCCTCCTTTACCTGCTTATCAAGAAGCCCAAGCTGTTCTTTGTAGTTGTCCTGCTTTGTATAGTGGGCGTCGGGTTTATGCAGGTTTATGATAAACTGTCTGCCAGCGGGATAACCGAGAAAGACTTCGGATCATTAAAGGAATTGAAATAGGGAATCCGGTTACTGCTTATTCACCTGACCATGCTTATGTATTTAATATTGTAAAGCGTCCGATCGTAAAGTATAATCTCTGTATGAACGAATCATTAAAGCTCTACGTACAAAAAATCAAGAAGCTGCCGACGCTGCCTGTTATCGCCCAGGAGATATTGACCCTTGTCGGTAATGACTTGACTTCAGTGAGCAGGATCGAGAGGGTGGTTGAGAACGACCCAGCGATATCGGCAAAGATCCTGAGCGTGGCCAATTCAGTTTTCTTCGGTGTTAAAACGCAGACCAAGACGCTCGACAATGCCATAATGCGCATAGGCTTTGATAATTTAAAAAGCATTGCCCTGGGTATATCCCTCATGACAGTCCTCCAGGAAGGGAAACGCGGGAAGGTGTTTGATTATAACAGGCTATATAACCATTCCGTTACGGTCGGCTTTACGGCAAGGCTTTTTTCAAAGAAACTGAAACTGGATTTCTCCGATGACATCATGATAAACGGAATGCTTCACGACCTGGGGTATTTAATAATGAATAAGTTTTTTCCGGACACATACCGGGATGTGATGGCCCTGTTTGAAAAAGAAAGGTCCCTGCTCGATGCGGAAAAAAGCGTCCTTGAATTTACCCATGCAGACATCGGCCACTGGCTTGCCGAGAATTGGAAACTGCCCAACAGCGTTTTGGACACAACCCTGTACCATCATGCGCCTTCTCTTGCCGATAGAAATTTAAAGCGGGTAGCTGTAATCCATCTTGCCGATTATATAACAACCAGGACAATGCTAAGTCCTACGGAAAAGGACCCCAATTATCCTTTTGATTATGCGTCCCTCGATATCCTGAATATTACAGAGAAGGACGTCAGTGATTTTGAAGCCGGGATGAGCGGGGATGAATATGCCGGCGAATTCTCCTGACCGGCCGACATTTACTCTGTCTGACCAGCCGCGCTATCTTTCCTTGACAAACCTTTTGTCAGCAGTTAATCTTATCCAACCATTTTAAATTAGTTTCTATCAGGGAAATTATAGTATGACAATTAAGGAGAAATTATTATGAATATCGACAAGTATGAAGAGGCGGCGCTCGTTGCGCAGAAAATCAGCTTTGCGTTTGAAGACGCTTTTCATGACAAGGAGCAGAGGAAGCTTTTTTATATGTACTTTAACAGGTACCTTTTGCGTGTCGACCCTGACGGGGAGTTGGCGCCGTATGACGCATTGATTCTACTCTGGCGTAAATATCCGGATGAGTTCACGCATATGGAGAAGGAGATGACGGAAAAAGGCCTGCTCGATGATTAGATTACCCTAATGTTGCATAAATAAGGCAAGCGGCCTTGCCGTAAAACCTTTACAATGCGATAGGATATTTGGAATTAACTTTGGCAGCAGGACTTAACGTTTAGTGAAGTTAAGAAAGACTTATGCTTTTATGAATCCCGCTGAGGTATCGCAGGTAAAGCTTTTCCGTCAAGACCGCTCGCCTTATATGGGTAATTTAATGCAACTATAAGGATTATACTCATGAATTATGGACGAACAAACATTCCGCGTTCTTGAATTCGATAAAATACTCCGGATGGCTGCCGCGTTTGCCGTAACAGCTCCCGGCGGAGAGCTAGTTCAGAAAACAAGGCCCCTGACAAATGCGGCAGAAATAAGGCGGCGGATAGACCTCATCTCTGAATGCAGAAGATTTGTATCCGGGGGTCGGTCATTCGGCATAGAGCACTTTGACGACCTGTCACCCCTCTTCCAGAGAATAAGACCGGCTGATTCAGTAATCAGTCCTTTTGAATTAAGATCATTCCTTCCACTTTTCTATTCAGCCCTTAATCTCAAACTACTGAGCAATGACCCGGAATGTCCCGGAACAGGCGCGATTATATCCGGGCTCACGACCCATCCGGACATAAAGAAGGCAATTGAGAACTCTATAGACAGGGAAGGACAAATCAGCGACGGGGCCTCACCGGAGCTGTCGCACATACGGCTGGGCATAAGATCATGCGAGAAGAAGATCAAGGGGGCGCTTGACGGGATATTGAAGCAGAAGGACCTCCAGCAACACCTGCAGGATTTTTTTCTGGCAGAACGAAACAACAGATGGGTCATCCCTGTAAAAATTGACTCCAAGGGCAGCGTACCCGGCATTGTGCATGACATTTCAAATACTGGGGAGACGGTCTACATGGAGCCATATGCAATCCAGCAGCTTGGAAATGAGCTTGAATCCCACAGGGCCGAAGAGAAGCTCGAAGAGTACAGGGTCCTCAGGAGACTCTGTTCTCTTCTCAGGGGGCGCCTGCCGGAAATAGAAGCGGATTACCGCATCGTCGCTGAAATAGACGCTCTGCAGGCAGTCGCGGGATTTTCTGATCAGATGGACATGTCGGCCCCGGAGATAAATGAAAAGGGACACATTCATATCATCAATGGTAGACATCCGCTCCTGTGGAAAACGCTGCAGAAGGAAAACCGTATCAGAGACCTTGTGCCTCTGGACCTTGAGCTTGGGAGAGGTCATTCCTGCATGGTCATTACCGGTTCAAACGCCGGAGGAAAAACAGTTGCCCTCAAATCAATCGGCGTGCTGTGCCTGATGGCCCTTTCCGGCATGCATACGCCGGCTGATTCCGGGACAACGTTTCCTTTCCTGCTGCGGGTCTTTGCCGATATCGGGGACGACCAGTCCATTGAGCATAACCTCTCAACCTTCTCCGCCCACATCAAACGCATATCAGATATTGTAAGGCAAAGCGGCCGCGATACAATGATCATCATCGATGAACTGGGAACAGGGACCTCACCGGAAGAGGGTGGGGCTCTGTCATGCGCCATTTTGAGAAAGATCAGACTGCTGGGCGCTATGTCTGAAGTCTCCACTCATCTCGGCATGCTCAAGGCATTCGCTCATTCCGAAGAGGGGATGATAAACAGCGCAATGGAGATGGAGCAAGTCACGGTCAATGGCATCACTGCTTATAAGCCTACTTATAAACTGGTAGTCGGCGAGCCCGGCACGTCACATGCCTTTGAAATAGCGGGATCACTTGGCCTTCCAGAGGACATCATCAAAGAGGCAAGGGATTTCATAACCGATGAAGACGCTGCGGTCAGCTCACTTATTTCAGAGCTCAAGCAGAAAACAGGAGAGCTGGACAGCAGGTTGAAGGAGACTGAAAAGGAAAAAAATGAGATCGGGCTTGTCCGTCTGAACATGGAAAAGGAGCTTGCAAGGCTCAAGACCGTGGAAAAGGAGACCCTCTCTAAGGCGTTAAGAGAGGCTGAGGAATTACTGAGAAAGACCAGGCGGGAGGCAAGGGAAATTGTCGATGCCCTGAAACGGGCAAGCCTTGCAGAGACCAGGGAAATTGTGAAAGAGCTCGACAAAAAAATCGATGAAGCAGTGACGACCCGAAAGCAATATGCGCCTGAGAGGGCAGGGCTCAGGGAAGTCAAGGAAGGTCAGCATGTTTTCGTTAACGCACTTGGAAAAATCGGCGTTGTCCGGACTGTGAACGAGAAGGCTGGGAGATGCCAGGTGCTTGTTGAAGGGAAAGAGATCGTGATGCCGTTTACCGGATTGTCCGGGCCTTCCCCGGATTTTGACGTTAAGCAGTCGCCTGATGAAATCCGCACGGGCGAAAGGCCGCGCGCCGGTAAATCCGAGGTCATATACTTCCCGCCTGAATTAAACGTAATCGGACAGCGCGTTGACCCCGCATTGTCCAATATTGAACGCTACCTTAATGACGCATCAATGGCAGGGGCGGGACAGGTAAAGATTATCCACGGGCTCGGGACGGGCATACTTGCCAGGGCAATCAGGGAATTTCTGAAAGACCATCCGCTGGTTGAGAGTTTCAGAAAAGGGAATGAAGATGAGGGTGGGGAAGCGGTAACGATAGCTGTGCTGTAGGTAAATGTAGGGGCGAGGTACTCTCGCCCTGCTTGAAGGAGATATAAAACAATTGGCTGATTTTATCGGCTGGATCGGTTCAGTGGCTTTTGCGATATGCGGTATCCCGCAGGCATGGGAATGCTTTAAGAACAAGAGCGCCAAAGGTATCAGCCCCGTGTTTGTAGGCTTATGGCTGATCGGGGAAGTTTGTTATATCACGAGTGTCCTGATGAAATTCGGGTGGGTCCACTGGATGATGTTTAACTATATTGCAAACATCTTTTCTATTGCTGTTATAGTTTTTTATCTTGTGAAAGACAGAAGGCCGAAACTGTGCCCTGGTTGTTAAACCGCCTGCCGGACCGCAACTGAAAGAACTGACATTCAGGGAAGTCCATTTGCATGATTGGCTGGATGATCTTGATTTCGACGGCATGGAACAGGCGGTCGCCCAATCAATTAAATACTATAAGAAGCTGCCGGCAAACAAGACATTCAATTACGGCGAATTAAAATATACTCCACAGGAGATGGCCTCATCATTGGGGCTTTTCATAGCAACGTTAAGAGATTATCAGGGGAAGGACCGGGTGCAGCAATTAAGAAGTAAATTTCATTTTTTTGAGAGCAGAAATTCAGAAGGAGAGGCCTTTTTTACCGGCTATTATGAACCGCTGCTGGATGGCAGTCCGGTCCCCTCTGAAGAATTTCCCGCGCCGCTTTATCAGAGGCCGGATGACCTGATCGAGGTAAACCTCGGTCAATTTTCTGAAAGGTGGAAGAATGAACAGATCGTCGGGCGAGTGAAAGGAAAGAGATTGGTCCCTTATGACACCAGGGATGAAATAGTCAATGAAAACTCTCTCAGGGAGCGCGCAAAGCCGATAGTATACGTTAAGGGGATCGAATTATTTTTCCTCCAGATCCAGGGCTCAGGCCTGATCAAACTTCCGGGAGGGGAAGTGATGCGGGTCAATTATGCAGGGAGCAACGGGCATCCTTACAGGGCCATCGGAGCAGTCCTCAAAGACAAAATCCCGCAGGATAGGATGTCATTGCAGGCGATAAAGGAATACCTGTACGCCCATCCCGATGAGGTAAAAAATATTCTCAGTTATAATCAGAGCTATACTTTTTTCCGCGAAACAGGGGAGGGCCCCCTCGGCAATATTGAAGTCCCGCTTACGCCGGACCGGTCAATTGCCATGGACAGGAAGGTCGTCCCCGGAGGCGGACTGGCTTATATTGAAACAGAGCTGCCTGTATTTGACAATGGGAAACTATCCGGCTGGAAGCCTGCCCGTCGCTTCGTCCTGGTGCAGGACACAGGCGGGGCCATCCGGGAGCATGGACGCGTTGACGTATTCTTCGGGGCCGGAGAAAAGGCCGAGTTGACGGCAGGACATCTGAAACAGAAGGGACGCGTCTTTATTATTGTGGCGCGCAAGGAGTTTCTGTAAGAATATAAAACGAAGTGACGATCAGGAACGAAGCGATGCGCGGACATATTAATAAATTATGGTCCTTTAGAATGAGGGCACTTATATTTGCTCTGCTGGTATTGGTCCTGCTGAATACACATTATTATTCAGACTATCAGACCACCCTGCTGCCCGGAGTATATATTCAGGACAGCGACTCGGACCTGAAGGCGGGCCACTGGTCTGTGCCCCTTGTATTTGACTGGAATGACGATGGGAAAAAAGACCTCCTGGCCGGCAGCAGTTATACCGATGATAACGGAAGGGCATCCGGCCGTGTTCATTTCTATCAAAATAGAGGCGCTGATTCAAAGCCGTCTTTCAAAGGACATACACTTATTCATACCTGCACTGACATTTGCTCACCTATAAATGCCGCAGCCTCCGGCTGACAGGGCGCATATCCTTCGGTCGTGGACTGGAACGATGACGGGAGGAATGATTTAATCATCGGGGACTCTGACGGAAAGGTACAGGTCTTCCTGAATATTAATACCAATTCCCATCCGATATTGCACAGCGGTAAATATATTCGTGCCGCCGGGACTGACATCGATGTCGGTGAAAGGGCCGCTCCTGTTGCTGATGACTGGAACGGCGACGGTAAAAAAGACCTGCTCGCCGGCAGCATGGATGGCGCCATCAGGGTATATATAAATGCTGGGACGGATTCTGAACCTGTCATGAAACCTCCCTACCTGCTTCAGGCAGGAGGCGGGGATTTCAATATCGGCTCCAGGTCAGCGCCCAGGGTATATGACTGGAACAGCGACGGGCTTAAGGACATTTTAGTCGGTGAAATGGAGGGACATGTTTACCTGTTGATAAATATTGGGACAAACGCCGCTCCTGTTTTTAAAAGGGCAGGCAAACTGTTTCTCCGGGACGGCAATGTCATCCGTTATCCCGATCAGGGCAAGGACGCGCGCTCACGGTTGTTCATGGCCGACTGGAACAATGACGGGCGTGCCGATCTATTATTGGGCGGACGGGACGGGAGAATTATTTTATATGAATCAGCACAAGGCCGCTCATATTCACCTGCGGTTATTGCCGCCGGGATTTGGAACGGATTGAAAGAGTCATTTATTGACCTGAAAACTCACTTGCGAAAGCGCGCGGGGAAATTGATTTAGACTGGTTTCTGAATGCAGCCTCTGTTATGTCATTGTTCTCGTATCACACTTATTATTTTCACCTTCATGTCATTCGTCATTTCTTTCATGTTATGCTTGATTGCGCCATGCTTCGTAATTTTTTTCAAAAGATCTTCTACAGTTTCAGCACGGCCTTTCCAGTTGCATGTGCCGCCAAAGTCCTTGCAATTAAAAATCTTTGCCACTTATTCCCCTCCTTCATAAGTAATAATATATATTACTTTCAAGTATATCAAAGCCGCGGGACATGTCAAGTAAGTAAATACATATCGGATTAGCATATGTCCTTACGATTTATTAGGTTGCTTTATGTATTAATTAATGCTTTTTAGTAGACAAGGCGCGTAATTCATGATAAATAAATTTATGAATAGCAATAATTAAACTAAAGAGGTTTGCCATGAGGAAAAAAGGAAGCAAAGGGTCGGAGAGCACAGGCAATAATAAAATGAATTTAAAAAAGCCGGCAGCTAAATCTGAAAGCGAAGGCTTGAAAAAGCAGTATCTCAAATCAAAAAATATTTGCAAGGTCACTTTCAGGTTGCCAAAAGAGGCGGCGCCGGATGCTAAAAATGTCACAATTGTCGGTGACTTCAATAAGTGGAACATAACCGAGACCAAGATGAAGAAGCTCAGAAACGGGGATTTCATATTGACCCTGGAATTACCATGTGACAGGGAATATAGTTTCAGATACCTGATCGACGCCAATCACTGGGAGAAAGACTGGTTTGCCGATAAACATATACCGGGTGATTCCGAAGTAGATGATTCGGTTGTGGTTGTTTAGATAACGCGCTGTTTCACGGGACCGACAGCCATCCGTTTTAATATAAGTTATGTTGTCCTTTTTTATCTCCGCTATGCAAAAATATATGTGAACCCTAGTGTTGCATAAATAAGGCAAGCGGCCTTGCCGTAAAACCTTTACAATGCGATATGATATTGAAATTAAACTTCGGGCAGCAGGAGGTAACGCATAGTGAAGTTCAGAAAGATATTACTTATGCTTTTATGAATCTCGCTAAGGTATCTCAGGTAAAGCTTTTCCGTCAAGCCCGCTCGCCTTATATGGATAATTTAATGCAACTGCAAGGTGAAATATATTATCAAACGGAGGCATCATTCAATGGAATGGACACAGGGACTGTCGGTCGGGGTCAACACAATAGATGAACAGCATAAAGAGCTTTTTTCAAGAATAAATGATCTTGTAGCGGCAATAAAGGAACACACCTGCAAATACAAGATTGGCGATGTCGTCAGGTTCCTCGATGAATACATAGTGTTTCATTTTGGAGAAGAGGAAAAATACATGCTGCAGTATAAATATCCCGGATATCCTGCGCATAAAGCACAGCATAACGAGTTTATCACGAACTTCAATAAGCTCAAAGTAGAGCTGCCAAAACTTGAAGGCGGCACAAAGCCGGGTTCATACGATCTTTCCGTTGAGACAAACCAGGTGGTAGTTGACTGGATTTTAGACCATATCGTAAAAATCGACAAAGAGTTTGGGAAATATTTGGCGGCCCGTAATGAAGACCTTTAATTGTATGCCTCTCTTATTTCGTCGGAATATCTTACATCATGTAATTTCAATAAACAGTTTATCGTTATTACGTTGACCGGACATTTTTATGAATCATTGAAATCCAGGATGTTGTGTCGATTTAGAATTTGGCATCATTATTGCTCCGATATAATCATCTATTCAATCTTATGTTATCCAGGAATCGGAAAAGAACATGTTACTCCGGAATTTATTTATATGGTTATCGATAATTTTATTTGCGGGTTGTGCAGCGACCTCTGAATATGGCAGGACCGTTCCGGTGGATATGCGTTCTGCGGAGAATTTTAATAAACTGGGGAATGATTATTTCATAAAAGGACAATATGACCTCGCCATTATCGAATATAAAAAGGCAATCGAGACATTCCCTGAATATGCAAAGGCTCACAGCAATCTCGGATATGCGCATTTTGAAATGAGACAATATGACTTTGCTATCGCCGAGTTTACAAAGGCGATAAAGAATGACCCTCTGTATGCCAAAGCTTACAATAACCGCGGACTCGTTTTCTTCACAAGAGGGGAATATGACAGGGCAATCAGTGATTACAACAAGGCCATAGAGATAGACCCGAATCTTGCCAAGCCTTATGATAACAGAGGGACAGTCTATATGTTGACAGGAGAGAGTGAGAAGGCCTGTACGGATTTTGTGCGCGCATGTGAATTAGGTGAATGCTCTACTTATGAAATGTTAAAAAAGGACGGGTTCTGTAATCTTGATTATCTTGTAATGGCAGATTTTTAAGTCTTCCTCAGTTGTTCCAAAGCTTCTTGAGCAACACCCCCCACAGTTTTCCGGCGCAGTTCTCCATCCTCATAGAAGGTGGCCATGCCGGTATCACTCACGAGCTGTTCCAGTCTTGGGACCGCCCCTATTGCGCCGATATTGCCCAGGGCAAATGCGGCGTAACCTCTTATGGTATGGTCTTCCGAATGCAGATAAGGCAGAATAATGGGGATAGCATATCCAATCGTTTCATCATTGATTTTACCTATCCTTCCCAAAGCCCAGAGTACTCCGGCGGTAAGCATCTTTTCATCGTGGAAGGAAGCTATTATAGGGGCAATGTCCGCGCACAATTGAGGGTTGTTTCTG
>JACRQA010000046.1 GCA_016222915.1 Nitrospirota bacterium | reverse complement strand
TTGTCATGTTCATTCTTTTTCATTTCAGCCAGCGTGTCGAGGACTTTCTTTGATATGCTTTTATTTATAATATCAACCTGCCGGTTGGACTGCAGTATCTCCCTTGACACATTCAAAGGCAGGTCGGAAGAATCAACGACACCCTTAACAAACCTCAGATATCTGGGAATAAGCTGCTCGCAGTGCTCCATGATCTGGACCCTTTTCACATACAGGGTCGGGCCCATCTTGTAGTCCTTATAGTAAATATCAAAAGGCATATTTGAAGGGACATAAAGGAGAGCCACGAACTCGGACGTGCCTTCCGCCTTGTAGTGAATAACTTTGGCCGGGTCCGTGAAATCATGGGAGACGTGTTTATAAAACTCATTGTACTCCTCCCCGGAGATATCGGCCTTGTCTTTGAGCCAGATTGCCTTTCTTGAATTCAAGGTCTCCTCTTCCTTTATCTTGACCTTCTCCCCTTTTTTCAGTGTGCTGTCCTGTTCCTTCTCGATGTCCATGACAACGGCATGCTCGATGTAGTCGGAGTATTTTCTTATTACGCCCTTGAGTTCCCATTCTTCAAGATATTTTTTTGCGTCCTCTTTCAGATGCAAAGTCACATCCGTGCCCTTCCCCTCTTTCTCCGCGTCTTCAACTGTAAAATAACCATCGGCAGAGGACTCCCATTTGACGGCCTTTTTGCTGCCGGAGCCTGCCCTTCTTGTTATGACCGTCACCTTGTCGGCCACCATAAATGATGAATAAAACCCGACCCCGAACTGGCCGATCAGCGCAGGGTTGTCTTTTACTTCCCTGCTCTGCAACGCGGAGAGGAATTCCTTTGTGCCGGAATGGGCAATGGTCCCAAGCGCCCTGGTCACCTCATCTTTAGTCATGCCTATGCCATTGTCACTGACAGTCAATGTCCCTGACTCTTTATTCGCAGTCAGCTTGATCTTCCACTCCTTATCGCTCTCCATGATAGAGCTGTCCGTGAGTGATTCATACCTCGCCTTGTCAATTGCATCCGAGGCATTGGAAATCAACTCCCGGAGGAAAATCTCCTTATGGGAATAAAGGGAATGGATCATGAGATCAAGCAGTTGCTTGACCTCGGTCTTAAACTCCAAACTTTCTTTTGTCATACAAGTAAACTCCTTAATTTCAAATAGTTTTATATTTGCAACTTATTTTTATAATAAATAGCGGTCTCAAAAGTCAATTTCTTCCTGTATGGTACGTCCCCGCAGGTAAATTTTACTCTTTCATCTATCTCTGTGGAAAAATTTACACAGATGTCACGGAAATAAAACACCCTCGAACTATATCAATTATGCGTGAAAAAAACTATCCCCATGATGAATTTAACGCATGTTGAAATCAGGCCCGTGCTGCGATACCGGATTTCCTTAACATTTCAATCAGGTTAGGTGACGGAAAAATGACCTGCCTTTACAAGTCATGCCGAAATTCTGTCAAACGGATTAACAGACTTTCAATAAATATTACCTAGAATCAACACCTCTTTTTTGGCACAAAATATGCTTGGATAACAGCAGGAGGTTGAGATGGTAACTTTATCAAGCTGCGAAATATTGGATGAACTCCAAAAACTGGGGATCAAGCCTTCCGAGCTCATCCAATATGTCATAGAATACTCAGCCTATGACACCATCAGGCATATCCGCTTAGACGATTTAACA
Source organism: Nitrospirota bacterium (assembly GCA_016222915.1). Taxonomy (GTDB): domain Bacteria; phylum Nitrospirota; class Thermodesulfovibrionia; order UBA6902; family UBA6902; genus UBA6902. Next base: position 8,047 of record JACRQA010000046.1, on the reverse strand, counting down.
GACTGATAAACTTCTATTTCCGTCCTGTAATCCTGTCTTGATCCATATGCAGAATAACAAGCTGATACGTGCAATGATCTTAATAATATCTCATTTGACAAGACCGAGCATTCTCGTTGCTTCCTGCCCGATATCCGTCTGTGGATCCAGCTCCACCGCCTTCTTTAATGCAATTTTCGCTTCCGTGTTATTCCCTGCGGACATGTTGACAAATCCTAGGCTCAGCCATATCCTCTGATTTGACGGTCCTGCTTTCGCTCCCTTTTGTAAAATATCAATTGCAAGGTCAGGCCTGTTCGCATATTGATAGGCCAGCCCGAGATCATTATAAGTATCTATATCGCGGGGGTCCAGCTCCAGCACCTTCTTGTATATCTCTATGGCCTGGTTAAAACTGCTGCCCTCAAAATACTTATCTCCAAGAAGCGCAAGCTCCTTGGGATTTTTAGTGTCCACTCCCAGTTCCTCCAGCGGGACCACCTTGTTAAGGTCCTGCTCAACCATCGGGCCGGCAGCAACCGGTGGCATGGTTGTCTGCTCCTGACGCGCCGCCTGTTCCGGTACGGCGGGTTGTCTGGTAACATAACTCGCAATGACCAAGCCGACTGCAGCTACAGCGATTACAACGATTATCCACTTTTTGTAATTTTCCATAAGTATCTCCTGATATATTTTTTATTGATTAGAGTAGGGGCATGGCGAGCCAGGCCACTACATTGTAATAGCGTAAGTAGTACAATTATACATCAAGTCTTAAAACAATCTCCCTTCGCCTTTCACCATAGACATGAGTTCACTATATGATATTGTTTTAACACCGAGGTCTTTTGCCTTTTGGAGTTTGGAACCAGGATCGTCTCCGAGGACAAGAAAACTCGTGCTCTTTGACACTGATCCCGCAGCATGACCACCCATGCTTTCAATCAGCTCCTCAACCTCTTTTCTTGATTTGGGCAGAGTGCCTGTTACAACGAATGTCATGCCTTCAAAGGGACGTTTTTCAGAACTCCCGGTTTCATAGTCGGGGTTTGATATATTCAAGCCCAACGATTTAAGCGTGTTAAGAGTTTGGAGATTACCAGGGTCATTGAAAAAATGCGCCACGGAACCGGTGATCTTTTCGCCCATCTGTTTGATCTCAATGATCCTCTCAGGTTTGACATGATACAAATCTTCGAGGTCCCTGAAATTCCTTGCCAGTAGCTTTGCCGCGTACTCACCGACATGGACAATGCCTAATGAATAAAGAAAGCGGGCAAGCGTCGTGTGCTTGCTCTTTTCTATTGCGTCAATGAGGTTCTGCGCGGACTTCTCCGCATAACGGGGAAGCTCAAGCAGGTCGTCCTTTTTCAATTTATATATATCGACAAAATGTGTTACGAGACCTTTTGAATAAAGGAGCTCGACGTTCTTCTCTCCCAGCCCATCAATATCCATTGCGGCCCTTGATGCATAATGGCCGATGCGCTGCTGGACCTGGGCAGTACAGTTCAATCCTATGCAGCGGTATGCCACTCCACCTTCATCCCTTTCAACCGCGGAGCCGCAAACAGGACATTTTACCGGAGGGTTGAAATGTTTTTCCTTTCCGGCGCGCTTTTCCTTTATCACGGAGACGACGTGTGGGATGACGTCTCCGGCCCTTTCAACAACAACGGTATCTCCTACACGGATGTCCTTTCTGTCAATCTCATCCCAGTTATGAAGGGTCGAACGTGAGACTGTGACCCCGCCTATTCTCACCGGTTCAAGAAAGGCAACCGGAGTGATGGTCCCGGTCCTGCCGACACTGGCGATTATCTCGTTTATTCTTGTTATACCCTGATGGGCGGGAAATTTATATGCCGTGGCCCACCTCGGCTCTCGTGTCTTGATGCCCAGGGCCTTTTGCAGCCTGAAGTCATTGACCTTTATCACCGCGCCGTCTGTCTCGAATGAAAAGTCCTTTCTCTTTTCCTCGATCTCCTTAATAACATCAATGACCGCATCGACCCCCTTTACGCGTTTTATAAGTGCGGGAACAGGGAAGCGCGCCTTCCTTAGCCATGTAATGAATTCCCACTGGCTTTTGAATTCAATGCCTCTCACCGCGCCTATGCCGTAACACGCAAGGTGCAATTTCCTTTTTGCGGTTATTGAAGAATCCAGTTGCCGGATGGAACCGGCGGCGGCGTTTCTCGGATTGGCAAAGACCGGCTTCCCCGCCTTTTCCCTCTCCGCGTTTAATGCCTCAAATTCCCTGATGTCCATATAGACCTCGCCCCGGATATCGACCTCTTCGGGAGCGTCCGCGTCCTCAATCTTCAGGGGCACGGCCTTGATGGTCTTTATATTCACGGTAACGTCTTCCCCCACATACCCGTCACCCCTTGTCAACGCCTTGTAAAGGACACCGTTCCTGTATGCCAGCTCCATTGCAAGCCCGTCATATTTCGGCTCAATCGTATACTCCACTTCTTCATCCGACTTCAGAAACCTTTTGACCCTTTGATCAAACTCCCTTACCTCATCATGCGAGAACGCGTTATCAAGGGAAAGCATCGGCTCCGCATGCTGCCCCTTTTCAAGCTTGTCAAGCGGCGGGGCGCCCACGCGCTGCGTCGGTGAACCGGGGAGGACGTAACCGTATTTCTCTTCAAGCTCCTTCAGATGCCGGTACAGCCTGTCGTATTCGGCGTCGGATATTTCAGGCGCGTCGAGCACGTGATAAAGGTAACAGTGGTAATTGAGGTCCTTGACGAGCTGCTCAATTTCGTGTTTGATGTCTGCGGGTATCTTTTCCATGCGCGGATATTTTAGCATTTAATCCGACTAACCTTATAGATGCATTAAGTTACTAAGGAGAGCGGCCTTGTTGGAAAAGCTTTACCTGCGATACCTCAGCAAGATTGATGAAAGCATATGTGATATCTTCCCGAATTTCACGTTATATCCTGCCATCGAAGTTTGATTCCAATATCCCATCGCATTGTAAAGGTTTTACGGCAAGGCCGCTCTCCTGATTTGCAACATTACTGTTAAGGGCACACACTATAGAGCCCGGACCATTCGGCCCAGGCTCTCATACTTCTGCTTCTATCGTCTGCGATTAACCGCTCATCTTAATCGTCTCTTTCCCTTTCAAACCGCTTTTCCTCAAAGAAAGGTCTCCTCTCAAAATCGAAGAAGTCCTCTTCCTCGAAGAACAACTGGTTCTTAAACAAGAAAGGATTGAATAACCGTTGGATGACCGGTCTCTCTTTGACGATTATGACCTTGCCGAAATCCTCATCAAAGGCCTGAGTTACAACGACCTGCCTGCGGACGAAAGGTCTTTCATCGCCCGCAACTGCCACGTCGGTCACGATGAGGGACAGGCTGATCACCAACATCAGCAGGATCGATATTATCATGAAGGTCCTCATCATCAACACTTCCTTTCGCTTCCAGCTTACTTCAGCTGCTGAGTCAAATCTGCCTACCTCTATAAATATTATATGACGTATCCTGGGGTCCGTCAATCAGTGTCGAGGCCATGCAACCGGCTGATTTTCCAATAAATATCACAATCAGTTCCTGCGGAAACTATCCCCTCTCTGCAACCTCAAGCAGCAGCCTCAGCGCCTCAAGCGCCGCCTCTGCCTTGTTCTCCTCCCTGCTGCCTTTTAATCTTATTTCACGCGAGACCGTCTTCCCGTCCTTGCTCACTGCGATATAAACCAGACCCTTCTCCTTCCCTTCCAGCACGTCAGGACCGAGGTTCCCCGTAGTTGAAACGGAATAATCGGTTTTTGCCAGGGAGCGGACCTTCTCCGCCATTTCCACGGCAGTTTCAGCACTGACAATTCCGCTGTTACGGATGACCTCAGGAGAAACGCCGAGGAGGGTTGTTTTGATTTTCTCTGAATAAGCAACAACGCCTGCAGTAAAGAAGACGCTCGCGCCGGGAAGCGCAGTGACATAATGACTGATAAGTCCCCCTGTGCATGACTCGGCAGCCGACAGTGTAAGGCCCCTTTCTTTAAACAGCCCGTGCACACTTCTTATTGCATCTGATATTCCCGGTCCCATTTGTCGGTCCTATATGGAAAAATTTATATTCATTGTTGAAATATGCATTAAATGATAAACTATTAAAAAAATTTTTACTTAAGCCACGTCATGACAGACAAGCCCGCGCCATACATCGACTCATCTGATTACCTTCAGGCTATTGTCAATCACAATGAACACCCGACCCTGATAATCGATACGCAATATCGCGTCATCATGACCAATCATAAGCTGCTTGGTATAGCCCGGAAAATCAATACCGGCAGTCCGTCTATGCATTGTTATGAAATTACCCATAACCTCAGCAAACCCTGCAGCGGAAAGTCCAATCCCTGTCCCCTGCAAAAAGTATTACAGACAAAATTGCCTGTTGTTATGACGCACACGCATTTCGACAGTTTATACAATAAGATGTTTGTCGAGATCACGGCCACTCCGATTTTAGATGGAAACGGGGAAGTGCTCCACATAATAGAAACCTTCAAGAACGTAACGAGGCAAAGCAAGATAGAGACGGCCCTGCGTGAAAGCGAAGTGCGCTACCGTTCCCTGTTCGAACAATCCGGCGACGCCATTTTTATTTTGAAGGCGGAGGGCCCGCAGATGGGGAAGATACTGTCCGCCAATAAAGCGGCGTGTCAAATGTACGGATACAGTGAAGAAGAATTCCTCCGTCTTTCCATTACCGATTTGGATACGCCGGAACATGCCGCAAAGGCGCCCAAGCGCATCAGGCGCATACTTGAAGGAGAGACGCTGCGGCTTGAGATCACGCATACGGGAAAAGACGGCAAAGTTTTCCCTGTTGAAGTCAGCGCATCTCTGATGCAGATCGACGGCAGGAAGTTTGTCCTGTCGATATACCGTGATATTTCCAAACGCAAGGAAATCGAGGGAGACCGCGATGTCCTGATTCGCGAGCTTCAGCACCTCTCACAGACGGACGGGCTTACCGGCCTTTTCAACAGGCAGCACCTTGACAAGCGTCTTACCGAAGAGATGGAGAGGGCCAGACGGTACGGTAGCCCGCTGTCTCTTATTATTTTCGATATCGATCATTTCAAACGGATCAACGACTCTTACGGGCATATCATCGGAGACAAAATGCTGCAGACCACGGCCTCAGTAATCAGGGACACCCTCAGGACCACCGACATCGCAGGACGTTTCGGGGGAGATGAATTCGTTGTTATTCTCGTCCAGACCGATATCGGCATCGGAGTACAAGTCGCTGAGCGCCTCCGCTCCAGGATCGGGCAGGAGCTGGTCCCGGTCAGGGAGGGGCAAACCGCTGGTTTCTCAATCAGCCTGGGGATCTGCCAGTTTGATGGTGCATTTAAGAGGGCTGAAGATTTTATTGCGAAAGCGGACACTGCGTTATATGAAGCGAAAAGAAACCGGCGCAATACGGTCTGTAAAATTTAAGGACCCGATGTCACGGCCCTCAATCCGCCAGCATATTAAAAATCTCATCGAATTCAGCGGCCTTCTTGATAAATGCGTTCAGCACAGCAGGATCAAAATGCTCCGGCTTTGTCCTTCCGTCCCCTTTGGTGATTATTTCATAGACCTTCTTGTGGTCCAGCGCTTCTTTATATGGTCTTTCGCTTCTTAAGGCATCATACTGGTCAACGACCATCACGATCCTTCCTTCAACGGGAATTGCTTCACCTTTCAGCCCGCCGGGGTATCCTGTGCCGTCCCACCTTTCATGATGGTTAAGCGCTATGGCTTGCGCCAGTTTTAATATCGGATGTGATGAACCGGCCAATATCCTTTCGCCCTGTGTCGTATGAGTTTTTATGACTGCAAATTCTTCCAGAGAAAGCGGCCCCATTTTAAAGAGAATATAATCGGTTATTCCCAGCTTTCCTATATCATGCAGGGGACTTGCCTGTCCGATTTTCAGGACAAAGTCATCCGGCATCCCCAGGGCGGTTGCGACTATTTGAGATAAGACTCCTATCCTTTTTACGTGGACCCCCGCCTCGGTGTCCCTGAACTCGGCGACTGTAGTCAGCCGCTCCACAATGTCCCTGCCGAAACTCTCCGCCTCCTTTCTGGAAGCTTCCAGCTCCTCTGTCCTGATCCTGACCATGTCCTCAAGGTAAAGCTTGTAATTCTCTTTCCACTTCAGGTAATTGCCGTAATGCACCGCTTTCGTCACTGAATGCACCAGGTATTCAGGATGATACGGCTTTATGATAAAATCGAAGGCCCCTTTTTTGATCGCCTCTACAGCTATGTCCAGATCGGCATAAGCGGTCATCAATATAACCGGAAGCAGGGGATTGACACTGTGTATTTTTTCAAGGAGGTCAAGTCCGGATACCTCAGGCATTTTGATGTCGGTCAGGACCACATCGAAATCATTTCTCTGCATCTCGGCTTCCGCGTCACGGGCATTGCTGCAGGCAGTCACTGAATATCGCCGTCCGGTAAACACCCGTACGGCAGACTCAAGTATAAATGGATCATCATCCACCAGGAGAATCCTGTTTCCGACTTTGGCATTCACCTTCTACAACCTCCATAGTTCTTGACAGTAATTTGTCCGGTATTATCGGTCTTGAAATAAAAACCACGGCCCTCTTCCGATAAGTTATTTAAAAAGTATACACCAATAAAACTAAAAAGATTCATGTCCGGCATGTTCCCGTTGCTTTTTTCCATACTTTTCCTTTACCCTTAAATAAACGGCCACTGGCAACAATTTAAGGAGGATTTATTGATGGTAACCATATCAGACATGGCAGCGGAAAAAACCAAGGAGATTCTATATGCGGAAGGGAAGACTGGTTGGGGGCTCAGGTTCTACACGGCAGGCAGCAGCTGCTGCGGACCTTCATACGGAATAGATGTTGTGGAAAGTCCTGTTGACGGAGACAATGTCATAGAAAAGAACGGCACGAAGTTCTTTATCGATAAGGACGCTTCCCAGAAACTCGACGGGATGACGATTGATTTTGTCGATGACGGGGAAAGGCAGGGATTTGTGATCAACAACCCCAATCCGCCGTCATGCGGATCGGGCTGCGGGTCTTCCTGCGGCGAGTCTCACTGATAAAAGAAAGTAGCTGAACGGGACAATAATTTTTTTATTGTCCCGTTTTTTATTTCTGTTTATTGCTCGCATTCACAGGATGCTCAGGCGGCCTTTCTCAACTCTTCTTCAAATCCAAGCGCTTTAGCAGGACAGGCAGCGACGCAAGAAGAGCATTTGATACAATCTCCATCAGCCATAAAACCGGCCTTGCTGTCATAGGGTTTCAACTGCATGGGACAGACCTTTGCACAGAGTTTGCAGTCCTTGCAATGCTCGCTTACATAGAGAGGTTTCTTACCTGTTGAAAGCCAGCTTCCCAGCGTGCCCATCGGACAGATTTGACACCAGGCCCGTGGTTTAAATACCGCTCCCAGCACAATACCTACAGTTGTTGTTACGGTCAATACCAATACAAATGCGCGGCCTATTCCATATGAATCACCCCAGGCATAATAAATCTGTACACTGAGCACTGCCACCAGCAACGACAGGATGATCGTCCTGAACCAGTTGGTCTTGAAGATCGATGGTATGGGTAATTTACGACTAAGACTATCAAGAAACAGGTCATAAAAGCTTCCTCTCGGGCACATCCAGTCACACCATGCCCTTCCTTTATAAAGTGCAATGCCAACGGCCCCGAACATACAAATGAGCAGTGAGAAACCGAGCGGCGGATAGAGCCATCCCCCGATCAACACCAGGGGCAATATCCCGGAAGTATATTTTTGAAGTCTTGATCTGTTTGCTTTAAACTGCTTAAACATTTTTTGTCCTCCCTTGTTTCCATTTAATAAATGACTGCAATGTCTTCATATCGCATTTGCCGGCCTTTTTCTGGAACTCAGTACACTCTTTCAATGTTCCAAGGTCGTCATTATATCTTGTGTCAGATTTAAGCTGAGCGCTCAATAAATCAAGCACGGCTTTTCTATCGTCAGGCAAATCTTTTCTGATGCTGTAGAACCT
>JACRQA010000045.1 GCA_016222915.1 Nitrospirota bacterium | reverse complement strand
GTAAAAATAAAAGAAGGCGTGAGGATAAAATACGGGCCGTTCCGGGATTACCGTTATCCAATCAAGGCCTTTGTAACAAGGGCGGGAAATCCGGTGATAACCGCAGGCAATACTTCCGCATGGAAGGAGGCGCTCACTGCCAAAGACGGAGACGATTATCTCCTTGAGCTCATCGTATTTGTCGATACCCACATCTCTGAAACAGGGAAATACGCCGACGTCGTGCTGCCTGAAGCAGGCTATCTTGAGAGGATGGGTGTCAGTGATGTTTATACAATGAGCCCGGAGATCGCCCTCAGGGACCAGGTCATCAAACCGTTGCATCAGTCCAAAACACCTTATGAATTCATGATCGCCCTTTCCGAAGCGCTGATACATAACGGAGACCCTGATATCAAGGCTGAAGATTTCCGGCTTAAATATATTAATGAAGAAGCCTTCATAAATGACATACTGTCGGATGCGCCCGGATTTTATAATATCGGAGAGCCGCTGCCCTATCCCGGCTTCCCTGAAGGTTGTCTGATAAGGGGCATTCCGGACAATCCTGACGCGGTCTGGGGGAATAAAATCTTAAAGCCCGGTGAACCGCTTACTGCGGACTGGCTAAGAAAACATAACGGGGTCGCTGTATGGCCGGCAAGTTATTTCAGGTATAAAAATGCGGCGGCGGCTCCCTCCGGCAAATACCCGAAGACAGGATCAAAAAAATTCGAATTCAAGTTCAGCTACACTGAAAATATCAACAAGACCTTCGGAACGGAACTGCCCACGACCTTTTACTGGGCCGAGAGCAGGTGGAACCCGGGCAATACATTATATAAGAATACATACCCTGAATATCCCTTTCAGTTAATAAGCGGCAGGGTCCATCATGCCATGACCATGACGACGGTCTGCCCATACCTTTCCGAGACGAATACGGAATGCATGGAGCCATTAAACAATCAGTTCGAATATACAATGCCGGCAAGTTCGGATGTTCCCAATAAGTCCGGCCTTCAGGACAATAGAGAGAATTTATTCAGACCGGGCAGCGTGTCTATTCCCGTCCTTGCCATTAACAGGGCGGAGGGGGAAAGCTTAGACCTGAAGACCGGAGACCTTGTGACACTTGAAAACCCTCTGGGTAATAGCGTAAGGGGAAAGGTCTTTTTGACCGACGAGATAATGCCGGGGACCATCAAGACCGCATTCGGTCCTGGAGGGCAAAAGGCGTCCGGGACCGGTTTTATGAATCACGCTGCTGAATATACCCCGAATATTAATGAGCTTCATGACCCGGGGAATGTTACCTCATTTACAGGGGCGCCCGGATTTGGGGACATAAGGGTGAAGCTGATAAGAAGCAGTTAACGTTCCGCTGATACGGCATCTCACTCCACAACCCAGACGGCGCAGTTTTTCGCTTCATGGATAAGCTGGTTGGAAATGCTTCCGAACAGGAACTCCTCTGTCTTTGATTTATGGTGCCGTCCTACAACTACCGTACAGCAGCTCATGTCGCACTGAAATGACAGGATCATGTCAGACAGCGACTTGGCATCGCCTATGCATAATTGAATGTCGACTTTATCTTCCTGAAAACCGGATTGAATCAGCACCTGCCTGTACTTATCGAGCAGCCCGTTCATCTGTTCCTTTTTGTCTTTTGTCCATGCTGCCCGCTCCTGCTCGCTGCTGAAAAAATCCTCCTCCGGCTCCTGAATGATGCTTAAGAGCGTAATCTTAAACCCGGGGAACCCGCCCAGGAATTCACCGACATATGAAATGGCGCGCTTTGAATCCTGCGTATCGTCTACGGCAATCAACAGATGTTTGTCACGAGTGCCGCTGTTTGCTTCAATATTCATAATGGCTCCTTTGATAAATGTTTATTTCAACATGCTGAAAGCTTCTTTCAGATCGGCAAGCAGCTCCGCCGTATTTAAATAATACACATGGGCGCCTCCCGAAAAGTGCAGAAGGACCCTGTTTAAAGGCCCCGGGATATACGGGTATATCTTCCCGAGATTTGCCACGCGATAATTAAATACGATATTCAAATCATCTGAGTTGAGCCTGCTTAATGTGTCCGGGGCATCATGCGACAGGTTGTATGTTGTAACGTCACCCCTGCCTGTAATATAGATAAGTATATTGCCGAGACCGAACATGTCATAACTGAATTTGTTGGCCCTGTGGCGGTAATTGTAATCAAAATCAATCCACCGGTATCGTCCTGTATCGGTATCTTTCAGCAGATGGTCACGGCGGATGTCGCCGTGTTTTTCTCCGTTCTCGTGGAGAAAACCGATGGCCTCGACGGCAGTGATAAACTCCGAGAGCAGCCCTGGATAGTGGTTGATAAAATAGTCTTCATGACTTGAGCCAAGAGTCAACGTAATGTCCCCAAGTGACTTGCCATTAATGAAATCCATGATCCTCAACGGATTGCCTGCGGCATCCATGAAAGTCTCCCCCTGCATGAAGTCGGGCCTGCCCCGGACTATGTTCAATATCCTCGCCTCCTTGAGAGGGCTTCGCACACACTCAAAGACCATCTCTCCTACTCTGCCTGTAAACTTCTCCCAGAAAGTCCATTTTAAAATCTTGGTCTTGCCGGTTTTGAGGTCAATAGCGCGTTTGACCCAGAATTTTTGCTGGTCCTCAATCCCGAACCTTCCTTCACGCTCGTTATTACGCACAAGATACGGCACACCTCCAAGCACAACCACATTGTCATAATCCACTTGAAAAAAATCCGACGTGTCCTTAATCAGCACCCTGCCCGGCACACGCTCCGGAGGGACCCAACGCCGGACCATCTCAAGCAGCTCCTCCTCTGTATACCGGCACGCTTTGTCAGATGTTTTCCCCATTGTCACCATTATTGAAATTATATCAGGTCTGAAATAAGTTGCCCGCTTGCTGACTGTGGACAACTGAAGCGGATTATTTTTGAATTTTTCAGCCCATGCTAAATTGTTTATCGGAAATACATGCGCTATTCTTAACAGTAAAATTTGATAATAATCTCTTCATATTTTCTTCAAAACTTTTGTTTAAATTATATACAACCATTTTTACATGTATCCCTCGTCGGCAGCCGGGGTATCGGCTGCCGGCACCTCCTTTCCTCATAAGTTCCCTTTCCACGGCCTGTTCATTTAAGAAGCAGCGGATTTATATGTTATAATTCCCCATAACTTTATCAGGAGCGCCTGTGAAACTAAATGAAAATATAATAAAGCTTATCGGAAACACCCCGCTTGTGCAGCTCAATAAAATCCCCGGCCCTGAAGACGCTCAGATCTGGGCCAAGCTGGAGGGCTTTAATCCCGGGGGCTCGGTCAAAGACAGGATCGCACTTTCCATGATTGAGACTGCGGAACTGGAGGGCAAGCTTAATCCAGGGGGCACAATAATAGAACCGACAAGCGGAAATACGGGCATCGGCCTTGCCTTGATTGCCGCGGTAAAGGGATACAGGCTGGTCCTCACAATGCCTGAGACCATGTCGGTTGAAAGAAGACAGATGTTCCAGGCCTTCGGCGCTGAAGTAGTCCTGACGTCCGGCTCTAAGGGGATGATGGGCTCTGTTGAAGAGGCGGAGCTTATATTGAAAAACAATCCCGATTATTTTATGCCTATGCAGTTTGAAAATCCGGCAAACCCCGGCATTCACAGAAGGACGACCGCTGTTGAAATCATCGATGCCTTTGAAACCGACATCGACGGCTTTGTCGCAGGTGTCGGCACAGGGGGGACGATTACCGGGGTGGGAGAGGTGTTGAAATCAAAAAATCCCGCTACGTGGATAACGGCCGTTGAGCCTGCCGCTTCACCAGTCCTGTCCGGGGGCAATCCAGGTCCGCAGAAAATCGCCGGCATAGGCGCGGGTTTCTACCCAGGTGTATTGAATACGAAGATTTATGATGAGGTCATCGCTGTTACCGATGAAGACGCGGCGCTTATGGCCAGGAGACTGGCCAGGCAAGAGGGAATCCTAGCCGGGATATCATCAGGCGCAGCAGCATGGGCGGCACTGAAAGTCGCAGGCAAAT
>JACRQA010000062.1 GCA_016222915.1 Nitrospirota bacterium | reverse complement strand
ATCCCTTACTACTACGGCGGCAGGCTGATGCTTGCAGTCGGCAGGGCAGCGGGAGGTGTTGTTGAAGAAGTCCGCAGGCAGTTCCGTGAGATCCCTGGAATTATGGAAGGGACAGGCAAACCGCAGTACGGCAAGTGCGTTGATATTGTTACACAGTCCGCCATCAAGGAAATGATGGTCCCGGCGCTTCTTCCGGTTGTAGCTCCGATCGTTGTCGGTTTTACACTTGGACCAAAGGCCCTCGGAGGTGTTCTTATCGGAAGCATCCTGACCGGTCTTTTCCAGGCCATTGCCATGACTTCAGGCGGCGGCGCATGGGACAATGCAAAGAAATCCTTTGAAGACGGCGTAACCGACGACAAAGGCAAAATGCATAAAAAGGGCAGCGACGGCCACAAAGCATCTGTCACCGGTGATACCGTCGGCGACCCGTACAAAGACACGGCAGGCCCGGCGATCAACCCGATGATCAAGGTCATCAACATCGTTGCACTGCTGATCGTACCATTGATATAACAAGGACTTCTCTCTCTCCCCAATGAGGGGAGGGGAGAGAGTTTCTTTCGGATTCGTATAAAGGGGCTGTCCCGGACCGGGGCAGCCCCTTTTTTTTGTAGGGGCAGGGTCGTTGCCCACAACTTGATACCTGATAAATACATTATTAATAACAGGTGGAAGAGGGGCGAAAAAACCTCGCCTCTGTATCGCCATCAATATTTTGATTAATTGGTATTCATTGTTTATAATTTAAACTCATTCGGGAACATATATTATGAGGCAGGACACAACTATTCAGAAGCAGGGTGGAGTGAACAATGCGGCATGGTTTCTTTTTTCATTTAAAGGCCGCATAAGCAGAAAGCCGTACTGGATTTTTAATCTTGTCGTGTTCCTTGGCGCTATCGTCCTCGGCCTGTTCACCGAAGTCTCCGACGACATCAATAAAATCACCAAGCCGCAGATGATGTTCATGCTCTGGATTGTGTGGCCCAGCCTTGCGGTCCAGGCCAAGCGCTGGCTCTCAAGGATTCGGACAATGAGGTAAGAGGACAGATACTGAAGCATGCCTCGATCGTGCATATTCCGAAGGGTGAATTTATTTTTCTTGAGGGTGATGAATGCAGGCAGTTGGCATTGATATTGGCCGGGACCGTCAGGGTCTATAAGCCGGCGGAGAGCGGCAGGGAGATCACCCTTTACAGGCTGGGGCCGGGCGAGAGCTGCATACTGACGGCCTCTTGTATTTTCGCGCATGGCAGTTTCCCGGCGGTTGCGGTAACGGAAGAGGACATTGAGGCTGGAGTAATTCCTTCGCTCATATTCCGCGAATGGATCAGCCGCCATGATATCTGGAGAACGTATGTGTTTAACCTGCTTTCAAAGAGACTCTCAGAGGTCATAGCAACTATCGAGGAGGTCGCCTTCCGAAGGATGGACATCCGTATCGCAGAGATGCTGGTAAAATTACACAGCCTTTACAAGGAAGGCATCAAGACCACTCACCAGGACATTGCAATGGAATTAGGGACGTCAAGGGAAGTGGTCAGCCGGATACTGAAGAATTTTGAATATGAAAATCTTATCTCCCTCAAGAGGGGAATTATACAGGTAAACGACATACTCGGTCTGAGAAAAAGGGGGGAGCAGTTCAGATCTTAAAAAGCCCTTCCCTCTTCCCGTCTTCTCTTCGTTTGTTCTCCGCAATAAGTCCAATGTGACTTTGTCACATACACGGCGCTTCCGCTGAGGTATTCTAATATTACAACATAAATACAAAACTCAGAAAGGAGAGTAACTCATGAAGAAAAATGTAGGAACCATAGACAAGACAATTAGGATAATCGCGGGTGTGCTCGCGCTCGGACTGGGAGGTTACTTCGGAAGCTGGTGGGGCGCGATTGGCCTCGTCCCTCTTCTGACGGCGTTTATCAGATGGTGTCCGGCTTACAGTATTTTCGGCATCAACACCTGCGGCGCGTCATCTTGCAGCGCCTCAGCCTGTTGTTCGTCAGGCAAACACGCGCATACTTCGTAAGAAGCGGTCTCTGCCTCTTCAGGAAAGCGTGCCGTCCCGGAGCGGGGCGGCACGCATACGCCTCGGGCTCTCTCGGTCCTTTGACTCATGCAAAAAGTTAAAGGCGGCCACATCTATACACATCTATATCAGATACGGACAGATTGGTTGTCTATTCAGACTTTCATCCAGCAATCCGACTCCTGGAGAGATGCATCAAGAATTTCGGTCAATTTCTCTTCAAGTATCGGGTTCCCGCTTTTTAATCCCTCGAGCAGTTTCCTGGGAATTTCTACGGTGCACAACTTATCATTTTTAATAAGCTGAAACTTGTAGGCAATCTCCATGAAAATATAGAAGATACGGAGCACGATGATCGATGCATCTATTTCCCTGATTTTCTCTTCAACGAGCTCGTATGAAGGCACTTCATGTTTTGTCACTTGACGGTCCATAATCTTTCTTTACCTCTTAAGTTCCTTTGTAGTTAGATTTTATATGCTCTTTAGTCATTTGTCCATAAATATTTTCAATATGATAAATTAGCGCGCTCTTGCTGTATCAAGTCCGTGACATTGACCTGGATCCAGTGCGGGTCCCACCAGTATAACGGTGACACTTCATATCCATGCATCAGAAGGCCGAAGTGGAGATGGTCTCCGCCCGCCAGGCCCGTAGCGCCTGACTTTGCAATTATCTCGCCTTTTGAAACCTTCTGCCCTTCGTTGACCATAATTGCAGAGAGATGTCCATATATACTCATAAAACCGAGCCCATGGTCGATGATCACCGTATTTCCATATATGCTAAGGTCCCCGGCATATTTGACGATTCCGGTATTTGAAGCTTCAACCGGGGCTTTTTCAACAGATGCAAGATCGTATCCCAGATGGACGCTTTTACTTATCGGAGTCCCATTATAGAGATAGGTCCTCCTGTCTCCATAAGTGGCCATTACCTTGCTGTTCTTTAGTTGAATAAAATTTCCTTCCCACAGCACCTTCGGTTCTGTCTGTTGTGCAATTTCCAGTAACTTATTCAGACTTTGCTGCCTCAATTCTTCGTTTACTTTTTTGAAGGCCTGAGCAGTATCGGATATATTCGTTTCATTCAGTAAAGGAGAAACGACCCTTTTTATGAAAGCGTCATCAATATTGATTGAAGAGGCGCTGTATTTTGTAATCTTTATTTTAGTCGGCAGGGTCTTTATGCTCCGGTTACCGGCCATATCAGTTGCTACCGCATAAAAAATACTCCCCTCATCAATATCATAAGCAGCGGGGAAAAACACGTAATAAATATTGCCGGCCTGTCCCGTCGAGCGTTGTGTCGCACTTTCGCTTTGTCCTGATGAGCTGTCTTTAGAATCCGGTCCGGATGACATCTTAAATGCCTTAAATGTTTTATCATCCGTTGATCGCGCTTTATCTGCAAGTTTAATAAAAACAGAGTCTTCACCCGAAGCCTTTAAAATGCTGAATGCTCCCGTGCCCGGATATATGAACTGAGGGGCCGCCACAACGTCAATCTCCGGAGGCGTTGTATCAATTACGGCCTCAATGTCATACCGGGCTTTTTTTATCATTCCGGCTTTGGCCATGATAGTGATGCGGGCTTTGCCGTCCTTTGTCCCGATGATCTTCGGTTTTATTTGCAGGGAGTATGATTTACTCTTTGTTTGAGGTGTGTCTTTCAATAAATCAAATTTTCTCCCATCCTGAGAAATCGATATCTCGATCGACTCTATGTTCTCCCCGTTAAATTTAATGGTTTTGTCGGCAGAAAGATAATTGAAAGCCTCAATGCCCTTTACCTCTGGCGTGGGAATAAAGAAAAGTTGATAAGCTGCAAAGGCGATTATTAAAACAAACGGCAGCGTAAGGAGAAGCCCTATCCGGCCGAATCCTGAGCATCTTTGATCAAATAAACCATGTAACTCTATAACTCTTTTCATTATATTAAAAAATCAAATAGCTTTATATATTGCATTAATTGACATGATTATGCAAGAGGGATATGCAAGAATAAAATGGTGTTGTTGACATTAATAGGCAATTTTAGTATTCTTTAAACCGGATAAACCAGGGAATAATTACGCTATGTTAAAGAAGATTTTTCCTAAAGAACTCGACTTCTTCGGAATGTTCGAAAAGGCTGCCGATAATGTAAATAACGGGGCGTCTTATCTCGTTGAAATGATGGATAATTTCAATATCGCCGAGATCAAGGCAAAAGAGATACACGCGGCTGAGCAAGAAGGGGATATGCTGACTCATGAAGTTATGAGAAGGCTCAATAAAACCTTTGTTACACCTCTTGACAGGGAGGACATCCATGCCCTCATCAGCCGTCTTGATGATGTCCTGGATTTGATTTGGGCCTCAGCAGACCGGGCGGTTTTATTTAAGCTTAATAATCCTCTGCCGCAGGCCGTAGAACTGGCCAAAACGCTTCATGAAACAACAGAGATAATCGTCAAGGCCATCAACTGTCTCAAGGACAAAAAATACTCGTATATCCAGGAATTCTGTATTGAAATAAACAGGCTCGAAAACAGAGGGGACAGAATTTTCAGAGAAGCGCTTGTGAAATTATTTGATAACATCCAGGACCCCATCCTTGTGATCAAGTGGAAAGAGGTTTATGAACATCTTGAAGACGCCAGTGATACGTGCGAAGATGTTGCCAATATACTTGAAAGCATAGTGCTTAAACATGCATGATACTTTTTCCCTGCTTGTTTGTGTAGTTGTCCTTGCCACGATTTTTGATTTTATAAACGGTTTTCACGATACTGCAAATGCAATAGCCACATCCGTTTCAACCCGCGTATTATCACCCAGGACAGCGGTATTTATGGCGGCGATATTAAACTTTGCGGGGGCTTTGACAGGTACTGCCGTGGCCAAGACTGTTGGGGCAGGTCTTGTAGAGGCCCAGTTTGTCACTCAGGCAACCGTTGTTGCCGCTCTGCTGTCCGCTATAATCTGGGACCTGATCACATGGTATTTCGGTCTGCCGACATCTTCAAGCCACGCCTTGCTTGCAAGCATAGTCGGGGCATCTGTTGCCACTGCCGGGATAGAAGTCATCATCGAGAAAGGTGTGTATAAGGTATTAATGGCCTTGATTATTTCTCCGGCAATCGGTTTTGTCCTCGGATTTCTCCTTATGCTGTTTCTCTTGTGGCTCTTCGGGAAAAAATCGATTGCGTCTGTACATTTCCTCTTTAACAAACTTCAAATTGCGTCGGCTGCCTATATGGCTTTCAGCCACGGCTCAAACGATGCCCAGAAGACGATGGGTATTATTACAATGGCGCTCGTAAGCTATTATAAACTTCCGGACTTTCATGTTCCTCTGTGGGTAATGATTCTTTGTGCCGTTGCCATGGCGCTCGGTACTGCCCTTGGCGGTTGGAGAATCATAAAAACGCTTGGTATGCGTCTTGTTCATTTGCAGCCCATACATGGATTTGCAGCAGAGGCATCGGCTGCTACGGTGATAGAGGTTGCGTCAAGAATAGGTCTTCCGCTTTCAACGACCCATATAATCTCATCAACCATTCTCGGTGTCGGCGCGACGAAAAGGCTTTCGGCAGTAAGATGGGGGATAGCAAAGAATATTGTTATGGCCTGGATATTGACCCTTCCCGTATGCGTAGCGCTGGCATGGCTGATTTATAAGGCATTGATACTGGTAGTTTAAACAGTATCTGTCTGTTGACGTTGAGAACTTATACCCTGGAAGTATGCAGCGATACTCTGCCTTCTCTGAGAATCCTCAGCGGAACAACCGTGACATCCACTATTGTTGACGGTTTGCCTCCAGGGGTTCTCCCTGCATCAATTATCATATCTACACTCTCGCCGAAATAACGGACCACTTCCCCTGCTGTTTCCGCGGGAGGCTTTGCTGAGGGATTGGCGCTGGTGGCTGTAACAGGACCCCCCAATCTCCGTGCAAGGTAAAGGGCTGTGCTGTCGCCGGGGACTCTCACCGCGACCTTCCCCGTGCCTGCGGTCAACAAATTTGAAACGCTCTCCTTTGCTTCAAAGACAAGAGTCAACGGCCCGGGCCAAAACCTTTCCATAAGCCCCCTTGCGCTATCAGGAATATTTTTTACAACCGACAGCAGGATTTCCATATCGCCGACTATCAAAGGCAACGGCTTGTCAACCGGCCTGCCTTTTAGTTCATACAGGTTTTTAAGAGCCTGTTCGCAGTCGGCAAAAACGCCCAATGCGTAAAAACTCTCCGTAGGATAGACAACAATGCCTCCGCTGTTAAGTACGCCTGATGCCTTTGTGATGATATCATCCAGGGCTTCTTCGGATAAAGACAAAACTATCATCATCAATTCTAACACAGAAGCTTTCATGCATTGACTATCATTCCTGTTATTCATAAAATAGACTCACTGTTTTATTGATTGCTGTTTGAATGTTGTATGCGTTTTGTTTTTCAACTTATGAATAAGCGGATATTAAGAAGGAGGCGGTATGAATAAACTGAAAAAAGTTGCGATTTTGATAAGCGTGTTTTTATTCCTTTATGGCTGCGCCTCGGCCTTGCTGGTAGGCGCTGGCGCGGGTGTAGGAGTCGCTTCATACATGTATGTGGACGGCCGTCTTGCAGTTGAATATCCGCTTGAATATGACAGAGCGTGGAATTCAACCAGAAGCGCGCTTGAAAATTTACAAATAAGCATATCAAACAGCACTAATGAAACCGGTGTAGGGACGTTTAACGCCGTGCGCAAGGACGGGCAGAAAGTAGCTGTGAAACTGGCAAAAAAAGGGGATGGCGTTACCGTTATCGCTATAAGGGTCGGTATATTTGGCAACCGGGATGAGGCCCAGAAACTTCACAATGAGATAATAGCTGTTGCGGGCATCTAGCGTCTGAGTCAAGCCTTCAGCGAAGCTAAAATACTTTTATAAGTGGCCTTGTATCCTCTGTTCCGCAGAGCGCTGAATACCGAAGGTGACGCGAGCGTCTTTAAAAACTTTTCTCTTTCCCTGCTGTTTGTTATGTCCTTAATCGCTTTCTTTCGGACCCTCTCAACGAATTTAAGATAAAGCGCGAACTCTTTCCCGTAGAGTCCTTCTATCTCCATCCGTATTGCCTTTGATACGGCAGGACTGGCCCCTTCAGTAGAGACGGCAATCGTTAACGGGCCGCGTTTCACAATAGAAGGGACTATAAAGTTACCCTCAGACGGCATATCGATCACATTTACAAGATGCCCGGCCTCCCGCGCGATTTGAGTATTGAGAGCTACATCGGAAGTCGCGGCAATAATTATGAATGCGTCCTTGAGGTCCCCCTGTCTGTAATTTCTTCTTGTGTGCTCAAGCAATCCTCTTTCTGCCAATTTTTTTATATTACCTGTAATGCGGGGGCTTACTAACCTGACAGATGCGCCTGCGTTTATCAGTAGACGGACCTTTCTTTCTGCAACCTTGCCGCCGCCTACGACTACTGCTTTTTTGTCTTTAAGATTAATAAAGGCAGGATAAAATTTCACTTTACGTTATCGTTTATTAGCAGAAAGGTAGATGAAGCAAGGAGTTTTTTTGCCTCGTTTGAGATTTCAAGAGTGGGATATTTTTTAATAAGATCATTCAAGGTATTAATCGCAAGACCATGCTTTCCGAGTTTTGCATAAGAAATACCAATATAGTAAAGGGACTCCGGTATCTTACCGGTATCAGGATAGTTTTGAATCATACCTTTGAACCTTCCGATTGCGGCATTGTACGACCCCTTCTTGTAATAAAAATTTCCCACATAAAATTCATACTCGGCCAGCATGTTTAAGCACTCTTTAATTCTATTGTCAACGATGTCCATGTAAGGATTTCTCGGATACCGCCTTTGCAGCTTTTCAAATTCGTCAAGCGCCCTTCTTGCCCATGAATAACCGATGTCAACAGTCTTAATCCGTTCAAAAAAACAGGTTGCCAACCGGTACTGTGCATACGAAGCGTATTTATGATGCGGATATAGGTCGAGAAAAGATTCATATTCGACAACTGCCTCATCATATGATTCAGCTTCAAAATATGTGTCCGCAATACGCAGCCTGGCTAATATGGCGTAATTTTGGGAAGTGTCTTTGGTTTTAACAGTCTCTAAAATTCCTCGTGCTTCCTCGTATTTCTTTTCTTTTATCAATTCATTTGCTTTATTGAAAGACTCCTCAGGGACAAAGAGAGGCTCCTCTTGCATTGCTGTTTTATCAGTGGAGCAGGACAGAACAGACAAAAACATAATTAAGTATAAAAAATATCGGCAGGTAGTCGGTTGTTCTTTTTTCATTAGCAGTGTGTAAATTTTTCAGATTATAATCGGATTAATTTTATATAAAAAATACTTTTAAATCAAATAATCAAACGGCCTTTATATTTGCTATGCGTATTTGTTATATTAACTACTCTAAAGTTGTCGTAGAGAGCGGGCGGATAGCTCAGTTGGGAGAGCACAGCCCTTACAAGGCTGGGGTCACAGGTTCGAGCCCTGTTCCGCCTACCATATTTGTCAAAGGTAAATATGGGTCCGGAGCCAGGACTCTAAACTCAGAAAATGGGGTGGTAGTTCAGTTGGTTAGAACGCCGGCCTGTCAAGCCGGAGGCCGCGGGTTCAAGTCCCGTCCATCCCGCCATTTCTTTATATCTTCAGGACACAAAATTCCCTATTTTTCATATCAGTATGTTTCCTTTTCCCTGTACTTTTAGTTTGAAATTAACTTATTAAATATTCAGTCATTTATTTGAGGGGAATAATGCTTGAATGAATTAATACTGTTTTCTTTTGTTCATGGCTCCGGTTTAATCAACAACTATTGCGAAAAACCCTTAAG
Source organism: Nitrospirota bacterium (assembly GCA_016222915.1). Lineage (GTDB taxonomy): Bacteria > Nitrospirota > Thermodesulfovibrionia > UBA6902 > UBA6902 > UBA6902. The sequence continues at coordinate 8,162 of JACRQA010000062.1, read as the reverse complement.
CCTTTTTTATGAAAGCATAAAGCTTACAAAGGAGATAAAAGGAGTTGTTGGTTTTTAGACTAAGGGAACATATAATGAAATTTTTTTTTACGACCTCTTGATTTTTTCTGCAAGTTAAGTTATTGTTAACAACACTGCGAATGAATATATCCTTTACCAGGATTCTGAATAGAGGATGTTGACCACTGATTTAAAAGGTTATTTCCTGCCTAAGAGCCCAACCTTTACTTCAGCCATGTCCCCTAAACATGGTCAACATCCTCTTTAATTTTTTCTCCCTGAAATAAATCAGAATTTCAGCCATCCTACACCCCCTCAAGCATCAACGCACATATTGTATTAAAGAATATTCTGGTCCGTCCGATATGAGAATAGAACGAAAGTTAAGAGAATCGCTTATCTTAAGCCAAAACAAGTGACGAAAAGATCACGAATTTGTGTGGGCCGGATATAATGACGAGTAACAATTCATCAAATAAACAATCATATTTCCTGGTATGCTCCGGGATATTACTGCTGACATTTATTATTTATGTGTCATCGGTTTTTTTTGATTTTGAGCAGCAAGTGTTCCTTAGCTGGGGGATGGTCCTTCTGGCACTGTTCATTAAAACATTCATCCCTAACAATCTGGCATTAAAGCGCATAGTCATTATCTTTCTGTGCCTGTTCCTTACCTTGCGATACTGGTTTTTCCGCACATTTGATACCCTGTTTTTTAACGCCCCTATAGATATCATATTTATCGCGGCGCTCTATATTGCGGAAAGTTATGGGATCCTCACCTATCTGCTCGGGGTTTTTGTCAACATTCATCCATGCGAACGTAAACTGATAAAAGCTGACCTTGATGATCCGGCCCTTCCGACAGTGGATGTGTTTATACCGACGTATAATGAGCCGGCTGAAATCATACTGACCGCAGCGACTGCCAGCATAAATATGAAGTATCCCAAGGACAAGCTCAATGTTTACATCCTTGATGACGGGGGTACGTTAGAAAAGAGAAACAGTCCCGACCCTGCAGTTGCTGAAAAGGCACGTCGCCGCCATGAAGACCTGAAGGCAATGGCGTCATTTCTTAATATCGGTTACATAACGAGGGAAAGGAATCTTCATGCCAAGGCCGGGAACATAACCAATGCTCTCGCAAGCAACACAAAAGGAGAATTGACACTCATCCTCGACTGCGACCATAATCCGTCACGGGACCTGCTCATAAACACGGTAGCATATTTCATGAAAGACGAGAAGCTCTTTCTTGTGCAGACCCCTCATTTTTTCATCAACCCGGATCCGATCGAGAAAAACCTGGGGACCTTCAGGGAAATCCCTGCAGAGGGGGAACTTTTCTTCGGGGCGATACAGAAGGGGCTGGATTTCTGGAACTCGTCTTTTTTCTGCGGATCGGCAGCAGTGATCCGTAGAAAATACCTTGAGGAGATCGGGGGCATCGCAACAGACACGATTACCGAAGACGCGGAGACTTCATTGATGCTCCATGCAAAAGGATACAACAGCGTGTATGTGGACAGGCCGATGATATGTGGTCTTGCGCCTGAGACGTTCTCAGATTTTATTTTGCAGCATACGCGGTGGGCAACCGGTATGCTTCAGATACTCTTGCTCAAAAACCCGCTCTTTCAAAGGGGCCTGAAATTTTATCAGCGCCTCGGCTATCTGAACAGCTGCATCTATTGGCTCTTTGGGTATGCGCGCGTAATATTCATGCTTGCCCCGATGGCATATCTGTTTTTCGGAGCAAACGTCTATAATGCGACCATTTCACAGGTCATGACCTATGCGATACCACATATGGTTGCAGCGATAATTCTCACTGATTATCTTTACGGCAGGGTGCGGCATACCTTTGTCTCGGAACTGTACGAAACAGTACAGAGTTTCTTTGTTATGCCTGTACTCACGAGGGCCTTACTGAAGCCGCGTTCCCCCAAATTCATGGTAACACCCAAGGGGACAACTCTCTCTTCTGATTTTGCGAGCCCACTTGCATTCCCTTTTTACCTCCTGTTCTTTGCCTCAGTGGCTGCTTATCCAGTGGCCCTGTGGCGGTGGCATAATAATCCACTTCAGCAGCATGGAATTATAGGTTGTCTTATATGGGTGACATTCAACTTCATCATGCTCCTTCTCTGCCTCGGGATCGTATGGGAAAAACGCCAGATAAGGACAAAGCACAGGATCCCCGTAGACAAGGAAGCAGTATTGTCCGCACCATTAAGGGGAATCAAACACAATGTCCGGGTATTCGATATATCAGAAAGCGGTCTCGGCCTCACGACAGAGGAACGCCTTGACCTTTCTCTGGGAGACGATATCCTTATTGATGTAGCTGACAGTTACGGAAATAAATACAAGTTCCGCATGAAAATAACAAGGTCGGTGCCGACAGAAAAGGGACATATCATAGGATGCGAGTTCCTGTCGACAAACGACAACACGGCATCCGATATCATCGGGTTTCTCTACGGGGACAGCGAAATATTCAACAGGTTCTGGGAGAGACGGAGAGAGCGGAGCGCGGGGATCTGGAAAGGTATGGGATATTTATTCATCAAGGGTGTGACAGGCACTTTTAATCATTTTGGCGGTTTGTCAATGCAATTATATAACTTGTTAACAAATAAGAGGAGGAGTTATGGAAGTGACCAAGGTTTGGGTCAGGACAAAAATGAGAGAGATGGCTCTGTTGTGCACGGCCCTGTGCATAATTCTGACACTTTTAATCCTGACCTCGTCCAATCTAATCGCAGCGGAAACACTGAAGGTACCGCTCACTAAACTGACCGATGTATCAACGGTTGAACTGAAGGGGGCAAAAAGCAGTTATATCCTGAAACTCCCGGTCCCGGGGCGATGGACTATCATGCGGGCACAACTGCATTTGTCATATGTGAATTCCGCGTCACTGCTGCCCGAAAGGTCCAAACTGTCTGTACGCCTCAATGACCATGTCCTTGCACAGGTCACACTGCAGCCGCGTTCTCCGGAAGGCGCTATTGATCTGAACATCCCTGCAAGACTTCTTTTAAACAAATACAATGACCTGGAATTGAATGTAACACAAAACTACACGCTTGAATGCAGTGATCCCGGCGCGCCGGAATTATGGACGAATGTGGAACTCAATGATTCATATATCGAGATTGAATATGCGTTAAAGCAGATCCCTCTCAGGCTCTCCTCGGTTGCCAATATGCTGTTTGACCCGAAGATGTTCGGTCCAAATACTGTCAATGTTGTGCTTGAAAGCCGGACCCCGGAATTAATGCGTCTGGCGGCAGTGGCTGCATCAGGTGTGGCCCTGAGATTTGAATACAGACCGGTGCAGTTTACCGTTTCCGGCGAATTACTAAAAGGAAGTGACAACATTGTAATCGGAAGCCCGAGATTCCTTTCAGGCATCATGGCCGGCAGCGGCGCTTCAGAGCCTTCCGCCCACCTGGCAATCTTACATATGCCCGGGGACAGGGAGCATGCGCTTATTTACATAGGAGGAGATAAGTATGAGGCCATGCTTAAAAACGCACAGGCCTTCTCCACACTGTCATATCCACTTCCCGATGCCGGGTATGCCCGGATAAAGGACGTTGTCCTCCCGGCTGTTTCACAATATCAGGGGAAAAACGTGACATCGCAGAATACCTCATATACATTTAAAGACCTCGGTCTTACGACAAAGACATTCCACGGGATAAATCCGGGTTCAATAGCCCTGACGTTCAGGCTTCCGGCTGACGCAATGGTAAAGGAAAACGACAACACAGCGCTTTCTATTCACCTTGTCTACAGCGCTGGGCTCAGGAGCGACTCAGCGTTGAACATGTACCTCAACGGAAAATTTGCCGGGTCCATCCCCCTTAATGATGAAAAGGGGAGCCGGTATCAGGGGTACAGCATCCAGATACCGGGGGCCCTGTTAAAAGCAGGTTATAACAACCTGTCATTCAACCCAGTCCTCTCCCCTTTGAAATCCGGAGAGTGCATATATCTCCAGACAGATAACCTCATCGTTACTCTTTATGACGATTCAGAGGTCAAGATTCCGACCATACAGCACTGGATAGAAATGCCGTCACTAAGCGCTTTTATGACGGACGGGTTCCCTTTCACGAAATGGCCGGATTGGAGGGACACGACTGTGTTACTTACTGACAAGGCAGCGGAGACAGCTGCATCTGCCCTTAATCTTGTTTCCATGATAAGTCAGAAGAGCGGTGTCCAGCCCTTCGGCATCAATTTTTCCTACGAATTGGGCGCCGGGATTGAGAATGACATTGTAGTAATAGGCCCGCTCAACACTGTGCCGGAAAAAATACTGCAGGGGTCTCCTCTGTCATCAGCATTGCGCTATCCCTGGGAAGGTCACCTGCGTAATATAAGTGACAATGACACGACCGTGAAAAGCGATGCCTCCGACAGAACTGTCCGCATCGGCACAAGAATGGTCATTGAAGAGGGAAGGCTTCTTCTGTCTGAGTTTGAATCTCCGTTTGAATCTGAAAGGAGCGTGCTCCTCTTAACGGCAAATAGCGGGCGTAGTCTGCTGCAGGGCGCATTTGTGCTATGGGAACCCGTGGTGCAGTCCGGTTTCACACAGGACATGCTGCTGGTTGATCTTGGACCGGCTGACCCCAAAGTATATACACAGGAGGCAGGCAAAAAGTATTACACCGGAAAGGTCAGGGGCATCAATAAGCTCAACTATTTCATGCATAAATATTTTCATGCTTCTATTGCAGCTTTGATAATCAGCATAATACTTCTTGCATGGATCATCTATGCCTTACTGAAGCGCTACAGGAAGAAAAGACTGGGGAATGAATAAGGTCACGGCCGTATCCAGGAGAAAAGATCAAACAATGATAACTTTAATTCGTATCATGGCAATATACATCGCGCTTTGCCTGATAAGCCCTGTCCTTGCGGCCGACAATACCGAAAGCGGACAGGGCAATGTCCTGAAGGTGATCAGGAAGCAACATGATGTCTCTGTTAAGACCGTCCCTCATCAGGATTATGTCGGGTCTGAAGAGCCTCCTTCCGTTACGGAGAAGAGACCGCAGGCCGTAAAGAAACCGAAGCATAAGCCTGTCCGGGAAGCTGCGAAACGCCCTCCGGAAAAGATGTCTGAAGACAAGAAGGCCGCAGCGGCTGAAACCTTTCAGGATGCTGATTTGCCGGAAGAGGTCCGCTCATCGCAGGGAGAAAAGGAAATTGAAAGGCTGCAGACAGTTGAGGATAAGAACAGCTCCGGGCCTTCAGAACCTCAGGTGAGTCTGCTGAAAAAAAGATTTCTTGAGGCGGCCAAGGACTCTGCGGTTTATTTTGAAACAGGAGAAGACATTCTTGATATCGAACCCTCCAATGTTGAAATAAGGAGCGCCCTTGCCTGGAGCTGTTTTGACGAAAAGAATTATGAGTGCGCACTCAGGCACTTTGAAATTCTCAGCAGAGACAATCGTGGAAACAGGGACTATCTGAAAGGGATGGCCTGGACATATTTCAGACAGGAGAAATATGATCAGGCACTTAACCTGTTTAAAGAATTGTACACGGCGGACAAGTCTCCTGAAGCAGCCTCCAATCTGAAGCTTGCGTTTGAGAACTTAAACGCTGACGATCAGGCAAAAATATTATCTGACCTGCAGGAGGAACAAGAACCTGTATTACTGAAAATGGCCGCTGACAGGCACTATGAAAATAATGCGCCGATGACCGCATCATATATCTATGACGGTGAAGAAACGTGTTATAGAAATTGCAGCTCCCCTGTCCTTGATTTCTCCGGATACTATCGTAATAAGTCCGGGGACAGCGGGCTTTCAAAACTGAATGAATTCTCCTTCCCCCTCAAGCTCCACTATCCGGTGCGTGCAGGGAAGGAGTGGGTTGTCAGCATTACACCCATATATCTGAATTCCGGGGACGCGCCTTCCGCGGTCTACGCGGGACATTATTTCCGCTATATCCATGACAGCAGCGCGAAACAAAGAGATCTGACGGATTCGGCCACAGTCTATGAGCCGGAGATACGTTACAGGACCGAAGGCCCGGTTGAGAAGGAATTCATGCTCGGCACGACCCCGCTAAACGGCATTGCAGGCCCGATGCCGAGGTTTATGGCAAAGATAGCAAAGAAGGACCATTGGTTTATTCAACTGAGCCAGGACTCGGTAAGAGAATCCATTCTTTCATATACGGGCCTCAGGGACCCCTATGGAAATAAAAAGTGGGGAAGGGTGCTCAAGACCGGGGCCGGGGCGGGAATGACATTCGCCCTTTTTTCTCCCTACTGGGTCTCTTTCGATGCCGGATATGATTATTACTGGGGTGAAAATATCACCGGAAATTATTCTGTCTCAGGCACATTAAGCGCCGGGAGGACGGACAGGATATTAAAGGGCGAAGCCAATGCCGGAATGTTTCTCACGTCCCGGCACTATGACAAGAACACAGCCTTTTTTACATTCGGGCACGGAGGCTATTACAGCCCCGATATATTCTTGATCGCAGGTCCTTTTGTCAGGTATAAAACAGAGGCCTGTAAGGACTTCTGGTTCGACGGAGAGGTCTCCGCCGGATACCTGTACTTCAGGACGGAAGACGCCCCGCACTATCCTAAAGCCGATGACAGCGCGGCCCTGTTGAATTCAGCGGCGCAGACGGACTTGTCCGGTGAGTACGAAGGGGAAAAGAAATCGACAGTGGGTCTGAGTCTTAAGCTTAAAGCCGTGAAGCTCATACACGATAACATCGGGGTAGGGGCATATCTGCATGGGAATAATTCTGCCGATTTTAATGAATTCAGTGCAGGATTAGTCGTTCAGTATTACTTTGAACCGATGAAGAAAATCTCACACACCTGGGACATGTTGCAAGGAATGTAGGGGCATGGCGTGCTGTGCCCAACAGCAGAATGACATATCCGAAGATTCCCCTGATGACCTTGTCTTTAAAAAGCACAACGTATTATCATTAATAAAATTTGTTACAGAATTGGATTAATGATAGTGAAACCCGAATTTAGACAGTTTGGAATAACGAAAGAACAGTTCGATTCAATTTACGAAAAAAAGAAAAAAATACGGAATTACACTTTCGGCATTAGTTCAGCAGCCGGCATCCTTACAGGATGTATTTTCGGCATGTATCTGTCAAAGGGTATATATGAAATCGTATTATTTATCCTTTTCTTCGGCTGTTTCCTCGGGAGCCTCTTCGGGGGGATTTTCACTATGATTGTAGTTGCTCTGTATATTCTTCTCCTGTATATCTTCTCTCCGGCTTACAGAAGCTGCAGGCAGTATCTCTCCGCAAAGTCTAAAGCAGGGTCACGCGCGGGATAGTGACATGCCGAACCATGCCTGCTCTGAACTTATGAGTAATGCAGGCTAGGCCGCTTGCAAGGCATATTTATCGCACATTGACTCAATAAACAACTGAAGAGCATCCGGACTAAGAAGTGTATCAGGCAGGGTGGCGCCTAACATACTGGCCCGATCAATTTTCCTCAGAAGCTCTACTACAGAGTGGGTTATAATCCGGTCAGGCAATGATGGAGGAGGATTTTTAATGAGAAGACACTCGATAGACCATATCTCTCCTGTGGGAGGGAAGTCCTTACACTTATATCCCTGAATCGGCTTTGCATTTGTTCCATGTTCAATCGCGAGGGCCATAATGCCATATTGTATAAGCTGAAGCCCCCTGATGGCGGGATTTGACATGGGGTTGTGCCGGCCTTTTGTTATTGGAGTAAAACGATCAACATTGACGCCTGAGCAGCAGATTAAATCCCCCTCGTCCCCATTTTCATCAGGTCTGATTACAAAATAGAGAAAATCATTTAGATACTCGCGGGACAGTTGTGTCTTCATCTTTTGACCTCCGTAGGCATAAATAATGGTTTCTGTTGAAGCTCCCCATAAATCATCACAGAGCGGCGTTCAGATTAGAATACTTATTGATTAGAAATTATTCTATGATATAAATCATATTGCAGGGATAGTTGGTGGATAAGGTAATCAAAGCAGGGACATTGCAAGCCGTGCCTCTACGGAGAATGCCTTCGCGCTCTCTCCTTTGCTTCAACAACGCAGTATATTCCGCCTTCTTTCAGCCCGGGCCTGAAGCAGCCG
>JACRQA010000034.1 GCA_016222915.1 Nitrospirota bacterium | reverse complement strand
CGATGTCATGGAATGGTACCGCATCAAGAAGGCACCGCGAGTTCTCGGACATGAAATCACAGGAGAGATCGTTGAAATCGGTGAGGGTGTGAAAAATTACAAAACCGGCGACAGGGTTTTCGTCTCTCATCATGTACCGTGCAATAACTGCTATTACTGTCTCAATGGCTCTCACACCGCATGCGAGACCCTGCACAGAACAAACTACGATCCCGGCGGGTTTGCCGAATATATCCGCATTCCGCAAATTAATGTTGACAGGGGAGTTTATATTTTGCCTGATGGCATGTCCTACGAAGAGGGGACATTTATTGAGCCCCTTGCCTGCGTAGTCCGGGGACAAAGACTTGCCGGATTGAAGCCGGGCAAGACTGTTCTCGTAATCGGCAGCGGTATTTCAGGACTCATTCACATTGCTCTCGCTCGCGCACTTGGCGCGGGTAAAATTATCGCCACTGACATTACCGAATACCGCCTGAATGCGGCAAAACGCTTCGGCGCTGATGCTGTGATAAATGCGCGGGACGATGTTAAAAAGCGGCTCCTTGATGCCAATGGAAACAGGCTTGCCGATCTCGTGATCGTTTGTGCAGGGGCTTTATCTGCATCCGAAACCGCCCTGAGTTGTATCGACCATGGGGGGACCGGCCTGTTCTTCGCCGTGCCAGAACCGGAGGTCATGGTCCCTGTGCCGATGAACGACATGTGGCGCAATGAAATTACCCTGATGACATCCTATGGCGCAAGTCCTTTTGATCTTGAAGTTGCAATAAAGCTTATGAGCAACCGTCGGGTGCAGTTGACTGATATGATTACGCACAGATTGTCCTTTGATGAAGGCGGGCTGGGCTTTAAACTTGTGGCCGAAGCCAAGGAATCAATCAAGGTAATATTTGAGCCACATAAAGTCGGCAAATAATAATAACCATAAATTGTCCCGGTTACCTGAAATTCCAAATGACAAATCCCAAATTCCAAATAAATTCCAATCACCCAAATTTCAAAACAGATACACGATATCCAATTTGTAGATTTGGTCATTGATATTTGGAGCTTATTTGTTATTTGTAGGTTGGAATTTGGAATTTAATTGATGGAAATATTTATAAGCTGCAAGTTCAGCAGATGAATGGAAGAGGGAGGAAACATTATGTCATTAGTCGTCGTTGGTTCGGTCGCATTTGATTCCGTAAAAACACCGTTTGGCGAAGTGGATGAAGTCCTCGGCGGTTCCGCCACTTATTTTTCTACCGCAGCCAGTTATTTCACGGATGTATCGATAGTCGCGGTTGTGGGCACCGATTTCCCGGACAAGCATCTGAAGTTTCTGAAAAGCCGCAAGATCGATATTGAAGGGATAGAAAGATCGGAAGGCAAGACATTCAGATGGAAGGGTGAATACGGTTATGAATTAAACGAGGCGCGGACCCTTGATACGCAGCTTAATGTCTTTCAGTCCTTTAAACCGAGGCTCCCGGAAAGCTACAGGGACAAGAAGATCGTCTTTCTGGCAAATATAGACCCGGACCTTCAAAGAGATGTGTTAAGGCAGGTCAAGAACCCTGCTCTGGTTGCATGTGACACCATGAATTTCTGGATAGGGGGAAAGAGGGATTCACTCATTGAGACCCTGAAGCTGGTCGATATCCTCCTTATCAATGACGGTGAGGCAAGGGAGCTCTCCGGTGAGCCGAATCTTGTCAAGGCCGCAAATGTCATCTGTTCATATGGCCCAAAGACGCTTATCATCAAACGCGGAGAATACGGCGCCCTGATGTTTAAGGACAAGAGGATATTCGCCGCGCCTGCATTTCCCCTTGAGTCCGTATTTGATCCGACAGGGGCGGGGGACTGTTTTGCGGGAGGTTTCATGGGCTATCTTTCAAACACAATGAATTTTGAGGAAGCAAACATCCGCAAGGCAATCATATTCGGCAGCGTCATGGCCTCGTTTAATGTCGAAGCGTTCAGCCTGGACAAGATAAAGACCCTTGATTGGTCTGAGATTGAAAACCGTTACCAGGAGTTTAAAAGACTGACCCATTTTGAAGACCTGACGTAGTTGAGAGGACCAAGACTTGTTATTTTGTTAAGCCGGGGACAGGTCCTTAAATATTTTTTTGACCTGGGACCCGGTGTTTTTAAGGCCGTTATTGTTATCAATCAGGAAATCGGCAAGTTTCTTTTTTTCCGCAATCGGCATCTGCGCGCGCATGATTTTAACGGCCTCGCTTCTCGAATAACCTTTCCCGGTGAGCCTTGACAGGGCAGCGTCGCGGTTGCAAAAGACTACGATTGTTTTATCGAAAAGCCTTGTATAACCGGCCTCAAACAGCAAGGGCACTTCAACAACGATTGTTGCGGAAGGATCATCAGTCAAAAGCTCCGATGTACTTTGTTTAATTCTCTTCAATACAAGAGGATGGATTATCTTTTCGACTGCCTTGCGCTTCCGGGGATCGTTGAATATGATGTCCGCCACACGTTTTTTATCGATGTAGAGGTTATCGGGTCCGTCCAACATGATGTCCGCGCCCAAGACACGGGCGATTTTCCTGATAATCTCCGGAGCTTCAAGCATCTTATTAACAAACTGGTCAGCGCTTAAAGTAAAGGCGCCAAGCTTATTGAACAGCATCAATACCGTGGATTTGCCCATTCCGAAATTACCTGTCAGCCCTATGATCGGCATGCTGAAATTATAACAAACTTCAAATAATACTATCCTTGACTTACATTTATTAGGCTGATAATATAATCTACCCTGTTGGAAATATAAGTTCTGACGGATACCGCTTCTGGACCGAATTTACTCTCCATAAAAACAGTGGAATAAAGTAAAATCAATGCCGGATTCGATGATGTTATTCTGCAATTTAGCCATATTCGCGGAGGATTAATGAAGGTAGCCATAGGATGTGACCATGCAGGAGCTTCTATGAAAAACGAAATAATTCCCGTCCTGGAAGAACTGGGGATAGAATGGCAGGACTTCGGCACAAAGACTGAGGAGTCGTGTGACTATCCGGACTTCGGCGAAAGAGTGGCCGAGGAGGTATCAAAAGGAAGCGTGGACCGGGGCATTCTCATATGCGGGACCGGTATCGGCATGTCTATTGTTGCCAATAAATTCCCCGGTGTTAGGGCGGCGTTATGCAGTGAAGATTATTCGGCAAAAATGAGCAGACTGCATAATGATGCCAATGTGCTTGTTTTGCCTGGAAGGATTATTGACGTCAAAACTGCAGGTGAAATAGTAAAGGTCTGGTTTAAGACTGACTTTGAAGGCGGAAGGCATCAGAGACGGCTGGACAAAATTACAGCTATTGAAAGAAGGCTTAACAAGTAAGCGATGAGCATGAACGAATTGAAAAAATGTGATCCTGAAGTTTATAACGCGGTAGTTGGCGAGATCAGGCGCGAGCAGGAAAAAATTGTGCTGATCGCTTCTGAAAATTATGCAAGCAGGGCGGTGCTTGAGGCCCAGGGATCGGTGTTCACGAATAAATACGCCGAGGGTTATCCCGGGAAGCGTTATTATGGGGGCTGCGAGTATGCCGATATAGTTGAATCTCTCGCGATAAAAAGGGCGAAAGAGCTTTTCGGGGCCGAGCATGTGAATGTGCAGCCCCATTCAGGGAGCCAGGCGAATATGACAGTTTATTTTTCCATGCTTAAACCAGGGGACAGGATACTTGGTTTAAGTCTGAGCCACGGCGGGCACCTTTCTCACGGGGCGCATGTCAATTTTTCCGGCAATATGTATAAGACATTTTCTTATGGGGTGGAAAAGAAGACGGGCCTGATTGATTACGATAAAGTCAGGCGGATGGCGAAGAGACACAAGCCCAGACTTCTTTTGGCCGGCGCGAGCGCTTATTCAAGAATAATTGACTTTCAGACCCTGTCAGAAATTGCGAAAGAAGTGAATGCATATTTTCTTGCCGACATCGCACATATCGCAGGGTTGATTGCAACCGGGAACCATCCTTCTCCTGTGCCGCATGCCGACTTCGTTACATCAACTACGCACAAGACGCTGAGAGGTCCGAGGGGCGGTATGATCATGTGCAAGGCCGAATATGCAAAGGCCATTGATAAGATGGTATTCCCCGGGATACAGGGCGGACCGCTTATGCATGTTATTGCGGCAAAGGCAGTTGCGTTCAAGGAAGCCTTGACCCCTGAGTTCAGTCGTTATCAACTGCAAATAATCAGAAATGCAAGGGAGCTGGCCGATGCCCTGATGAACAAAGGTATCAAAATTATTTCAGGCGGGACTGATACACACCTGATGCTCATTGATTTGACAAATAAGGGAATAACCGGTAACGACGCGGAGAAGGCCCTTGATTCTGCCGGCATCACGGTAAACAAGAATTCCATTCCTCATGATAAATTGCCCGCCACCGTTACAAGCGGTATAAGGATCGGGACCCCGATCGTTACCAGCAGGCACATGCGTGAACCTGAAATGGTCATAATTGCAGACCTTATCTCTAAGATACTGGATGATCCACAAGACAGCGCAACTATAAAAACTGTAAGGGACAAGGTCAAGGCGTTATGTAAGAAATTTTCAGTGTACGAAGATATCGAAATTTGACCGGCCCTGTTTTAGCAGAGCATAATGTATTGAACATTAATTCCGGTCCCCCAAATGCAAAATAAATCTATATAATAATCCTTATGCGGTGTCCTTTCTGCAGCCACATAGAAGATAAAGTGATCGATTCCAGGCAGAGCCGGGACGGAGACGTGATACGCCGGAGACGCGAATGTCTGAAATGCGAAGGTCGCTTTACCAGCTATGAAAGGATTGAAAATATCTTGCCGCACGTTATCAAAAAAGACAACAGAAGAGAGCCGTATGACAGGCAGAAGATCCTTCAGGGTCTTGAGAGGGCATGTGAAAAAAGACCTGTCAGTGTTGAAGCCAGAGAGGCCTTGGTTATGAGAGTCGAAAAAAACCTGCAGGCAGCAGGTGAAAAAGAAATACCAAGTTCTATAATCGGGAAACAGATTATGGACGGACTCAAGGAAATTGACGAAGTCGCCTACGTACGGTTTGCCTCAGTCTACAGACAGTTCAAAGATATTAAAGAATTTATGCAGGAGATCAAGGACATTGTCTATAATAAAAAAGATTTGAAATCTCCCTGAGTAATAAATATCAACTTGCCGAATAACTTTATTGACTTGATTAATCATCTGCTCAAGATTTTCTCTTATTCCCCCGAATATAAGACTAACGCTTTGCATAATTGTACGGTTTGTTGTCTTGACAATACAGGGTAGAAACGATATATTAATTTTAGGAGTCAATCATGTTCGAGAAATTTACTGAAAGAGGAAGAAAAGTAATTATTTATGCTCGTGAAGAGGCTGAAAAACGGCAGAATGACTACCTGGGCACGGAACACCTTCTTCTGGGATTGTTGAGAGAAGAAGAAAGTCTGCCCATGGTTATCCTAAAAAAGATGGGCCTTTCTTCGGAAGAACTCAGGATGGAAGTCGAGAGAAACCTGCCGACCGGTTCCAATATACTCACCTTTGGCGATATCCCCTTTACACCCAGAGCAAAAAAAGTCCTTGAACTTGCTGTTGAAGAGGCAAGGTTGCTTGGGCACAGCTATATCGGCAGCGAGCATCTGCTTATCGGTTTAATCAGGGAAGATGCAGGCATTGCCGGGAAGATATTACGGAGCCTTGGGGCAAATCTCCTCGGGGTCAGGCAGCTCGCAATCAATCTTTCAATGCGTAAAGTCCAGTCCGGAGGCAAAGAGAAGAAAACCCACACCCCGGCACTCGATGAGTTCGGAAGAGATATCACCCAGCTTGCAAGGGATGGAAAACTCGATCCGGTAATAGGTAGAGAGAAAGAAATCGAAAGGGTCCTTCAGATTTTAGGCAGGGGGTCGGAAAGACAGCGATCGTAGAGGGACTTGCACAGAGAATAATTGCTGAAGATATTCCGGAAAATCTTCTTGAAAAAAGGATTGTCAGTCTCGATCTTGGCGCCCTTATTGCGGGCACTAAGTACAGGGGGCAGTTTGAGGAAAGGCTCAAACTAGTAATGAAAGAGATTGTACAGTCCGACAATGTAATACTTTTTATTGACGAGCTTCATACACTCGTCGGAGCAGGGGCAGCCGAAGGGTCTATCGATGCATCGAATATGCTGAAGCCGGCGCTTTCAAGGGGTGAAATTCAATGCATCGGGGCGACTACGCCTGACGAGTTCAGAAAACATATTGAAAAAGACGGCGCCTTTGAAAGACGCTTCCAGCCGATCTATCTGCAGCCGCCTACATTAGAGGAAAGTGTTCAGATTCTTGAAGGATTAAAGACACGGTATGAGATCCATCACAAAGTAAAAGTGAGTCCTGAAGCTATCAAAGCGTGTGTGGCTTTGGCCGACCGCTATATTACAGAAAGATTTCTCCCTGACAAAGCCATAGACGTTATGGATGAGACCGGGGCGAGGATAAAATTGAAGAGATTCACCATGCCTCCTGAGCTTCGGGAGCTTGAAAAAGAGCTTAAACGGCTTCATAAAGAGAAGAACCTTTACGTGAAACTCCATGATTTTGAAAAAGGGGCTTCCGTGAAGAACGAAGAGGACCGTGTAAGAAATCTTTATGATAACCTCAATAAGAAATGGCGTGAAAATCAGCAGAAAGAAACGCCTCTCGTGTTGGATGATGATGTAGCATACACTGTGGCGAAAATTACTGGCATTCCATTGTCAAAGCTGGAGGAAAAAGAATCAGAAAAGCTTCTGCGTATGGAAGAGGAGCTTCATAACAGGATTGTAGCGCAGGACGAAGCGGTAAAGGCCATTGCAAAAGCAATCAGACGGTCGCGCGCCGGTTTGAAAGCAAGGAAACGGCCGATCGGGTCGTTTTTCTTTCTTGGTCCAACAGGGGTCGGGAAGACCGAGCTTGCCAAGGCGCTGACGGAATTCCTTTTCAACGACGATAACGCGCTTATAAAGATAGATATGTCGGAATATATGGAGAGATTCAATGTATCCAGGCTGACAGGCGCCCCTCCTGGGTATGTCGGTTATGAAGAAGGGGGACAGTTATCAGAGACAGTCCGCAGAAGGCCTTACTCAGTGGTGCTTTTTGATGAGATAGAAAAGGCCCATCCGGATGTATTCAACATTTTACTTCAGGTGCTTGATGAAGGTGTTATAACGGATAATCTCGGCCGGAAGGTTGATTTTAAAAATACCGTAATAATAATGACATCAAATGTCGGGACCAAGTTTATTGAAAATGATACTCCGCTGGGATTTCAGAAACCCTCAAGCAAGGGCAATTACCGGAAAATCAAGGATGCAGTCCTCAGCGAGTTGAAAGTTAAGTTCAATCCTGAATTTTTAAACCGGATAGATGAAATTGTGGTGTTCCACCAGCTTGAAAAAGAGCACCTGTCAAAGATCGTTAATCTCCTTATTGATGAGCTTAATAAGCAGCTTCTTGATCAGGACCTGGCCATTGAATTGTCTGATGAGGTGGTTGACTGGTTGATAGAAAAGAATTACCAGCCGTCTTATGGAGCAAGGCCGATGCGCCGCGCAATACAGAGACACATTGAAGACCCTCTCTCCGAGGAGATTCTCAAGGGTAAGTTTAAAGACGTAAAGAAAGTAAACGTCATTTTAGAAAACGATACCCCGGTTTTTATCGAAAGCCAAGTCGAAGCGCTCGTTTCTTAGTTATATATCTCAGACAGGAACCTTTCTGGAAGTATATTCCTTTTTTATGCCTGGAATGAGGCACAATAATTCTTGTCTGCCCCGGCACTTGCACTTCTGTTAATGACAAAATTTATTATGTGATTGATTTAATTACGCAAGTATTATATAGTGTTATGCCGACTTTGTTTGATTTATAACCTTGAAGTGATTTAGCAGGATAATAATTATGAAAACACCACAATCAATGACCGGGTACGGGAAAGGTGCAGCGGGGAATTTTAAAGTCGAGATCCGTTCTTCAAACCACAAGAATCTCGACATACATATTAATATGCCGTATTTTCTTTTTCCCTTTGAACCGGAGATCAAAAAAATAATAAAGAAGACGATTGAAAGGGGACATATCGAGATATTTGTTCCAAAACAGGAAATGGACAATATAAAACTGAAAGTGAATAAATCACTTGCAAGGGAATATTATAATGCCTTTGTTTCTTTAAGAGATGAGCTTTCCCTTTCTGACAATATAGGAATATTTATGAAAGGCTGAAGGAGTTTCTGGGTGACATTCAGATTGACGAAAACCGGCTCATTCAGGAGACCGCAATCCTGATTGAAAAATCCGATATTACAGAAGAAATGGTCAGAATGAAAAGTCATCTGAAGCATTTTACAGACGTAATAAAATCAAATGATTCTGTCGGGAAAAAACTGGATTTCATTATCCAGGAACTGCGCAGAGAGATAAATACCATAGGGTCCAAGGCGCAGCACTATGAGATTGCCAGTAACGTTGTCGAAGTCAAGCATGAGCTTGAAAAAATAAGAGAACAGATCCAGAATTTACAGTAGAGACTGATTACAAACTTAACTAAACATCTTAGTAGTGGTTGTTATTGATCGCAGGACCGATGGGTTCCATAATAGTAGCCAGGAAGTTTCAGTAGTCTATAAAATATTAAGCGAGGTGAGGTAATGATTAAATCCGGTCTGGGAGTGATGCTCGTAAATGTTGGTTTCGGAAATGTAGTGTCTGCCTCCCATGTAATAGCAGTAGTGGCCCCCGGCTCGTCACCAATGAAACGGCTGCGTGATGAGGCCAGCGAGAGAGGAAAGTTGATTGACGCGACCCAGGGCCGGAAGACAAGGGCCATCATTGTGACCGACAGTGACCACGTAATTCTTTCTGCACTTCAGGTTGAAACTATTACACAAAGATTTTCTCTAGAAAAATAATATGGCGGGAACCAGGACCAGAAGCGATACAAATATGAGCGGGACATTATTTGTAATTTCGGCCCCTTCAGGCGCAGGCAAGACAACATTATGCCGGCAATTATTGAAGAAAAATCCGGACATTAAACTCTCTGTATCATACACTACCAGACAACCAAGAAAAGGGGAGCGGAATCAAATTGATTATACATTTATCAGCAAAAGCAGATTTATGAAGATGATTGAAAAAGGGGAGTTTGCTGAATGGGCGACTGTTCACGGCCAACTGTACGGCACGTCGATAAAGAGGTTGAAAGCGTTGAACAGGGCAGGTTATGATATAATACTTGACATTGATATTCACGGCGCAATGCAGTTGAAAAAGAGATATGAGAATGCTGTTTACATCTTTATTCTTCCTCCATCAGCAGAAGTTCTGAAAGAAAGGCTTGTAAATCGCAAGACCGACTCGAAAGATGTGATAGCCACGCGTCTTGATAATGCGAAGCGTGAAATTCCTTTCTATAAGGATTATGATTATATTGTTATAAATGACAAACTCGATAAAGCTTATAAGGAGCTTGAAAGTATAATTATTTCATCGAGACTCATGACTTCAAGGGTCGACCCGAATCGGATAAAAAAATTATATAAAATTAAATAACATACAGGAGGTTATATGGACATAATTTCATTACCGATAGCATATGACAGACAAAAAATCGATGGGGCTTACAGGCTTGTAGTTGCTTCTGTTAAGAGGGCAAAGGCCCTTTCACAGGGAGCCCTTCCGGTCATATCGTCCAGGGCGCAGAAAATTACCACTCTTGCCATTGAAGAAGTCGCGACCGGGGCAGTAAAGATACTTACGGGTGAAGAAGCTGTCAGGGCGAGCGAAGAGGAAAAGAAACTGACTCACAAACGAATGATGGACGAAGCCCAGCAGAAGGAGACAATGCCTGAAGATATGACAGAGCTTGAAAAGGACTTAAAGGTATATCTCAGCGAGAAGGGCGAATCTGAACAAAAGAAGTCAATTGAGGACATATTTGGGGACAGTTAAACCAAGTGCTGAGAGATCGGAATGTCCTTTTAGGAGTAACCGGAAGTATTGCAGCATATAAGTCTGTAGATCTGGCGCGTCGGCTTGTTGCGAACCAGGCCCATGTAAAGGTAGTGATGACCGAGGCGTCATGCCGCTTTATTACGCCGTATATATTTGAAAGTATAACCGGCAATCAAGTATATACCGACCTTTTCAAGGACCCGTTCTCCCACATAAACCTGTCAAAAGAGGCACACCTTCTTATAATTGCTCCTGCGACCGCCAATACAATCAACAAATTTTCATGCGGAATTGCCGACAATCTCCTGAGCACTCTCTGGCTTACCTACGAAGGGCCTGCGTTGATCGCGCCTGCAATGAACTTCAGGATGTATAGCAACCGGGTAGTAAAGAAACATATCCTGGAATTGAAACAAGCCGGAGCGCAGTTTATCGGTCCGGCATCGGGCAGTCTTGCCTGCGGTGATGAGGGCGAGGGCCGTATGGTTGAAGTTGAGGAGATTGTTGAGGCTGCTTTAGCAGCGCTGTCTAAGAAGGACCTGGCAGGCCAGAATATACTGATAACTGCCGGCCCTACCGCAGAGCCGATAGATCCTGTCAGATACATTTCAAACCGTTCATCGGGTAAAATGGGCTACGCTATTGCGAGGGCAGCTTTAAGGCGGGGAGCTGATGTTACATTGATAAGCGGTCCTTCGTCTCTGGAACCGCCTCGTGGTGTTACCTTTATACCTGTAGAAAGGGCATCGGAGATGGAGGCCGAGGTCTTTAAACGGTTTAAAAAGTCGACATCGGTCATTATGGCAGCGGCTGTCTCTGATTATTCGCCCACCGATATAGCTAAAGTAAAGATCAGGAAGAAAGACGAAATGTCTTTGAAATTAAAAAAGAATGCTGATATACTCAGGGAGCTGGGAAAGAAAAAGGGGGGGAGGGTCCTTGTGGGTTTTGCGGCAGAGTCAGGTAAGGACATTAAAAGTGCAGTCGCAAAATTAAAAGCGAAAAATCTGGACCTGATAGTTCTCAATGATATCTCCCGAAAAGACGTCGGATTTGATGTTGATACGAATGAGGTAACGTTGATTAACAAGAAAGGCCGGATAATGGAGTATCCGATCATGAAGAAAATTGAAGTAGCTGACATTATCCTTGACAGGATGTTGGAAGCAGGTAAATAAGGATTAAGGCTCCGGGAAGGGGGGGCGTATATGAAGATACTGGTTATTCACGGACCCAACCTCAATCTCCTTGGCAGGCGGGAGGCCGATGTCTATGGGACCAAAACGCTTGATGAAATAAACAGACTCCTTAAGCAATTGGCAAAAGAGCTTAAGATTGAGCTTGAGATCAAACAGTCCAATCATGAAGGCGACATCGTGGACCTGATCCAGAATTCAAAGGAATACTCTTCTCTCGTGATCAATCCGGCAGCCTATACCCACACTAGCATTGCTATCAGGGATGCGATAGCGGCAGTTGAGATACCAACTGTAGAGATCCATCTCTCGAACATTTATAAAAGAGAAGAGTTCAGACATAAATCACTTATTTCGCCCGTAGCATACGGTCAGATTTCAGGCTTTGGACCGGATAGTTACCTTCTTGGCTTAAGGGCAGCTGTCTCGATCGCGACAAATGCAAAAAAAGGCGCTTCTTAGAAGACTGCTTCAAAAGCAAAAAGTCGAAGGGATCCTCATTACCGATCTTACTAACGTAAGATATCTTACAGGGTTTACGGGTTCCTCCGGGTTTGCCGTCATCACTAAAAATCAAGCGATCTTCATTACGGATTTTCGTTACCAGGAACAGGTCAGGTCTGAGGTCAGGGGCTGGAGCATTAAAATTGAACACACCGAGAGAAGCAAAGAAATAAAAAATATATGCGATGTTTACAAAATAAGGAAGCTTGGCTTTGAGGACCATAATGTTACATTCGGATTTTACAGAAAGCTGTTAAAGAATAGGGTAGCTCTCAAACCACTTACGAACATTGTAGAGTCTCTCCGCATAGTCAAATCTCCTGAGGAACTCTCTTATATTAAAGCGTCCATCAAGCGGGCAGAAGCGGCATTCCGCAAGCTGCTCCCTTTTATTAACGTAGGAGTTACAGAGCGGAAACTGGCCTTGAAATTTGAGGAATTACTGAAACTGGAAGGTTGCAAAAAACTGCCCTTTGAGGTTATAGTAGCATCTGGTTTCAGGTCAGCCCTCCCTCATGCCAAGCCCACAGAAAAGAGATTAAAGAAGGGTGACCTCTTGGTCCTGGATTGGGGAGGCGAGTATGAGGGTTATTATTCGGACATGACAAGAACGCTGCTTATGAGAGACAGTAATATTTCCAGACAGAAGGAATTATATTACAATGTACTGGAGGCCCAACAAAGGGCCATTGAAGCAGTGAGTTCCGGCATCAAAGCTTCTGAAATCGATGCCGCTGCAAGGGAATATATCGGGCAGAAAGGATATGATGAGTTTTTCGGACACGGCACCGGGCATGGAGTGGGACTTGAAGTTCACGAAAAACCTATAGTATCATGGCGTAACAAAGATATTGTTTCAGAAAACATGATATTTACCGTTGAACCCGGAATATATCTGCCGGGGTTCGGCGGGGTGAGGATAGAAGATATGGTAGTTGTAAGGAAAAACAGGGCAGAAGTATTAACTTCTCTGACAAAAAAATTAAAAATAATAGAGGTCTAATGGATGATAGCTACAAGCGACTTTAGAAAGGGCGTCAAGATTGAATATAAAGGGGCGCCGCATGAAATAATCGATTATCAGCATCACAAAATGGGAAGGGGCGGCGCAATAATCAGGACAAAACTGAAGAACCTGATAACCGGCAGCATATTTGATGATTCCTTTAAGGGCGGAGAGAAGTTTGAAGTCCCCAACCTGGAAGAAAGGACGATGCAGTATCTTTATAACGATGACGATCATTTTCATTTTATGGACAATGAAAATTATGAACAGACCCCTTTAACTAAGGACCAGTTAGGGGAAGCCAGGAAATTTCTAAAGGAAAACATGGCAGTAAAGATATTGTTTTACAGCGGTTCTCCAATTGCGGTTGAAGTCCCCATGTTTGTTGAGCTGGCTATAGTTAAGACCGATCCGGGGTTTAAGGGTGATACCGCAAGCGGAGGGAGCAAACCTGCCCTTCTTGAATCGGGACTCACCGTTAAAGTGCCTTTTCACTTGAATGAAGGGGATATCATTAGGATCGATACAAGAACATCTGAATATATTGAAAGGGTGAAATAAGCTTTAAGCCATAAGCGATGACCCAAACACTAATAACCTCAGACTGAAAACGGGGAATATTATGGAACTGGATGAAATAAAAAATTTAATAGAACTGTTGCAGAATACCGATATTACCGAGCTTCAGATCGAAAGAGATGGAGCTAAACTGAAGATCAAAAGAGAAAAGTTTTTTCCGTCTGTTCAAGCTGCTCCTTCTGTAGCCAAACCCGCTGTCGAGGAAATGGCCGCGGCAAAAGAGATGCCTGCTGAAGAGACGAAGCATATAACTATCACTTCCCCGATTGTCGGCATATTTCACAGGGCGCCTTCTCCTGAGGCGCCTCCTTTTGTTGAGGTGGGTAGTTCAGTTAAAAAAGGACAGGTCCTCTGTATAATTGAAGCTATGAAATTAATGAATGAAATAGAGAGTGATACCGACGGTACCGTTTTGCAGATCCTCATTGAGAACGGACATTCCGTTGAATACGGGGAGCCTCTTTTCCGCATAGAACCCGCGTCATGAATTTATTCAAGAAAGTTCTCATAGCCAATAGAGGTGAAATTGCGTTAAGAATCATCCGTGCGTGTCATGAGCTCGGGATAAAGACTGTTGTTGTCTATTCCGACATTGACAAAAACACCCTGCCTGTAAGACTGTCTGATGAGGCAATTTGTATAGGGCCTGCTCCTGCAGGCCAGAGTTATTTGAATATCCCTGCAATTATCAGCGCGGCCGAGATTACGGACTCCGAGGCGATCCATCCGGGATACGGGTTCCTTGCTGAAAACTCCCATTTCGTAGAGGCCTGCAGGGCTTCAAGAATAACCTTTATCGGACCATCGGCTGAAAACATACGTGTCGGCGGAGACAAATCAATGGCCCGCAAGCTGATGAAGAGAAAAGGCATCCCGGTAGTTCCCGGCAGTGAAACTCCTGTTTTAAACGAAGAGGACGCGCTGAAGATATCCAAAACTATAGGGTTCCCTGTCATATTCAAGGCATCTGCAGGCGGCGGTGGCAAGGGAATGAGAATTGTGCAGGATGAAAAAGACCTGCCCCAGATGTATTACATGGCCCAGAAGGAGGCCCTTGCGGCTTTTGCGAACGGCGACCTGTATATTGAAAAATACATCCCTGATATGAGGCACATAGAGGTACAGATACTGGCCGACAACAAAGGCAATATCATCCACCTGGGGGAAAGGGACTGTTCTATTCAAAGAAGGCACCAGAAGCTTCTTGAAGAAGCGCCTTATATGCTGGCAGATTCCAAATTCCGAAGAAAAATCGGAGAGCTGGCTATAAAGGCGGCAAAGGCCTTCAAATACAGAAACGCCGGCACGATCGAATTCATTCTTGCCAATGACGGTCAGATTTATTTTATGGAGATAAATACGAGAATCCAGGTCGAGCACCCTGTTACGGAGATGATCACCGGAATAGACATCGTCAAGGAACAAATTAAACTTGCCGCAGGAGAGCCTCTGTCTCTGAGACAGCAGGACGTTAAATTTTCAGGACATAGTATCGAGTGCAGGATAAATGCAGAAGACCCTGAAAGGTTCATCCCGTCACCGGGGAAGCTTGCCTTGTTCGTCCCCCCTGGAGGAAGAGGCGTCAGGACAGACACAGCCGCTTATTCTGGTTGGACGGTTCCGGCGCACTATGATTCACTCATTGCGAAATTGATAGTCCACGGGAAGGACCGAAAAGAGGCCATAGTTAAGATGAAGAGGGCATTAAATGAATTTATCATCGACGGCATAAAAACCACAGTCCCATTCTTTCTAAAAATCCTGGACGACCCAGATTTCATAAAGGGTAATATCAATACACATTTTCTGGAGAGGAAAAATAAAGGGGAGCAGGTCTTAATTCAGAAGGCGGAATAACATATTAATTGTATACGCCGTCTGGTTATAGTTTGTTGTTCTTTTATATTTGACCTTCAGTCCTGAGCGGATGAGCACTATTTTCCAACACGCCCCCTTATACCTTATCACCGATACTCAAGCAGCAGGCCTGTCACATATTCAAATCGTCCGGAGGGCAATAGATGCCGGCATAAGGACGATACAATTAAGGGAAAAAAATCTATCCAAGAAGGAAATTTACAATACTGCGATCAGCATCAGGGACATTACCATAAGGCGTAAAGTTGTTTTTATCGTCAATGATTACATTGATATTGCGCTTGCAGTCAATGCCGATGGTGTTCATCTGGGACAGGAGGACGTCCCGGTTGAAGATGCAAGAAAAATACTGGGGAAAGGGAAGTTAATCGGCATATCAACCCACAATATCAATCAGGCGATTAAGGCACAGAAGGCCGGAGCTGATTATATCGGCTTTGGTCCTATGTTCCATACAAAGACAAAGGACGCCGGAAGTCCCAGAGGAATAAATGCGTTAAGACAAATCAGAGAACATATTCACATACCGATAGTTGCAATCGGAGGTATTACGTGGGAAAATGTAAATGAGGTATTGATATCCGGGGCGGATGCTGCCGCGGTAGCGTCGGGAATTTTAACTGGTGACATTAAGGCAAATGTAGCGAAATACATGGAAGCTATTTGTTAAGATGCGCTTAAACTTTGGTATTGCCTGACGTTCCAGGTGATTGGAAATATCTCCATTAGTTGTAAGTCAGAGGCAAATCGGTCATGTATGGATTTGTAGTTAAAGCTTTCCTAATATTGTTCACTCTTTCTCTCATGGGTTTCTCCCGATATTCGTCAGCAGCAGATAACCCCGGCAATGCTGATAAAACAACTATTCAGAGACTTAGAATGGTTGAAGAACAGATTGAGGGGAGAGGCATTAAAGACCGTCGCATTATTGATGCGATGAGGAAAATACCGAGGCATCTCTTCATAGAAAGTTCACTGAAGGAGAGGGCCTATGGAGATCATCCGCTGCCAATCGGTGAAGGGCAGACCATTTCCCAGCCCTATGTAGTGGCCTGGATGACTGAAGCATTAAACCTGAAATCATCTGACCGGGTCCTTGAAATCGGAACCGGCTCCGGATATCAGGCTGCCGTCCTCGCTGAGATTGTTCATGAAGTATATACAATTGAAATCAGGGAAAGGCTTAAAGAATCGGCAAGTAAACTTCTTCATTTGCTCGGCTATAAAAATATTAAAACGAAATATGCGGACGGCTACTATGGATGGGAGCAGTACGCGCCATTTGATGCAATCATAATTACGGCGTCTGCTAATCACATACCTCCGCCGCTGATCAAACAATTAAAAGAAGGGGGACGATTAATTATTCCTCTTGGAAGCACACTGTACTATCAAACATTGACTCTTGTTACAAAGAATATCAATGAGCTCAATGTTGAACAGATGGGAGGGGTCGCGTTTGTTCCTATGATTGGTGAGGCCAAAAAGTAAATAACGCGATTTATACCCGATAACAAATTAATTTAATTTGTGCTATAGTATTATAACTTTTAAAGTTGATAAGCCTCACAGCTTTAAAGTCTGCGAGGCATTTTTATTTTAATGGAGAGGTAAATATATGGGAAAGAAGTTATATGTGGGCAGCATTTCATTTAATGCATCAGAAGAAGACCTTGTCAAATTGTTTTCAACTGTTGGAGAAGTTGAGTCGGCCAAGATAATAACTGATGCAAATACCGGCCAGTCAAAAGGGTTCGCTTTTATTGAAATGGCAGCAGAAGAAGATGCAAAAAAGGCAATTGCCGACTTGAATGGATCTTCATTCATGGACAGAACAATTGTGGTAAATGAAGCACGTCCCAAACCACCAAGAGAAAAAAGGGATTTTGGCGGTGGGAGAGGCGGCTATGACAGAGGCAGAGGCGGTGCAGGCGGTTATGGCAATAGCAAGGGCAAGGGCAGTGCAGGTCCCGGCAGAAGAGGGAGAAGATAAAACATTTTGGAAATTAAAGTCAAAGGGAATAACATAGAAAAAGCGATAAGAGATCTTAAGCTCCGGCTTCAGAAAGAGGGTATTTTCAAGGAACTGAAAAACCGAAGATATTATGAGAAGCCCTCTGTTAAAGAGAAAAGAAAAAGAATTGAAGCGCGGAAGAAAAGGATGAAGGCCTTTAAATTTAATAAATCGTTTTAAAGTGGGCTTGTCTCGCCGGCTGTTCAGTTTTTTCTTCACTGTATCCTGTCCTCTAACAGAGTTGGAACGCTTCTTTTTACCGTATGTTATATTGATTTCATAAGAAATTCTTGCATGGTCAGATGGCTTACCGCCGTTTTTCCCCTTGCAAACCAATTCTCCCTTAAATGACTTCTTATGCTGCTTAATATTTTTTGCAATTAACGATGTCAGGTCAAAACCGCCGCCTTCGCATCCTTTGATCATACATTCCATCTTGAAAAAGGCGTAACTGGAAGGAAAGACATTAACTGTTCGCTGCATAAGCACAGGATTTTCAGCGTTATGAAAATATGTCATGTGTATAACTATGCCCTCGACATCGGGGTAGAGTTCGGAAACCACACCCGCATCCAGTTTATGCTGTTTTTTTATTTCCATTTTTTTAAGATGGTCTTGTCTTTGAATCATATTCTCCCTTTGATCATGGTCTGTTTATATAACATGAACCCACTGCAAAATTTAAGGAATTGTGGGCTGACAGGTACAAGTATAATAAAATTATTAATATAATTACAACGGTTATTAATAATTTCCAGTTTGCAAATGTTACATATGGGTCAAATTATTAAGATAAACCATCCTACGCTGAGAGCAGAAAAAGTGCTGCAGTATTTATTAATTTATTAACATTTTTTTAGCTATAGATTTTATGGTAGAAAAAGAATAAACTATAACAAGTTATGTTGATTCTTGTTTGGTTTTTATCGATAATCCTTATTCCTTCAATTGCGGACGCGTGGGGACCTCTCACACATATTTATCTGGGATATCAGGTTATTGATTTTGGAGCTGCCCTTGTGCCTGCAGGCGTCTATGCGATAATAAAAAAATATAAAAGCGATTTTTTATATGGGAATGTAAGTGCGGATATTATTCTTGGCAGACGGTTCCAGGCGTTTGAGACAAACTCTCATAGTTGGGAAATTGCCTGGAAATTGTTCGGGTCTGCGAAAACAGACAGGCAGAAAGCCTTTGCTTACGGCTATCTGATGCACCTTTGTGCCGATACTGTCGCCCATAATATGGAAAGGTCAAGAATCCCTTTTATTCATTCAATACTTGAAATTAAGTCTGACAGTATTATCGACAAGAAATACAGGAGAATCATGAAGAGACTTGACAAGGCTATGCAGAGGAGAAATGATATCTTTCTCGAAAAGAGACTGGAGAGCCTTATTTTTTCTTTTAAAACAAACAAAAGAATATTCAGTGGAATTCTCATGTTGTCCAGACTTCCCAACTATACTCCGTTGTCCAATTTTATCGACGGAAGGTTTCCCTATGAAATTCCTGTTGAGCACATCTGTTCCTTTCAGCAGGAAGCCCTGACCAGAATGATTGAACTGTTGAATAATGGCAGGGATGCTGAAGTCCTTAAAGAGCATCCTCTGGGGAGATATCAGAGAAAGGCCTCCTGAAAAACCCGTTCCCGGCATTGTAATTTTCAACAGATTCTGCTACGATTTTAACTCATCAAGGATCAAATAATTTCATCACAGAGGACAATATTATATGCAAGACGAGGAAGCAAAATCTGTTATTGAAGCGATACTGTTTATGGCCGGCGAGCCTGTAACTCTCGACACGATCAGAAAGATAACAGAAATAGATAAATATAATACAGAGAGGCTCATCAGAGACCTTGTCAGCGATTATTCAGTCAGAAATGCCGGTCTTTTTATAGTGGAAGTAGCTGAAGGGTACCAGATGGTCACCAATCCTGCATGCGCCCCCTGGGTCAAGAAGCTCCTTTCTACTTCAGTGCCAAAAAAACTCAGCCAGTCGTCCCTTGAAACCATGGCCATAATTGCGTACAAGCAGCCGATTATCAAGGCGGAAATAGAGGCCATCAGGGGTGTCAACTCTGACGGCGTTGTAAAGACACTATTGGACAAGAGGCTTATTAAAATCCTCGGCAGGAAAGAGGTCCCCGGAAGACCGCTGATGTATGGTACGACCAAGGAGTTCTTGCAGTACTTCGGGCTGAAGGATTTGTCAGAGCTTCCAACGTTGAAAGAGTTTCAGGAGGTTGACATTCCGGAACCTGATGAGAGGTCATCAGAAGCCCCCGAACTACCGGAATATGCCGAGGAGGTACATCAATCAGTTGCCATACCTGATGAAGCCACCACAGGCCAGGAGCCTCAAGAATGCGGCGTCCGGTCCGGGGATGAACAGGAAGATGATTATGTTCAGGATAAGGATACTGATAATGAGCAGCCTTCTGATGAAGCAGTCAGATCACAATGACCCACAGGGCTTGCCGGAAGATTACCTTATATAAGCTTCAGTAACATATCTGCGCATCATTCTGTGGCAGTTGAAATAATACGCGTTTTTGCCTATGGCGTTCTGCATCATCCGGATCCACATTTTGCGATCGTTATAATAAAGGGGGATTATTATCTTTTCAAGCTTGTAATATAAATCATCGGCGTCGATTTTATTCATATTAATGTCCGACTCTATCTCTTTTGGAGCTGGACCTATGGCCCAGCCTGTGTATCCCTCGATGTGGCCCTCTATCCACCAGCCGTCAAGCACGCTGAAGTTCATCACTCCGTTATGGGTCGCCTTCATGCCACTTGTGCCGGAGGCCTCAAGTGGCCTCAAGGGGGTATTTAACCAGATATCGACCCCTGAGACGAGCTTAAGGGCTATTTCCATATTGTAGTTTTGAATGAAGGCTATCCTGATCTTTCCTTTAAACTGTTCTTTGTAAGAAAATATCTTTTCAATTAACTGCTTGCCTACAGTGTCTTTAGGGTGGGCCTTTCCAGCATAGACAATCTGTATTTTGCCTGTACCGATTTGTTCAAGCCTCTTTAAGTCTGAAAATAACAGGTCAGCTCTTTTATATGCTGTGGCCCTCCTTGCAAAGCCAATCGTCAGTGTGTCGCAGTCCATGCCTGCGTCTGAAATGGAATTGACATAATCTACAAGTAGTTTCTTCGCCTCCTGGTGCGCGCCCCAGAGTTCTTCATCGGGGATTGCGCCTATCCTCACGAATATTTCAGGCTCATTGGCCCATCCGGGGAGATATTTGTCATAGATTTTTTTCATGCTGTCACAGGTCCATGTGTACGAATGCACGCCGTTTGTTATCGCGTTTATCTGGTATCCCGGGAACATGCTCTTTGAAACCTGACCATGCTTTTTTGCAACTCCGTTGACGTACTTACTTAAATTGAAGCCGAGAAGGGTCATGTTGACTTTATTCTCACCTGCAAGCTTTTTCAGGATGTTTTCGGGGAAATAGTCTCCAAATACTTTTTTAAACAGTTCATAAGAAAATTTGTCATGTCCCGCTTCAACAGGCGTGTGCGTTGTAAACACGCACAA